>DASRGI010000277.1:0-2204 GCA_035651095.1 Acidimicrobiales bacterium | reverse complement strand
GCTGGCCGAGGTCGACCTGGCGCTGCGGGGCGAGGGCACCCTGCTGGGCACCCGGCAAAAGGGGCGGTCCGATCTGAAGCTGGCCTCGCTGCGACACGACCGTTCCCTGATCGAGCGGGCCCGGCAGGTGGCCTTCGAGATCGTGGACGCCGACCCGCTGCTGGCCGGCCACCCCGTCCTGGAGGACGAGGTTCGCAGCCTGCTCGACCCCGACGAGGCCGAGTTCCTCTTCAAGTCCTAGAACGGGACGGGGGCCGCACCCGGCTGGCGCCCCCGCATTCTCGTAACGCTCACGCCCGAATAGGCGGCGCCAGCGTTACGAGAACGGGATGGGTGGGGTGGGGTGGGGGGGGCGCCGGGGCCGGTCAGGCCAGCGCCGCCCGCAACGCCGCCCCGGCTTCGTCGATCGCCTTGCGCCCGTCCTTGAGCAGCGCCGACAGGCCCACGAAGCCGTGGATCTGGCCGTCGTACCGGCTGCTGGCGGCGTCGACGCCCACCTGGCGCAGGCGCTCGGCGTAGGCCTCGCCCTCGTCCCGCAGCGGGTCGTACTCGGCGGTGATCACCAACGCCGGCGGCAGGGCGGCGAGGTCGGCGTCGTCGGCGTACAGGGGCGAGGCGTGCGGGTGCTCGGGGTCGTGGCCGCCCAGGTAGTGGTCCCAGAACCAGCGCATGCTGTCGGCCGTGAGGAAGAGGCGCTTGCCGTTCTCGCGGATGGACGGGTAGCTCATGCGGGCGTCGAGGGCGGGATAGACGAGCAGCTGGAAGCGGATGTCGGGGCCGCCCCGCTCACGGGCCAGCAGGGCGGTGGCCACCGTGAGGTTGCCCCCGGCCGAGTCGCCCCCCACGGCCAGGCGGCGGGGGTCGACACCCAGGTCCTCGGCGTGGTCGGCCACCCAGCGGGCGGCCTCGTAGGCGTCCTCCAGCGGCGTGGGGAACGGGTGCTCGGGCGCCAGGCGGTAATCGACGTTGACCACCGTGCACCCGCTGGCGTTGGCCAGCTCGGTGGCGGTGGCGTCGCTGGTGGTGAGGTCGCCGATGACCCAGCCCCCGCCGTGGAGCCACACGAGCACGGCGCCGGTGGCGGCCTCGGGGGTGAAGATGTGAGCCGCCACCTTCCCGCCATGCACGGGGATCTCGACCGACTCGGTGCGGGCGACCGGCTCGAGGGGGGCCAGGCTGGCGAACGCCGCGTACTGCGCCCGGGCCTCGACGGGGGTCAGCTTGTAGAGGTCGGGCGCGCCGCTCTCGGCCAGTTGGTCGAGGATGATCTGCACCTGCGGGTCGAGCGGCACCGGCACTCCCTTTCGTTCGCGATCCTGGTGGCGTGCCGAGCGACGACGCCGCCTACGCCAGCAACTGGCTTCGCATCATTCTGGTCGACCTCCTGCTCAGCGTGGCAGCTGTCGCCGCCGGGTTGTGGCTGGCCGTCGTCCGCCACCGGCTGTACGGGTGGGTGGTCGTGCCGGCCGGGATCGCCTACGCCGTGCTCGTGGCCCGCCGGGGCCTGCGCTGGCGGCGGCTCCGTTCGGAACGGACCTAGAACTCGGACCCGGACCGGGGCCCGGACTCGGGCTCGGGCACGACCACGTCCCAGCGGTCCAGGCAGTCCTCGCACCGGTACGCCACCACGTCGCCCGCCACGGGCAGGTTGTCGGGTGCCCACGTCACCAGCAGGTGGCAGCAACCGCCGCAGTCGATGCAGTCGATGGTCTCCTCCAGGCCGTACACCCCCCTAGCCTGCCGCCTCGTGCGAGTGGTGGCGGGCGAGGCCAGGGGGCGGCGGTTGGTCGCGCCCCCCGGGCGGGCCACCCGTCCCACCAGCGACCGGGTGCGGGAGTCCATCTTCGACATCCTGACCAGCCTCGACGCCGTGGAGGGCGCGACCGTCGCCGACCTGTTCGCCGGCTCGGGCGCCATGGGCATCGAGGCCCTGTCCCGGGGCGCATCCCGAGCCGCCTTCGTGGACAGCGACCCGGGCGCCATCCAGGCCGTGAAGGCCAACCTGGACACCACAGGCACGGCCGACCGTGCCACGGTGGTGCGATCCGACGTGCTGCGCTGGTTGCCGTCGGCCCCACCGGTGGACCTGGCCCTCGTGGACCCGCCCTACACCTTCGACGCCTGGCCCGAGCTGCTCACCGGCCTTCACGCGGGGCTGGCGATCCTCGAATCGGACCGAGAGCTGGAGGTCCCCGAGGGATGGC
>DASRGI010000276.1:0-22805 GCA_035651095.1 Acidimicrobiales bacterium | reverse complement strand
CGGCGCTGTCGACGGCAGGGCCGGCACTGAACAGCGACGGGTCGGTGTTGTTGGTGACGTTGAAGGTCAGCGTCTGGCCGCTCTCGTCAGCCGGGCCGGGGCTGATGCCCGTGGCCCAACCGTTCACCGTCTGCGCCCCGGCGTCTTCCAGCACGGTCTCGTCGGCGCCCTTGGTGAAGGCGGGCGCGTCGTTCACGGCGGTGACGTTGATGGTGAAGGTCTGGGGCGCACTGGTGTCGGCGCCGCCGTTGGCCGTGCCGCCGTTGTCCTGGGCGGTGACGGTGATGGTGGCGCTGCCGTTGGCATCGGGCGCAGGGGTGTAGCGGACGGTCCCGTCGGACGCCACCGTGGGCTGCGTGCTGAACAGGCTCGGGTTGGTGTTGTTGGTGACGTTGAAGGTGACCGTCTGCGAGGACTCGTTGGCGGGGCCGGGCGTCACCGGGAAGCCCCAGTCCGGGTTGACGAACGGGCCGGCGTCTTCGAGCGACGTCTGGGTGCCGCCATTGGTGAAGGTGGGCGCGTCGTTCACGGCGGTGACGTTGATCGCGAACGACTGGGGCGCACTGGTGTCGGCGCCGCCGTTGGCCGTGCCGCCGTCGTCCTGGAGGGTGAGAGTGATGGTGGCGGTGCCGTTGGCATTGGGCGCAGGGGTGTAGGTGAGGTTGCCGGCGCTGTCGACGGCAGGGCCGGCCGAGAACAGGGCGCTGTTGGTGTTGTTGGTGACGTTGAAGGCGACCGTCTGGCCGCTCTCGTCAGCCGGGCCCGGGCTGATGCCCGTGGCCCAACCGTTCACCGTCTGCGCCCCGGCGTCTTCCAGCACGGTCTCGTCGGCGCCCTTGGTGAAGGCGGGCGCGTCGTTCACGGCGGTGACGTTGATGTCGAACGACTGGGGGGCGCTGGTGTCGGCGCCGCCGTTGGCCGTGCCGCCGTTGTCCTGAATGGTGAGAGTGATGGTGGCGCTGCCGTTGGCATTGGCCGCGGGCGTGTAGGTGAGAGTGCCGTCAGACGAGACGGCCGGGGCCGTGCCGAACAGGCCCGGATTGGTGTTGCCGGTGACGTTGAAGGTGACCGTCTGCGAGGACTCGTCGGACGGGCCCGCGCTGATGGACGTGGCCCACAGGCTGACCGTGCTGGTGCCCGAGTCCTCGGCCACGGTGGGATCGCTGCCCTTGGTGAAGCTGGGGGCGTCGTTGACCGGCGTCACGGTGAGGTCGGCCGTGGCCGGGGTGCTGGTGGCGAAGCTGTCGCTGGCCGTGTAGGTGAAGGAGTCGGCGCCGTTGGTGTCGGCCGTGGGCGTGTAGGTCACGGTGGCCGTGCACGTGTTGGGCACGCCGCCCGAGCACGACGGGGCCGAGATGGTGCCAAGCGTGCCCGTGCCCGGGCCCGAGGCGATGGCGAAGGTGGTGGGGTCACCGTCGCCGTCGGTGGCGCTCAGGGTGACCGGGGTGTTCTGGTCCTCGAGGGTGGTGGCGTTGGCGGCGGCGACCACCGGGGGCTGGTTGAGGGCCTCGTAACCGGTGAACGTGGTGTTGGGGGGTGTGGGCTGGGGCGAGGTCTGGCTGGCCGCGGCGCCCAGGGAGGCCACGATGCTGCGACCCGTGCTCTTGGTGCCGGTGACGGTGCCCTGCCAGTTGGCGAGCACGGTGCTGGCCGCGCTGTTGCCTGCCACCGGGCCGCTGTTGAAGCTGCCCGTGCTGCCGAGGAAGGTGCCGCCCAGCGAGGAGTGGGCCGACTGCATGGTGAGGGTGCCGCTGCTGCGGTTGCGGCCGCAGAGCACGATCGTCTTGGTGGTGCCGGTGATGGCCGACCGGTTGGACGGCGGGCAGGCGGTGCCCACGGTGGCGGGGGCGTCGGCGACCACGGCGTCGAGCACCTCGACCGCGTAGGCCGTCGTGGTGAGGGCGGCGCCGCCACTGGCAACACCCACGCCGGAGCCGGACTCGGGCATGTAGCTGGACGGGCTCACCTGGACCTGCCACCCGCCGGCTCGGTTGGCCGTGCCCGGGGTGGTGGTGGCCCGGAGCTGGAAGGCGGACGAGCTGCGCCGGGCGGGGATGTCGTCACCCGTCCCGGTGGACGATTGGTACAGGCACTGCGCGCCGTCGGAGGTGGCCGTCCACCCAGCCGGGGCCTGGGGGCAGTCCACGACGGTCCAGTCGGCCGAGGGGCGCTGGATGCTGACCGAACCCACCGAGCGCGCCGGGCTGGCGTTGGTGACGGTGAAGGTGAAGGTGGTGCCGGCCGTGTCGTTGAGGAACTGGATCTTGGGCGAGACGCTGGCGCTGACGAAGGTGGGGGCTATGGCGTTGGCGGACGGGCCGAACAGCTGAGAGATCAGGACCAGGGCGGGGACACCGAGGAGGCCGAGGACGGCACGCCGGGCCCCAATGCTGGTTGCGGGGCCGCCGGTTGCGGGGCCGCTGGTCGCGGGGCCGTGGCTGGCGCCGCTCGCGCCGCTGCTCACCGAGTCGCGGCCGGGAACCGCCGCTCTCCGGCGCCACCAGCCTGGGCCCAGGGCGCGACCGGTCCGATCCTTCCCAGAAGTCCCGCCGTCCCGCATCCTGCCCCCTCACGGCCGCCATGCGGCTCGGATTGCCTGCCCCGGAGTGTCGCCCGTCGATACCTGGTCGAGCAATCGATCGTATCGGCAGAACGTGCGCCGACCTATGAGTCTCGGCAGGTTTTTCTGCAATCAAATGGCACGTGCCAGGGCAAATCCCACGATCACGCCTACGGCGAACACGATGGCGATGGCCGCCAACGCCATGCCCGGGCCCGCCTGGCGCGGCGTCGTCACCCGGCCATCCCCCCTCCAAACACGGCATCGCCGTCGTAGAGGACCACCGACTGGCCGGCCGCCACCGCCCGCTGTGGCTCGACGAAGCGCACCACCACCGTGCCGCCGTCGTCTCCGCCCACCACCGCGGCCACTGCCCGTCCGTGGGCGCTGCACTGGACCAGCACGGCCGTCCCGTCGACCACCGGCTGGTCGACCCAGGCCATCCCCGTCACCGCCAGCTCGGCAACCAGAGGCGGCCCGCTCGCCAGCCGCACCTCGCCCGCGGGCACGTCGACGGCCACCACGTACCGCCGGCGGCCGTCGCCGCCGTCGCCCAGGCCCCGGCGCTGGCCCAGGGTCACGAGCTCGACGGCCGCCACCGTGCCCAGGGCGGCGCCGCTCTCGTGGTCGACCAGGCGGCCGGGGTGCAGCGCGATGCGGTCACCGAGGAACGCCTCCCGGCCGCCCGTCGCGGTGATGAAGCACACGTCCTGGCTGTCGGGCTTGGCCGCCGTGCGCAGGTCCAGGGCGGCCGCCCGGCGGCGGACCTCGGCCTTGGTCAGCTCGCCCACGGGGAGGAGGGTGCGGGCCAGGGCGTCCTGGCCGAGCATGTGCAGCACGTACGACTGGTCCTTGGCCGCGTCGGCTCCCCGCACCAGCCGCCACCGCCCACCCGAGCTCCGCACGACCCGGGCGTGGTGCCCGGTGGCCACGGCATCGAACCCCAGCTGCGTGGCCCGGGCCAGGAACCGGTCGAACTTGAGGTGGCGGTTGCACTCCACGCACGGGTTGGGCGTGCGCCCAGCCGCGTGGGCGGCGACGTAGGGGGCGACGACCCGCTCCTCGAAGTCGTCCCCGAAGTTGAAGACGTGGTGGGTGATGCCGAGCTGCTGGGCCACCCGCCGGGCATCCTCCACGTCCGCCACCGAACAGCACCCCGAGTCCGACGCCCCGCCCCACAACTTCATGGTGGCGCCCACCACCTGGTGGCCGTCCTCGAGCAGGAGAGCGGCCGCGACCGACGAGTCCACCCCGCCCGACATGGCCACCAGCACGCGCACGGCTCAGCCCTCCCGCAACCGGGCCACGGCGTCGGGCACGATCTTGAGCGCCAAGTCGACGTCGGCGTCGGTGGTGGTGGTGCCCAGCGAGAAGCGCACGGCGCTGAGCGCCTCGTGCCGGGGAATGCCCATGGCGGTGAGGACGTGGGATGGCTCGATGGCCCCGCTGGCGCACGCCGAGCCGGCCGAGGCACACACCCCGGCGTCGTCGAGCAGGACGAGGAGGGCCTCGCTCTCGATGCCGGGGAAGCGGATGTGGCAGTTGCCCGCCACCTTGGTGGCCCGCTCTCCCGTCTCCACCGCGCCGGGCACGGCCGCCAGCAGGCCGTCGGCCAGGCGATCCCGGAGGCGCCCCACCCGCTCGACCACGGCCACTCGCTCGTCGACCGTGGCCTGCACGGCCGCGGCCATGCCCACGATGCCGGCCACGTTGTGCGTCCCGCTGCGCCGCTCCTGCTCCTGGCCCCCGCCATGGAGGATGGGCTGGAGCTGCACCCCCGACCGGACCACCAGCGCGCCCACCCCCTTGGGCCCGCCGAACTTGTGGGCGGACACGGACACGAGGTGGGCGGCGGCGGCCAGGGCGGCGACGTCGAGCCAGGGGAAGGCCTGCACGGCGTCGGTGTGGAGGACGGCACCGGGCGGCAACAGTGCCCGCACCGCCCCGAGGTCGTGGATGGTGCCCACCTCGTTGTTGGCCAGCATGACGGACACGACGGTGACGCCGGCATCGAGCGCACCGGCGAGCCGGTCGAACGGCACGGCCCTGCCGCCCAGCGCCTGCACGGCGTGGAGGACGGCGTGGTGCTCGACGTCCGTGCACACCACCGTGCCGCCCCGGGCCGCGCCGGTGATGGCCAGGTTGTCGGCCTCGGTGCCGCCGCCGGTGAAGACGACCTCGGCCGGCTGGCAGCCCAGGCCGGCGGCCACCACGTCCCGCGCTTCCTCGATGGCCTGCTTGGCCCGCCGGGACACGGCGTGCGACCCCGACGGGTTGCCGAAGTGCTCCGTGAGGTACGGGAGCATGGCCTCGAGCGCCTGGGGGCGCAGGGGCGTGGTGGCGGCGTGGTCGAGGTAGGCGGTCATGGCAGGTACCAGCGTACGACGGGGGTGTGACAATCTCCCCAGCCCGCCCCCGGGCAGGCAGGTGTCAGGTGGTGCGCAGATCGACGACCCGGGCGTCGTCGTGGGCGGCCAGCCGGGCGTCGAGATCGGCCCGGTCCACCACCACGAACTGCGTGACCGACAGCTCGGCGTCGAGCTCCCGCAGCAACGGCTCCAGCCCGCTCAACAGGCCGGGCTCCTGGACGGCCACGAACACGACCAGCTCCTCCACCCCGTCGACCGTGCGCAACTCGGCCTGCCAGCCACGCACGTCGGGATGGCGGTCGAGCACGGCGAGATAGCGCGGAGTATCGGCGACCACGCCCAACCGGGGCGCCACCCGCCCACACGCCGGGCACCGGCCCTCGTCCACGGTGGCGAACACGCCCGTGCGCAGGCGCAGGAACACGGTGCCGTGCCAGCCCACCGCGCTCCACACCACCTCACCGCCGGCCCCGTCGGGCACGCCCACGCCGGACAGCGGGTCGAGCAGCTCGATGGTCTCGATGGCCGGCCACGTGTGGAACCCGGTGGCCGGGCCGCCCGAACACTCCACCCACAGCGCCCGCACGCCCGGCGGCGCCCAGGCGGCCAGGCACGTGCCGCCCGTCCCCGCCAGGGACGACTCGATGCGCGACCGCAGGCCGTCATCCACCGGCGGCGTCACGCCCCCGCCCACGACCAGCACCAGGTGGACGTCCCGCAGCAGGCCCGACTCCAGCAGCCGCAGCACGTCCATGGGCCGCCCGACCAGCACGGTGGGGCGCAGGCGGGCGACCTCCTCGGGCGAGCCGCCGCCCGCGGCATGGGGCAGGTGCAGGGCCGACAGCCCGGCCGCCCGCGCCCCCAGCGCCACCTGCCACCAGCCCAGGTCGGGACCGGCGGGCAGCACGTTCACGATCACGTCCGACGGTGCCACCCCGGCGTCGGCCAGCCAGCGGGCGCCGACCTCCCCCAGCCAGCGCACGTCCCGCTCGGAGTACCCCACCGGCACCCCATCGGCCCCGGCCTGGGCGAGCAGCCACAGCACGGGCTTGTACCGGGGGACGAGCACCCGTCGGTTGACGACCTGCTGGTGCCCGAGCAGCCGGCGCCCGAACGTCCGGGCCGCCAGCCCCCGCGGGCCCGACCGCAGCATGGAGGGCACGTCCGGGCGCAGGACCAGGTCACCGGCGGCCGCCGGAGCGGCGAAGTCGGCCAGGGAGCGGGGCGGCGAGCCGGCCGGGTCCGGCTGCGATCGCCACCAGGGAGAGAAGGCGCGCACCTGCCGTTGCCGGTAGCGGGCGTGGCGCCGCCGTGGGTTCGACGGCGGGGGCCCTGCCGGATCCATGCGCCGGAACACAAAAGGCACGGTAGTGGGCGCGCTACGGTTGCATTCGGTGCACGCCTGTACGCCCCCGCCCGCGGCCACATGAGCCAACTCCGCCTCGACCCACTGACCGGGCGCTGGGTCGTCGTCACCGTCGAGCGGGCGAGCCGACCGGCCGCCTTCTTCCCTCGATCCCTCCCGGTCGAGAGCGAACCCCGCCGCCCGTGCCCCTTCTGCCCCGGCAACGAGGAAGCCACGCCGCCGGCCCTGGAGACGTACGAGCCCAACGGCAAGTGGCTGGTGCGCGTGGTCCCCAACCTGTACCCGGCGTTCCAGGGCAACTCCCCCATGGTGGTGAGCCACCTGGGCCCGGTCTTCACCCAGGCCCCGGCCAGCGGCATCCACGAGGTGCTGGTGTTCTCGCCCCAGCACGACGCCGGGTGGGCCGACCTCACCGATGCCCAGGCCGGCCTGGTGATGGCGGCCATCCGGGACCGCATCGAGGAGCACGCCAACACCCCCAACCTCCGCTACAGCCAGGCCCTCGTCAACGCGGGCCGCGAAGCGGGGGCGTCGCTCGAGCACCCGCACGGCCAGCTGCTGGGCATGCCGTTCGTGCCCCGCGAGATCGTGGACGAGCAGGCCGGCTTCGCCCGCTTCGAGGGCAGCTGCCTCATCTGCACGATCCTCGAGGCCGAGGAGGAAGCCAGCCACCGGGTCGTGTATGCCGACGGCGACGTGCTCGTGGTCTGCCCGTTCTGGAGCGGCACGCCCTACGAGATGCTGGTGATCCCCCGCATCCACGACCCCCACCTGCACCGGGCCCATCCCCGGGACGTGGCCGCCGTCGGGCGGGCCATCCGCGACGCCCTGCACAGCCTGCGGGCCAACGTGGGCGACATCGCCTACAACCTCGTGTTCCACTCGGCCCCGTACCGGGCCAGCGGGCCGTACCACTGGCACGTGCACGTGCTGCCCAAGCTGACGACGGTCGCGGGCTTCGAGCTGGGCACGGGCGTGATGATCAACGTGGTCTCGCCCGAGCAGGCCGCCGCCGACCTGCGGGCCAGCGTCCCCGCCAGCGAAGCCGGCTGACGCCGCGGCCCGGGGCCCGCCAGCCCGCCGCTCGCCGCTCGCCAGAAGCCCTGACCCCTCGACCTCGACCTCGACTTCGACCCCGACCCGGCCTCGACCTCTACTTCACCGCGAGGTGGAGGGCCGCCCCCAGGGCCCGCAACTCGGGGGCACCTCCGGCCAGCGCGTCGTACACGAGCTCCTGGGCCCGGCTGGTGTCGACGTGCAGCCCCAGCTCGGTCGCGATCCGCAGGGCGGCCTGGGCCGCGTCGATGCGATCGGGGTTGCCGGGCTCGGCCACGGCCGCGGCCACCGCCCGCTCCAGGAGCCGGCCCACGGTGGCCCGGGCCGCGGGCGTGTCGATCACCAGCCCGCTGGCCTCGGCCTGGCGGGCGATCTGGATGGCGCTGGCGTAGTCGGCCGGGTCGAGCGACCCCTGCTGGTTGACGACCTCCTGCACCAGCCGGCGGGTCAGGGCCAGCTCGCCCGGGGCGCGCAGCTCGGCCGGCAGCTGATAGCCGGACCGGGACAGGGCCACGAGGGTGTGCTGGTGGTCCTCGAACAGGAGGGCATAGGCCTGGGCGAAGCGGTCGGTGAGGGCGGTGGCCGCCGACTCCACGATCTGCTCGGCCGCGTCGGGCAGGGCCGACTCGAGGCCGAACTCGTGGGGCCCGAACCCGTCGCCCAGCAGGCGCAGCAAGGTCGTGACCGGCGCGCCCTTGGCAAAGGCCTGACGCAGGAAGGTGAGGGAATCCTGGTCCCGGCGGGCGTCGGCCGGACGGCTGGCGCCGACCACCTCCAGGCCCCCCAGGTGCAGGGCCCCGTACGCGTGCTCGGTCACCCGGCCCGTGCGCCGGTGGGTGAGGCGCAGGAGGCCCGAGCACAGCGACAGCGCGCCGCGGTCGGCGTGGGCGTGGTCGACCACCCGCACGTCGAAGGCGGCCGCGCGCGTCGGCGCCGGCAGGTCCTCCAGCAACTCGCGCAGGGCCAGGTGGGCGACCACCCGGGATTCGTCGACCCGGGCGGGCACGACGTGGCGCTCCCACACGTCCCGGCCGGTGCCCTCGCTCGGGTCGTTGCTCTCGGCCTTGGCCAGCACGTCGAGGAAGGGCTCGGTGTGGCCGGTCTCCCCCAACTCGCCGAGCAGGTCGAGGACGCGCGCCGCGTACCGCAGCACCTGCACGGTCTCCAGGCCGGCCAGGTCGTTGAAGAACCAGCCGCACGACGTGAACATGGCCATGGCATGGCGCTGTGACTCGAGGAGGGTGAAGGCCTCCACTCGATCGCCGGGCCGGTCGCCGGCCACGTGCTCGGCCGCGAACTCCTCGGGCGTGCGCCGGCCCAGCAGCACGTCGACGTACGCATCCCGAGCCGCCCACGGGTCCCGCAGCACGGCCGCGCCCCGGCGCTCGAACACCCCGGCCGCGGCATCCCTGAGTTGGTCGAGGGCGGCCCGTAGCGGCGCCCGCCAGCGCTGGTTCCACCCCGGCTCGCCGCCCGTCGAGCAACCGCAGTCCTCCATCCAACGGCCCACCCCGTGGACGCACGACCACGAGCTCTCCCGGATACGCACCTCCTCGGTGGCCGGGTGGTCCCGCAGCCAGGCGGTGAGGGTCGCCACGTCGACCCCCCGGGCGGGGGCCTCCTGGGTGAGGGCGTGGGCGATCATGCGCTCGCCCCAGCGGTGGTGGTGCCCGAAGGTCTCGCCGTCGGTGGCCACGGCCACGATGCCGTCGCCCTCCCCGGCCACCCGGTCCACGAAGGC
The DNA here is from genome assembly GCA_035651095.1 of Acidimicrobiales bacterium. Classification (GTDB taxonomy): domain Bacteria; phylum Actinomycetota; class Acidimicrobiia; order Acidimicrobiales; family JAUTXP01; genus DASRGI01. The sequence continues at coordinate 13,713 of DASRGI010000276.1, read as the reverse complement.
CTGGCTGGACAGGCCGCTCAACCCGAAGGCCAGGTCGTGGGACAGGCCGCCGTCGTAGAACACCACGGTGAGGGTGCGACCGTCCGGGTGGCGCCACAGGTAGGGCTGGTGGGTGTCGACGGGCTCGGCTGCCTGAGCCGGGGCCAGGATGGTGAACTGCACGCCCTCCTCGACGAGGACAGCCAGTACGTCGCCGTTCACGGCCGTCTCCGGGAGCCACATGCCCTCGGCCCGGCGACCGAACCGGTGCTCGAAGTCCGCCAGCCCCCACCGCACCTGCGTGCGCAGGTCGCGGGGCGAGGCCAGGGGCAGGATCATGTGGCCGTAGGCCTGGGCGATGGCACCGCCCGTGGCCCGGTCGGCCTCGATGATGCGCTGGTAGGTGTCGGGCGAGTGCCGCTCCATCCAAGCCAGCAGGGTGGGGCCCATGTTGAACGAGAGCTGCTCGTAGTTGTCGACGATGGCGACCACCCGGCCGGCGTCGTCGACGATCCGGGCCCACCCGTTGGGGCGGTAGGACTCGGCCGTGATGCGCTCGTTCCAGTCGTGGAAGGGCGCCGCCGACGCCTCGCGCGCCACCTCCTCCGTCCACGGGTTCTCCCGGGGCGGTTGGTAGAAGTGGCCGTGGACGATCAGCGTGGGCATGGCAACAGGAGATGACGGTACCGGCTTGCCGGCCGGCGGAGCGGCGGGCCGGCGCCGAGTTCCGAAGCGCCGACGAAATGTGACCGTACCGGCTGGGCGCCCCTACGCCTGCCGCGCCACCAACCAGAGGACGCCCAGCGGGGGCAGGACCACCTCGGCCGAGAACGGGAGGCCGTGCCAGGTGTCGTCCACCGCTTCGACATGCCCGGCGTTGCCCACCCCACTCCCCCAGAACTCGGTGGCGTCGGTGTTGAGGGCCTCGTCCCACATCCCGGCCACGGGCAGGCCGATGCGGTAGGCGTAGCGGGGCATGGGCGACAGGTTGGCGATGCACGCGAGGGGCGGTCCTTCGTCCCCGAAGCGCAGGAACGACAGCACGTTGTTCTCCACGTCGCTGGCGTCGATCCAGCGGAACCCCTCGGGTACCGAGTCCCGCTGCCACAGGGCCGGGTGCTGCTGGTAGAGATCGTTCAGCGACCGCACCAACGTCTGCACGCCCCGGTGGCTCTCGTGCTCGAGGAGGTGCCAGTCGAGGCTGCGATCGTGCGACCACTCGCGGTCCTGACCCAGCTCGCCGCCCATGAACAGCAACTGCTTGCCGGGGTGGGCCCACATCCACGCGAACAGGGCCCGCAGGTTGGCGAACTGCTGCCAGCGATCGCCCGGCATCTTGTTGAGCAACGATCCCTTGCCGTGCACCACCTCGTCGTGCGACAAGGGCAGTACGAAGTTCTCGCTGAACGCGTAGAGGAGGCCGAAGGTCAGCTCGTTGTGGTGGTAGCGGCGGTAGATCGGGTCCTTGGAGAAGTAGTCCAAGGTGTCGTGCATCCAGCCCATGTTCCACTTGAAGCCGAAGCCCAGCCCGCCCAGGTAGGTGGGGCGGGAGACGGCGGGCCACGCCGTCGATTCCTCGGCCACGGTGATGGCGCCGGGGTGCTCGCCGTACAGGACCTCGTTCATCTCCTTGAGGAAGGAAACGGCTTCGAGGTTCTCCCGCCCGCCGAACATGTTGGGGACCCACTCGCCGGCCTTGCGGGAGTAGTCGAGATACAGCATGGACGCCACCGCGTCGACCCGCAGCCCGTCGATGTGGAACTCCTCCAGCAGGTACAGGGCGTTGGCGATGAGGAAGTTGCGCACCTCGTTGCGGCCGAAGTTGAACACGAGCGTGCCCCAGTCGGGGTGGGCGCCCTTGCGGGGGTCGGCGTGCTCGTACAGGGCGGAACCGTCGAAGCGGGCCAGCGCCCACTCGTCACGGGGGAAGTGGGCGGGCACCCAGTCGACGATCACGCCGATGCCGGCCTGGTGGAGGGCGTCGACCAGAGTGCGGAAGTCGTCGGGGTCGCCGTAGCGGGCGGTGGGCGCGTAGTACGACGAGACCTGGTAGCCCCACGAGCCGCCGAACGGGTGCTCGGCCACGGGCATGAGCTCGACGTGGGTGAAGCCCATGTCCGTGCAGTACACGGGCAGCTGGTCGGCCAGCTCCCGGTAGGTGAGCGGCCGGTCCCCGTCCTCGGTGTTGTGGCGCCACGAACCCAGGTGCACCTCGTACACCGACATCGGGCGCCGGGGCGCGTCGGGACGGGCGTCGCGCTCGGTGATCCAGCCCGCGTCGGCCCACTGGTGCTGCGGGGGCCGGGCCACGATGCTGGAGGTGCCCGGCGGCTCCTCCGTCTGGAACGCCATGGGGTCGGCCTTCAGGAGCAGGTGGCCGGAGGACGTGAGGATCTCGAACTTGTAGCGGGTGCCTGGCTCCACGCCGGGGATGAAGATCTCCCACACGCCCGACGAGCCCAACGCCCGCATGGGGTGGACCCGGCCGTCCCACAGGTTGAAGTCGCCCACCGCCCGCACCGACCGGGCCGACGGGGCCCACACGGAGAACGACGTGCCCGGCACGCCCTGGTGGGTGCGGTGGTGGGCGCCGAGCGCCTGCCAGAGCCGGCGGTGGCGACCCTCGCCGAACAGGTGGAGGTCGATGTCGCCGACGGTGGGCCAGAAGCGGTAGGGATCGTCGTACTGGACGATGCTGCCGTCGTCGAACACGGCTTCGAGCGTGTAGGCGGTGGTCTCGGGCGGGACCTCGGCCACGAACACGCTGTCCCGCACCCGCTCCATGTCGCGGGCCTGGCCGCCGGCCGGGATCACCCGCATGGCCACCGCGCCGGGCCGGTAGGCCCGCACGACCTTGCCGCCGTCGGCCGTTTCGTGCAGGCCCAAGACCTGGTGGGGGTTGTGGTGCTCCCCAGCGAGCAGGCGGGCCAACTCGGTGGCGATCGGGTCAGCGGCGGGCGCGGGGGCGGGCGCGGGAGGGGCGGCTCGCTTGGCGGGCATGGCCCCGTTCATACCCCATCGGGCCCGTGCCGGCACCATCGATCGGCGAGAAGCGCTTCAAGGAGTGACGCACGCCTGCACGGGAACTCCGTGCGACAGAAGGCCTTCAGGGGGTGACGCGCTTCTGTCGAAGTGACGGGGCGGGGGCCCAGCCCCTCTCGGGCCGTTCTCGTCGTTCCCATGCGTCGTGGTGGGCGCGGGCGTGACGAGAATGCTCCAGCGGGACGAGGCGGTGGGCGGGGCGACGAATGGGCTATTCGGCGAGGAGGCGGCGCAGGGCGCTCAGCGGAATGTCCAGCCAATCCGGCCGGTACTGGCGCTCATAGAGCACCTCGTACACCGCCTTGTCCAGCTCGAAGGTGGCCAGCACCGTGTCCCGGCTGGCCTCGTCGGCCGGCAGGAGGCCGGTACCGGCGGCCGCGGCCACGTACCCCTGCAGGAAGGCCTCCCGGTTGCGCAGCTCCCACTTCTCGGCCTTGGGGGCGATGGCCTGGCGCTGACCCTCGGCCTGCTCGGCCACCGCCACCCGCGACGCGTAGTGGAACGACCGCACCATCCCGGCCACGTCCTTGAGCGGCGACGTGGGCCGGGTGCGCTCCTCCAGGGGGCGGGTGGGCTCGCCCTCGAAGTCGAGGACGTACCACCCGGCGGCCGTGCGCAGGACCTGGCCCAGGTGGTAGTCGCCGTGGACGCGGATGGACTGGCCCGGGTCGACCACAGCCCGCAGGCGCTCGACGAAGCGGGCGGCGGCGGCCTGGTCGACGTCGTTCGGGTCGAGCTTGGCCAGGTGGCGGGACAGCGACTCGGCCCACGCCTCGGGGTCGCTCGGGTGGCGGCCGAACGCTTGGGCCAGGGCGACGTGCATGTGGGCGGTGACGTCGCCCAACCGCTCGGCCTCGGGCGCGAAGTCGCCGCCGCACTCGGCCGGGTCGTCGCAGTCGGCCGCGTAGAAGTCGCGCAGCGACGTGAGGGCCAGGGACCAGCCCTCGGCCGCCTCGGCCAGGAACTCCTGGCAGATGGCCAGGTCGTAGTCGCCCCGCTCCCAAACGCCCACGGGCCGGGGCACGTTCTCGAAGCCGTTGGCCACCAGGGCGGTGACCACCTCGACGTCGGGGTTGCCGCCCGGCACCAGCCGCCGGAAGAGCTTGAGGACGAGCCGGTTGTCGTACACCAGCGACGAGTTCGACTGCTCGGCGCCCATGGGCCGGACCACCTCGGCCTTCTCACCCGGCACCACCACACCGAGCAGGGAGAGGGCCAGGCCGGGATCGAGGATGGCGTCGTACAGCAGCAAGCCGTCGACCGTGCCCAGCACGCCCTCCTCGTGGCCTTGCACGAACCCCGGCGGCTCGGTGGCCGGGCGATGGCCCACGACGACTTGGTAGGTGTCCGTCCCATCGCCGGAGTCGACGTCGACCAGGACCCAGGTGAGACCCTCGACAGGCTCGTCGATGCCCCGCACCCGCACGGTGGACGGCACCTCTGTTCCGCCGTACCAGCGCTGGCGGCTGAGGTAGTCGGGCAGGACCTTCTCGAGCGAGGCGGCGTCGATCATGACGGCGTCTCCGCCAGTTGGAACCAGTAGAACGAGTAGGGGCCGAGTGTCACGAAATACGGCAGCTCGCCGATCCGGGGGAACGGCACCCGGCCCAGCAGCTCGAGTGGCGTGCGCCCGGCGAAGCGCTGTAACGGCAGCTCCGCCGGTTGGGCGAAGCGGGACAGGTTGTTCACGCACAGCACGACGTCGTCGCCCTCCTCGCGCACGTACGTGAGCACGGACGGGTTCTCGACCGGGATGATCTCCATCGACCCGGTGCCGAAGAGGGGATGCTGGCGACGTACTTCGAGCATCCGCTTCATCCAGTGCAGGTTGGACGACTTGTCCCGCACCTCGGCCTCCACGTTCACCGCCTGGTACCCGTACACCGGGTCCATGAGGGGTGGGAGGTAGAGCTGGGCGAAGTCGGCCTTGCTGAAACCGGCGTTCCGGTCCGGGGACCACTGCATGGGCGTGCGTACGCCGTCCCGGTCGCCCAGGTAGATGTTGTCGCCCATGCCGATCTCGTCGCCGTAGTACAGGACCGGGCTGCCGGGCATGGAGAACAGCAAGGCGTGCAGCAGCTCGGCCACCCGGCGGTCGTTCTCCACCAGCGGGGCCAGGCGGCGCCCGATGCCGATGTTGCGGCGCATGCGCGGGTCCTTCGCGTACTCCGTGTACATGTAGTCGCGCTCTTCATCGCTGACCATCTCGAGCGTGAGCTCGTCGTGGTTGCGCAGGAAGATGCCCCACTGGCAGCCGTCGGGTATCTCCGGGGTCTGGGCGAGGATCTCGGTGATGGGCATGCGCTGCTCGCGGCGGATGGCCATGAACATGCGGGGCATGAGCGGGAAGTGGAAGCACATGTGGCACTCATCGCCGTCGCCGAAGTAGTCGACGACGTCGGCCGGCCACTGGTTGGCCTCGGCCAGCAGCACCTTGCCGGGGAACGAGGCGTCGACCTCCTTGCGCAACCGCCGCAGGTACTCGTGCGTCTCCGGCAGATTCTCGCCGTTGGTGCCGTCTCGTTCGTAGAGGTAGGGCACGGCGTCGAGACGGAAGCCGTCGAGGCCGATGTCCAGCCAGAACTTCACCACGTCGAACATGGCCAGCTGGACCTCGGGGTTGTCGTAGTTGAGGTCGGGCTGGTGGCTGAAGAACCGGTGCCAGTAGTACTGCTGGCGCTGCTGGTCCCAGGTCCAGTTCGACTTCTCGGTGTCGACGAAGATCACCCGGGCCTCGGACCAACGATGGTCGTCGTCGTTCCACACGTACCAGTCGGCCTTCGGATTGGTCCGGTCCTGGCGGCTCTCCTGGAACCACGGGTGCTGGTCGCTGGTGTGGTTCATCACCAGGTCGGCGATGATGCGCAGGCCCCGGCGGTGGGCCTCCTCCACCAACCGCACGACGTCGGCCAGGTCGCCGTACTCGGGCAGCACGCTGAAGAAGTCGCTGATGTCGTACCCGCCGTCGCGCAGGGGCGACTTGTAGAACGGCAGCAGCCAGATGCAGTCGACGCCCAGCCACTCGATGTAGTCCAGCTTCTCGGTGAGGCCGGGGAGGTCGCCGGTGCCGTCGTTGTTCGAGTCGTAGAAGCCGCGCGTGAGCACCTCGTAGAACACGGCCCGCTGGTACCACCGCAGGTCGTCGGGGGTGACCAGGCCGCTCACGCGAACGGCCTGAGGTGCAGGACGTGGGCGGCCTGGTGCGGGTCGAGGCGCACGTACGGGTGCGACCCCTGCCACGTGAACGACTGGCCGGTGAGCTCGTCGTAGGCCTCGAAGCTCTGGTCCCACGGAAGGCCCAGCAACCCGAGGTCGACGGTGAGGGTGGCCTCCTGCGTGTCGAACGGATCGAGGTTGGCGACCGTGAGCACCACGTCGCTGCGGTCCTCGGTGTGCTTCGACCAAGCCATCACCATGTCGTTGGTCGAGTCGTGGAAGTGGATGTTCCGCAGGCGGTGCAGCGCCGGATGGCGCCGGCGGATCTCGTTGACCAGGCCGATCCACGAGGCCAGCGACCGCGGGTCGTTCCAGTCCCGCTGCTTGATCTCGTACTTCTCGGAATTGAGGTACTCCTCGTTGGTGTCCGACGCGGGCTCGTTCTCGCCCAGCTCGTAGCCGCTGTAGATGCCGTACGACGGCGACAGCCCGGCCGCCAGCACCAGCCGCTGCTTGAACGCGGCCAGGGGCCCGTTGCGCAACGGGCCCGAGAGGATGTCGGGCGTGTTGGGCCAGAAGTTGGGCCGCATGTAGTCGGCCTTGGGCGAGTGGGCCAGTTCCTCCAGGTAGGCGCGCAGGCCGTCCTCGCCGTGCTGCACCGTGCGCCAGGTGAAGTACGTGTACGACTGGCTGAACCCGACCTCGGCCAGCTTGGCCATCACCTTGGGGCGGGTGAAGGCCTCGGCCAGGAAGACGATGTCGGGGTGGTCGGTCTGCACGGCGGGGATGAGCCAGGCCCAGAAGGCCATGGGCTTGGTGTGCGGGTTGTCGACCCGGAAGATGCGCACGCCCTTGCCGATCCAGAAGTCGAGGATGTCCTTGCACGCGTCCCAGAGGGCCTGGCGGTCCTCGTCGCGCCCCGGCCAGAAGTTGAGGGGGTAGATGTCCTGGTACTTCTTCGGGGGGTTCTCGGCGTAGGCGATGGATCCGTCAGGGCGGTGGTGGAACCACTCGGGATGCTCCTTGACCCACGGGTGGTCGGGCGAGCACTGGAGGGCGTAGTCGAGGGCGATCTCCATGCCGTGCGCCTGGGTGGCGTCGACCAGGGCGGCGAAGTCGTCGAAGTCGCCCAGCTCGGGGGCGATGGCGGTGTGGCCGCCCTCCGGGCCACCGATGGCCCACGGGCTGCCCACGTCGTCGGGCTGGGGGTCGAGGGTGTTGTTCTTGCCCTTGCGGAAGCTGCGGCCGATGGGGTGAATGGGCGGCAGGTAGAGGATGTCGAAGCCCATCTCGGCCACGGCCGGCAGGCGCTCGATGGTGCCGCGGAAGCCGCCGTAGGACCGGGGGAACAGCTCGTACCAGGCGCCGTACAGGGCTCGCTCCCGGTCGACCCACAGGGGCATGGCGGGCGAGGCGGTGAGGTCGGTGGCGACCTCGGGCCCGGCGAACAGCTCGGCGATGCCGGCCTCCAGGGCGATGCCCAGGCGCTGCGGTGTGGACCGGCCCACGTCCCTGAGGGCGGCGGCCGCCGCGAACAGGCGCTCCTGGTCCTCCCGGCTGGTGCCCTTGACCGCGGCCCGCTCGTCCATAAGGCGGGCGCCCTCCTCCAGCTCCACCTCGATGTCCTGGCCCGCGCTCACCTTGGTGGTGGCCTTGTGGCGCCAGGTCGCGTAGCGGTCGGTCCACGCCTCGACCACCAGCTCGTGGGGGCCGAGCGTGGAGGGCTCGACGACCGCCTCCCATCGGTCGTTCACCAGCTCGTGCATGGCGGCGATCGCCCACTTGGCGCCGTTGTTGCGGGACCGCCAGCGCACCCGAGCGGCCAGCACGTCGTGGCCGTCCTTGAAGATGTCGGCCGACACCCGCACGACCTCGCCCACCACGGCCTTGGCCGGGTAGCGGTTGGGCGTGCTCGGACGGATGTCGTCGATCGTGAGGCGGGGAAGCACCATCTATTGGCCTACCACTCCCGGACAGCGGTCGAAACCCCCGAGGCTAGGGTCATCGCCGTATGAGGGCACTTCGCAGCTTCACCGTTCGGGCCAAGTTGCCGGAGCCGTTGGCGCCGCTGCACCGCCTGGCCATGAACCTTCGCTGGTCCTGGGACGGCCGCACCCGCGACCTGTTCCGCTGGGTCGAGCCGGCCACGTGGGAGGTCACCGGCCACGATCCCGTGCGGCTGCTGGGCCTGGTGGGCCGGGAGCGGTTGGAGGCGCTGGCCGACGACTCGCAGTTCATGGCCTACCTCCACGAGGTGGCGGGCGACATGGACCGCTACCTCACCACGCCGCTGTGGTTCCAGAAGCAGCAGAGCGACCTGCGGGCCGTGGCCTACTTCTCGCCCGAGTTCGGCATCGCCGAAGCCCTGCCCCAGTACTCGGGGGGCTTGGGTGTGCTCGCCGGCGACCACCTCAAGGCGGCCAGCAGCCTGGGCGTTCCCCTCGTGGGCGTGGGCCTGTTCTACCGGCAGGGCTACTTCCGCCAGGAGCTGAACGCCGACGGCTGGCAGCAGGAGCGCTACCCCATCCTCGACCCCCACGCCATGGCCCTCACCCTGGTCGAGGGGGCCCGGGTCGAGGTCGACCTGGCCGGCTCGCCCCTGCACGCCCAGATCTGGCGGGCCGACGTGGGCCGGGTGCGGCTCTACATGCTCGATGCCGACATCGAGGAGAACACCGAGGAGGGCCGCCAGGTCACCGACCGCTTGTACGGCGGCGGCACCGAGCACCGCATCCGCCAGGAGATCCTCCTGGGCGTGGGCGGCGTGCGCGCCCTCGACGCCGTGGGCGAGACCACGCAGGTGTTCCACACCAACGAGGGTCACGCCGGGTTCCTGGGCCTCGAGCGCATCCGCCGGCTGATGACCAAGGAGGGCCTGTCCTTCCCCGAGGCGGTCGAGGCCGTGCGGGCCGGCACCATCTTCACCACCCACACGCCTGTGCCCGCGGGGATCGACCGCTTCCCCCGCGAGTTGATGCACCGCTACTTCACGGGATGGGCCGAGGAGTGCGGCGTGCGCTTCGACGACCTCATGGCCTTGGGCCACCTGCCCGGCGAGCCGCCCGACGTCCCCTTCAACATGGCCGTCATGGGCTTGCGCCTGGCCGGCATGTCCAACGGTGTGTCCCAGTTGCACGGCCACGTCAGCCGGCAGATGTTCTCCGGCCTGTGGCCCGACCTCCCGCCCGAGGAAGCGCCCATCAAGGCCGTCACCAACGGCGTACACGCGTACACGTGGGTCACCGACGAGATGGACGACCTCCTCTCCCGCTACGTCCTCCCCGACTGGAGCCACGCCGACGCGGCGGACTGGGAGCGGTTGCACAAGACCCGCGACGACGAGCTGTGGCGGGTGCGGGAGCAGAGCCGGGAGCGGCTGGTGGCGTTCGTTCGCCAGCGGCTGAAGGCGTCGCTCCTCGCCCACGGGGTCAGCGAGTCCGACGCGGCGTGGGCCGAGGGCGTGCTCGACCCCCGCGTCCTCACCATCGGCTTCGCTCGCCGCTTCGCCGCCTACAAGCGAGCCACGCTGCTCCTCTCGCAGCCCGAGCGCTTGAAGGCGCTGCTGCTGTCCCCCGACCGGCCCATCCAGCTCGTGTACGCGGGCAAGGCCCATCCGGCCGACGACGTGGGCAAGGAGATGATCCGCCAGATCGTGCAGTTCTCCCGCGATCCCGAGGTCCGGCACCGCATCGTGTTCGTGGAGGACTACGACATCGCCGTGGCTCGCATGCTGTACCAGGGCTCCGACGTGTGGCTCAACAACCCGCGCCGGCCCCAGGAGGCGTGCGGCACCAGCGGGGAGAAGGCGGCGCTCAACGGCGTCTTGAACTGCTCGATCCTCGACGGTTGGTGGGACGAGATGTTCAACGGCGAGAACGGCTGGGCCATCTCGTCGGCCGAGAGCTACGAGGACCTGACCCGGCGCGACCTGGTCGAGGCCAACAGCCTGTACGAGATCCTCGAGCACCAGGTCGTGCCGCTCTACTACGAGCGGGTCGAGGGCCCGGTGCCCCGCCGGTGGGTGCGGCGCGTGAAGTCGTCCCTGGTGTCGTTGGGGCCGCGGGTGGTGGCGTCCCGCATGGTCCGCGACTACGTGGAGCAGATGTACGAACCGGTGGCCAAGCGGGCCGACGTGCTGGCCGCCGGCGGGTACGGGCGGGCCCGGGCCCTGGCCGCGTGGAAGGCCCGGGTGCAGGCCGGGTGGGACGAGGTCCACGTCGACTCGGTGGTCGAGCCCGACGCCGGCCTGGCCGACCTGGGCGCCGAGCGCACGGTCGAGGCCGTGGTGTCCCTGGGGCCGCTCACCGGTGACGACGTGGCCGTGCAGTTGCTGCACGGCCCGGTGGGCCCCAACGACGAGATCCCCGACCCCGACGTGGTGGACATGCGCCTCGTGGGACTGGCCGACCAGGCCGGGCACTACCGGTACGCCGGGTCGTTCGTGTGCGACCGGGCCGGGCGGTACGGCTACAGCGTGCGGGTGGTGCCCGCCCACCCCGACCTGGCCGACCCGGCCGAGCTGGGCTGCATCACCTGGGCCTGACGCCCCCGCCCTGCCCCTCCCCCTCGCTTCTCGTCACGTCCACGCCCACTTCGTCGGCGCCGGCGTCACGGGAATGGTCAGGCGTGCGTGTGGAGGAACTCGGCCAGCGGCGGGTTGACGACCTCGGCGTGGGTGAGGTTCGAGGCGTGGCCGGCGCCCGGCACCCGCACGAGGCCCACGCACCCGGGCAGCCCGGCGACCAGCGCCTCGGCCTTCTCCATGGGGATCGACGCGTCGGCCTCGCCGTGGAAGACGATGGCCGGGCAGGTGATCTCGCCCAGCCGACCGGTGATGTCGTCCCGGCCCACCAGGCACTCGAAGGGCTCGTCGATGCCGTCCGGGTCGAGCGCCCGCCACTTGGCGAACCAGGGCTCGGCATCCGACCCCGGGCCGAGGATCATGTCGGCCACCGCGGGCGCCACCGAGTCGACGCCCTGGGTCTTCCACATCTCCTCCATGGCCCGGAACAGGGGAACGACCTCGGGGTCCTCGGGCCCCGCTTGGGTGTCGATCAGCACCAGCGCCTTCACCCGGGCGGGGGCGGTGAGCGCCGCCCGCAGGGACAGGAACCCGCCCTGGGACATGCCGGCCAGCACCGCCTGATCGATGTCGAGCGCGTCGAGCAGCCCGAGGACATCCGCGGCCGAGTCCCAGTACGTGAAGGGCTGGCCGTCGAACTCGGTTCGGCCGAAGCCGCGTTCATCCCACGTGATGCAGCGGAACTGGCCGGACAGGGCCGCCACCTGGGGGGCGAACATGTCCGTGTCCATGAGGTACCCGTGGCTGAACACCACCGGCGGCCCTTCACCGGCGTCGTCGTAGTACAGGCGCTGGCCGTTCACGTCGGCATAGGGCATGCCGAACCGTACCTAACGACCAGTGAAGCGCGCCTTGCCCGGTCCGTTCTCCAGGAACGACTTCACGCCCACCTGGGCGTCCTCGGTGGCGAAGACCTCCGAGAACAGGTCCTGTTCCAGCTGCAGGCCGTCGGCCAGCGGCCAGCTGAGGCCCTGGTCGATGGCCCGCTTGGCCATGCCGTGGGCCAGCACCGGCCCGGCGGCGAACTGGGCCGCCCAGGCCAGGGCCGTGTCGAGCACCTGGTCGGCGGGGACCACCCGGTCGGCCAGCCCGATGGCCAGCGCCTCGTCGGCGGGCACCTGGCGGCCGGTGAGGATGATGTCCTTGGCCTTGGGGGCGCCCACCAGGCGGGGCAGGCGCTGGGTGCCGCCGCCGCCAGGGATGATGCCGAGCAGGATCTCGGGCTGGCCGAACTTGGCGTTGTCGGCCGCCACCCGCAGGTCGCACGCCATGGCCAGCTCGCACCCGCCGCCCAGGGCGTACCCGGTGACGGCGGCGATGGTGATCCGGGGGATGGTAGCCAGGCCGTTGAGGGCCCGCAGGAACAGCCCGCCGATCTCCCTGGCCTCCTCGGGGCCCCCGAACTCGGTGATGTCGGCTCCGGCGGCGAACACGCGATCGCCGCCCCACACCACGACGGCGCCGGGTGGGTTGGTGGTGAGGTCGACGGCCGCCTCGGCCAGCTGGCGCAGCAACTCGGACGAGAGGGCGTTCATCTTGGGCCGGTCGAGCTCGACCACGGCCACGCCGTCGTCCCGCCGCTCCACCGATACGAAGGTCTCGGACATGCTGGGGACGCTACCGGCCGGGCGCCCCCGCGGTTCAGTCGAGTAGGCGCTCCGCGGCGGTGTAGGGATCGATGCGCCGGGCCAGCACCTCGGCCCGCACGGCGTCGAAGCGCTCGCCCCTGGTGGCCTCCCGGGCCCGCTCGTCCAACCGGTGGAGCACGATCTCCCGCAGCTCCTCGACCAACCGCCGCTCCCGGCGCTGGTCGAGTTCGCCCGTGCGCTCCAGGAAGGAGCGGTGCTCGCCGATGGCGGCCCACAGCTTGTCGACTCCCTCCCCGCTCGTCGCCACCGTGGGCACGATGGGCGGGCGCCACTCCCCCATGTGCATGTTCATGTCGAGCATGTTGTTGAGGTCCCGCTCCGCCTCCTGGGCGCCGGGGCGGTCGGCCTTGTTGATGACGAACAGGTCGGCCACCTCGAGCAGCCCGGCCTTGTTGGCCTGCACGCTGTCGCCCCAGCCCGGGTTGACCACAACGACGGTGGTGTCGGCCGCTCCGGCGATCTCGACCTCGACCTGGCCCACGCCCACGGTCTCGACCAGCACCAGCGGCAGGCCGGCGGCGTCGAGCACCCGGATCGCTTCGGGCGTGGCCAGCGACAGGCCGCCCAGGTGGCCGCGGGTGGCCATGGACCGGATGAAGACGCCGTCGTCGCCGGCGTGGTCCTGCATGCGCACTCGGTCGCCCAAGATGGCGCCGCCCGTGAACGGCGACGACGGATCGATGGCCAGCACGCCGACCTTCTGGCCTTCCCCGCCGTTGCGCACCTCGGTGATGAGGCGGTTGGTGAGGGTCGACTTGCCCGCGCCCGGCGCCCCGGTGATGCCCACCGTGTAGGTGCCCCCTCCCATCGGGTAGGTGCGCCGGCCGACCTCCCGGGCCCGTTCGCCGCCTTGCTCGACCAGCGAGATCAGCCGGGCCAGCGCGCCACGATCACCGTGCGCGGCCAGGGCCACCAGCTCTTCGGGATCCCGGGTCCGCAACGGGACGGTTTAGTACGCGTCCTCGAAATCGACGTCGAAGTCGATGCCCTTGGCCCGCACCTCGACGAGCCCGGGCACCCGGTCCCGCAGGATGCGCTCGATCCCCGCCTTGAGGGTCATCGTCGACATGGGGCAGCCCCCGCAGGCGCCGAGGAGCTCGATGTCGACCACGCCGGCTTCTTCGTCCAGCTTGAGGACGCGCATGTCCCCGCCGTCCGACTGGAGGGCGGGGCGGATCGCTTCGACCGCTTCGAGGAGCTGCGCTTCCATACCGTCACCGTACAACCACCCCGGAGCTCACTCACATTCCCGCCCGCCGCCCCACCCTCCCGCCAGCGTGCTCGACGGCGGGGTGCGGCCCTACC
>DASRGI010000275.1:0-10415 GCA_035651095.1 Acidimicrobiales bacterium | reverse complement strand
CCGCCCGGCTCGTACCGCAGGCCGCGGTCACCCTGGGCCAGCCGCTTCTTCAGGTCCTCCTTGAGGGCCTGCACCAGCTCCTCGGGCGTCTTGATGCCCTCGGACCGGACCCGGGCCCGCAGGTCGTCCAGCAGTGCCGTGGTGGCCGCCACCCCCACGTCGGCCCGGATGAGGGCCTCCTCCAGCTCGTCCCACGTCTCGTCGTCGATCGACGAGCGAGACAGGACCGACCCCACGTACCCCGACAGCTGGCTGCGGGCCTTGCTGAGCCGATCCCGGAACGTGGGCTTGACCGGCTCGGGCGCCACGACCTCGGGCGCCACCACCTCGGGCGCGGGCGGCGCCTCTTCCAGAACGGGTGGTGGCGCGGGTGAGACCGGCCGGCGGGCGGGCGGCTCCAACTCGGGTCGGCGGCCGGCCCGGCGACGGACGGACACGGCGGCGACCGAGCCCACCACGGCCACGAGCAGGATGACAAGAAGGACGATCTCCATAACGGGAGGCAGCCTACTGAGGGGGTGTAACAGCCAAGATCGGGCCGGTCACGCCCCGGCCCGCACCCGCTCGCTGACGACCTTGGAGGAGCCGCCCGGCTGCATGGTGACGCCGTACAGGGCGTCGGCGGCTTCCATGGTCCGCTTCTGGTGGCTCACCACGAGCAGCTGGGCTTCGTTGCGGAACTCGTGGATGAGGTCCAAGAAGCGGTGCAGGTTCACGTCGTCGAGCGCCGCCTCGACCTCGTCCATCAGGTAGAAGGGCGACGGCCGGCTGCGGAACACGGCGAACAGGAACGCCAACGCCGTCAACGACCGCTCGCCACCGGACAGCAGCGAGAGGCGCTTCACGTTCTTGCCCGACGGCCGGGCCTCCACCTCGATGCCCGTCTCCAACAGGTTGTCGGGGTCGGTGAGCCGCAGCTTGCCCGACCCACCCGGGAACAGCATGCCGAACAGGGCGGTGAAGTTCTCGGACACGTCGGCGTAGGCGGCCCGGAACACATCGACGATCTCGGTGTCGATGGCCCGGATGACCTTGGCCAGCTCCCGGCGGCTGGACTTCACGTCCTCCAGCTGCCCGTCCAGGAACTCGGACCGCTCGGACAGGGCCGTGAACTCCTCCAGGGCCAGCGGGTTGATCGGCCCCATGAGGCGCAGCTCCCGCTCCAGCTCCCGGACCCGGCTGGGCGCGGACGTGCCCGCCGGCAGCTCCGGGCACTCGGCGGCCATGGCCGTCTCCGGCTCGCAGTCGAAGTCGCGGCGCAGCGTCTCCACCGCCGACTCCAGGCGCATGCGCATCTCGGCCTCGTCGATCTCGCCCCGCTGGGCCCGCTCCCGCAGGTCCCCCAGCTGGCGCTCGGCCGTGGTGCGCTCCCGGCGAAGCTGGTCCAGCCGCTCGACCACGGCTCGGACCCGCTCGCTGTGGACCCGCCGGGCCTCCCGGAGCCCGGCCAGGTCGCCCTCGACCCACGCCAGCCGGTCGCTCACCACGGCCGCCAGCCGGGCCGTGGCCACCGCCACCGACTCCAGCCGCGTGCGCCGGCTGGAGGCCGCGGCCCGCTCGGCCACGTTGTGCTCCAGCCGCTGCTCGACCTCGCCCAGCCGCCGCCGCAGCATGGCCTGGCGCTCCTCCAGCCCCGCGGCCTGGACCTCCAACTCCCGGCGCAGCGAACCCACCGCCTGGGCCCGCTCGTTCAGCCGGCCCTGGGCCGCCCGCATGGCCATGACGCGCTCGGCGCCGGCCGCCTCCTCGGCCTCCAGGCCGGGCAGGAGCGACTCCAGCTCGGCCACCCGGGCCGCCTCCCGCTCCACCCGCTCCACCAGCTCGCCCAGGTGGGCGGCGACGGCCTCGTGCTCGACACCTACGTCCCGCCGCTCCGACTCGGTGCGCTGGAGGGCGTCACCCGCGGCCGTGAGCCGGGAGTCGTTGGCGTCCAGCTGGCGGTTGAGCTCGCCCTCGGCCCGGCGGGCCTCGTCCACGTCGGCCCGGACCACAGCCAGCCGCTGCCGGGCCGCGGCCACGGCCGCTTCGGCCTCGGTCGCCCGGCTCCTGGCCTCGTCGAGGGCGGCGCCGGTGGCACCGGCGCCGGCCGCGCCCGCCCGCCACCCGCCGGCCGCGAAGCGGTCGCCCGTACGGGTGACGACGACCAGCCCCGGATGGGCCAGGGCGGCGTCGAGGGCGATCTCCCACCCGCCGTCGACGGCCACGGCCGAGTGCAGGAGCGAGTCCAGCAACCGGTCGCCGCTGGGGAGGCGGGAGCGCACGTGGGCCCGCACCGGCTCGCCCCCGACGACGGAAGCGGCCTCGAAGGCCAGGCTGGACGGCGGCCCGGCCACGTCGAGGGCGAGGACGGCACCCGAGGCGCCGCTGTCCAGGAGCCGGCGCAGGGCGTCCCTGGCCGTATCCACCCCGTCGACCACCACGGCGGCGATGGCCTCGCCGGCCGCCGCTTCGAAGGCCGCCTCCCAGCCCTCGTCCACCTCGACCAGCTCCAGCAGCGTGCCCACCACGCCGCTCACCTCGGCCAGCCGCTCGGCGCCCGCCCGGGCCCGGGCTTCGTCGAGGGCGAGGGCGAGGGCCTCGGCCCGTGCCGTCCACGTGTGCCCGGCCTGCTCGGCGGCCCGGAGGTCGTCCTCGGCCAGGGCCAGGTTGGCCTCGGCGGCCAGGCGCCGGGCCTCGGCCGCCTCCACGCCGTCGGCCAGGGGCTGTTCGGCGGTGTCGGCTTCGGCCATCTCGGCCCGGAGGCGCTCGGCCTCGGAGGCCAGGCGCTCGGCCTTCTGCTCCATGGCCGCCAGGCGGGACTGGAGCCGGGCGACCTCGGTGCTTCCCCGCTCCACGCCCTGGCGCAGGGCGGCCAGCTCGCCCCGGACCTCGGCCGCCTCGCTGGTGGCGGGGGCCGGGCCGGGCCCGCGCTCGTCACCCCAGTCGGCCTCGAAGGCGGCTCGCTCGGCCGCCAGCGCCGCTTCGGCCGCGGCCACGTCGTGGGCCTGGGGAACGAGGGCGGCGGCCTCGGCCTCCACCTCCCGCAACTCGGCCGCCAGATGGGCGGCATCGGCCTCCAGGGAGGCGATGACCCCCTCGTCCACCGACGCCTGCAGCTCCCGCTCGACGCCCCGGCGGCGCTCGACCAGCACCGCGGCCAGGCCCCGGGCCCGCTCCCGCAGGGACTCGTAGCGGACGAGGTCGTCGCCCAGGGACTCGTCCCGCTGGGCCGACAGCTCGGTCTCGGCCACCGTGACGTCGGTGTCCAGGCGGGCCAGGGCGGCGCGGATCTGCGATTCGTTGGCGGCCAGGTCAGCCTTGGCCCTGGCCCCGGCTTCCAGCCGTGCACGCAGCGACGCCAGCTCCCGGCCGGCCAGGTGGAGGCGGATGGCCTGCAGTTCTTCGACCAGCGAACCGTGGCGGCGAGCGGCGTCGGCCTGGCGCTCCAGGGGGCGGAGCTGGCGGCGGACCTCACGGAGCAGGTCCTGGAGGCGCAGCAGGTTGCCCTCGGTGGACTCCAGCCGGCGCTGGGCTTTCTCCCGCCGGCGGCGGTACTTGAGGACGCCGGCCGCCTCCTCGATGATCAGGCGGCGGTCCTCGGGGCGGGCGTCGAGCACGGCCGACAGCTGGCCCTGGGACACGATCACGTGCTGCTGGCGACCCACGCCCGTGTCCGACAGGAGCTCCTGGATGTCCAGCAGGCGGCACGGGACGCCGTTGATGGCGTACTCGCTGTCCCCGCTGCGAAAGAGCGTGCGGGTGATGGTGACCTCGGTGAACTCGATGGGGATGAGCCCGGCCGAGTTGTCGATGGTGAGGCTGACCTCGGCCCGGCCCAACGCCTGCTTCTTGGCCGTCCCCGCGAAGATGACGTCCTCCATCTTCGAGCCACGCATGGTGCGGGGGCCTTGGGCGCCGAGCACCCACGCCACGGCGTCGACGATGTTCGACTTGCCGCTCCCGTTCGGGCCCACGACAACCGTGATCCCGGGCTCGAACTCCAGGGTGGTGGACTCGGCGAAGGACTTGAAGCCCTTCAGGTTGAGCGACTTCAGGAACACGCGCGGAGCAGGGTAGCGGGGCGGTGGCGACGGGTCGCGGAGCTTCGCGAAGAGGCTGGTGGGAGGGGTCGGCGGCGAGGCCGAAACGGCGGCGGCGGCCGGGTCGGCGGCTAGGAGGCCGAAACGGCGGCGGCGGCGGCGGCGGGGTCGGCCACCTCGACCACCAAGCGGTCGAACGGCGCCCGCTCGCCGTCGAGGTCGATCACCAGCACCTCCTTGGCCCGGTGCACGGCCCACAGCTCGCGCCGGCCCCGGCCCCGGAACGTGCCCGCGGTGATGACGCCCGGCAGGTAGGTGCCCGGCACCCGGAACGGCGGCCGGGGCGGCCGGGCCTCGGCCCGGGCGCCACGCACGGCCGAGCGCGGGACCGCGACCTGCCGGCGGAGTGCCCACATCTGGTTGAGGCCCCGCAGGCGCACCACCAACCGGTCACCCTCGACCGCCACCTCGGCAGGCGGGCCCGACCGGAGCGTGGCCGCCATGGCCGCAGCCAGGCCACCCAGGACAGCGAGGCGCCACTTCTTCATCGCCGCCATCTCAGACCTGGCATTGCTCGCACAGAAATGTCGAGCGGCCCTGCCATTTCACCCGCACGATGGGGTTGCGGCACCGCCGGCAGGCCTCGCCCTCGCGGTCGTACACCTTGTGCTGGCTCTGGAAGTCGCCCACCTCACCGAACAGGTCCCGGTACTGCTCGTCGGCCAGGGACGAGCCCCGGTGCTTGATGGCCTCCTGCAACGTCTCCACCATCGACCGGTACAGGCGGCGCACCTCCTGCGACGACAGGCTGTCCGAGTCGCGGTCGTAGCGCAGGCCGGCCGCCCACAGGATCTCGTCGGCGTACATGTTCCCGATGCCGGCGATGAACTTCTGGTCCATCAGCAACTGCTTGAGCTTGACCTTTCGGGCGTTGAGCAGGTCGCCGAAGCGGTTCCAGCTCATCACGTCCTCGAGGGGGTCGAAGCCCAGGTGGGCCAACTCGGGAACGGCGTCCTCCAGGTCGTCGGCCGCGGTGACGAACAGCTCGCCGAACGTGCGCGGATCGACGTAGCGCAGCTGCCCGCCCTGGGTGAAGGTCACGACCACGTGGGTGTGCTTGGGCAGGGGCTCCTTGGCCGACTTGGCCCGCAACAGCTGGCCACTCATGCCCAGGTGGACCACGAGCACGTCGGACTGCTTGGGGGCGCCCGCACCCGCGCTCCCGGGCGGGGCCTGGGGCTCCAGCTTGAGCAGCAGGTACTTGCCCCGGCGCTGGATACCCATGATCTTGCGCCCCTCCAGCCGGGACACGAAGTCCTTCTTGGACTTGTGCCGGCGGATGGTCCGCACGCCGGTGGCCTCGACCTCCTTGATCTTCTTGCCCGCGACCTCCTTCTCCAGGTCGCGGCGGATGGTCTCGACCTCGGGCAGCTCAGGCATCGGCCCGCTCGCTGCCGACCACGGGCTTGGCGTTCGCGGCCACGACCTCGGCCAGGGCCTCCCACGCCAGGCGGGCGGCGGCCTGCTCGGCCTGCTTCTTGGACCGGCCCTCGCCCCGCCCCCTGACCTCGCCCGCCACCGAGACGGAGGCGAAGAAGCGCTTGGCATGGTCCGGCCCCTCGTCCACCACGTCGTACAGGGGCAGCTCGTCGAAGGACCGGGCCGCCAACTCCTGGAGCCGGGTCTTGAAGTCCTGCCCGCCGGGCCCGGCCGCCGCCTCGGCGATGCGCTCGCCCAGCAGGCGCAGGACGAACTCGGCCGCCGCGTCCCACCCGCCGTCCAGGTAGACGGCCCCGATGACCGCCTCCATGGCGTCGGCAAGGATGGACGGCTTCTCCCTGCCTCCCGACTGGTCCTCGCCCTTGCCCAGCAACAGGGCCGACCCCAGGTCCAGCGCGGCTGCCACTTCCGCCAGGGCGGCCGAGCTCACCACCGCAGCCCGGACCTTGGCCAGCTCCCCCTCGGGCAGGTCGGGGTAGGTGTTGTAGATGTGGTTGGTGACGATCAGCTGGAGGACGGCGTCGCCCAGGAACTCCAGCCGCTCGTTCGACTCCTCCCCCGTCGTCTCGGCGCACCAGGAGCGGTGCGCGAGCGCGCGCGGGAAGAGGTCGGGGTCGCGGAACCGCCGTTCCAGGCGCTCACCGAGCGCAACCAGCGCGGAACCGTGTTCCGTCGTCAGGACGCCTCGAGCTTGGCCACCACATAATCCACGGCGTCCCGCACCGTCTTGAGGTCCTCCAGATCCTCGTCGTCGATGC
Source organism: Acidimicrobiales bacterium (assembly GCA_035651095.1). Classification (GTDB taxonomy): domain Bacteria; phylum Actinomycetota; class Acidimicrobiia; order Acidimicrobiales; family JAUTXP01; genus DASRGI01. The sequence goes on along the minus strand of DASRGI010000275.1, from coordinate 4,138 downwards.
GGAACCCGACCGTGCGCTCCCCCAACTCCTCCTCGAGCGCCTCCACCAGCTCGATGAGGGCCAGCGAGTCAGCGGCCAGGTCGTCAGTGAAGGATGCGCCCTCGGAGATGCCCGACGGGTCGATCTCCAAGATGTCGGCGAGGCGGTCTCGGATGAGCTCGAAGACCTGCTGGCGGTCCATCGGACCGCGTTCTACGTGCGTTTCTGCGGGCACCAATGCTCCTGGAAGTCCGATGTCGGGGGGATGCTACCTGGACCGGCGGGGGTTCACACCGGGCGTTACCCGCCAGGCCCGAACATCTGGAACAACTGCGCCAGCGACCCCAGCTGGGTCACCTGGGTGGACGGGGGCACGGTCGCGGTGACCGGCGAACCGAAGTCGAACAGCTCGGTGGTCGTGGTGTTCTCCACCCGGACGGCTCGGCTGCCGCTCCCCAGCCGGCTGGCGACAACCACAACCTGGCGGCGGACCATGCCGTCTTTGTCCACCCACAGGTCGGCCACAGGGTCTTCCAGCTTCACGTTGTTGACGGGGGGCAGGCTTCCCAGGACGTTGGTGAGGGTGCCCTTGAGCTTCTCGCCGTCGAGCACGGCCCGGTAGTGCGTGGTGTCGGCCCCCCGCACCTTCGCGTTGCCCACCTCGGTGGCCTGCTTCACTGCGCCGGTGGCTTGGAGCTGGCCCAGGATGGCCGCCGGATCGCCCCCGCCGGGCAGGCTGGGCGTCGACCCGCCGAGGGACCCGGCCTGGTTGACCAGCGCAGCCATGTCGACCGACAGCCAGGGCGTGGACACCGACGCGCCCTTGCGCAAGGCGTCGGGCAGCTTGATGTACTCGGTGCTGCCCACCACCACGATGTCGACCGTGCCGAACGGGCCGATCTGGGCCTGGGCCGTGCCCCGCTTCTGCACGAAGTCGAACGCGCCGCTGGCCGAGAAGCTGGTGGCGGGCGTGGCCGTGCCCCCGATGCTCGTGGCGGTCTCGGCCGTGAACTTGGCCGATTTGGCGCTCACCGTGCGGGCGGCGGCGGCCGTGACCCGGCCCAGGACGTTGCGGTCGACGGACGTGCCGGCATCGTGCACGGCCAGGCCCAGCACGCCGGCCACGAGCAGCACCACCGACGCCGCCGCCGCGGCGCGCACCAGGGCCCGGGTGCGCCGAACCCCCGGCGGGGGCGCCTCGACCAACTCGGCAACGGTCATGGATCGCATGGTACGCCCGGGGTGTGACATCGAAGGGTCCACCGGGGCCGGGCGCCGCCTGGAAGGGCGCGTCCGGCGTCCTGGGGCCCGGGCGACGGCCCGGTCAGGCCACGGCGGCGCGAAGGTGACCGACCACGTCCTTGTCGACCATGTCCTGAGCCACCCGCAGGGCGTTCACCACGGCCCGGGCCGACGACGACCCGTGGCTGATGATGCAGACGCCGTCCACACCGAGGAGCATGGCGCCCCCGTGGCTGTCCGGGTCGAGCTCGTCGGCCAGCGGGACCAGGGTGGGGAGCAGCACCTTGGCCGCCTCCTTGGCCTCGTCGCTCGACGTCATCGCTTCCAGCACCTTGCCCACGATGAACTTCAGCCCGCCCTCCAGCGTCTTGAGGGCGACGTTGCCGGTGAAGCCGTCGGTGACCACCACGTCGACGTCGTCGGTGAGCAGGTCACGGCCCTCGACGTTGCCGATGAAGTGCACGCCCGGGGTCTCCCGCAGCAGGGCGTGCGTCTCCTTGACCAGGGGGTTGCCCTTGGTCTCTTCCTCGCCGATGGACAGGAGCCCGACCCGCGGCTTGGTGATGCCGTAGCGCTCGACGGCCAGGACCGCCCCCATCTGGGCGAACTGCACCAGCCAGGGCGCCGTGCACTCGGCGTTGGCCCCGGCGTCCAGCAGGATCGTGGGGGTGGCGCCGGGGACGGGGATGGGCGTGGCGATGGCGGGCCGGGCCACGCCGGGCAGCCGCCCCATCCGCAGCAGGGCCGCCGCCATGGTCGCTCCCGTGTTCCCCGCCGACACCATGGCCGACGCCCGGCCGTCGCGCACGGCCTCGGCCGCCCGCACCAGCGAGGAATCCTTCTTTCGCCGGACGCCCTGGGCCGGGTCGTCGTGCATGTCGATCACCTCGGAGCAGGTGATCGTGGGGAAGCCGGTTCCCTCGACGACCTCGGGCAGGCCGACCAGCACCACGTCGACCCCGAGCTGTTCGACGGCCTGGCGGGCGCCCTCGATGATCTCCGCGGGTGCCTTGTCGCCGCCCATCGCATCGAGCGCGATGGGAAGCGGCACTAGACGACTTCGATCGCCTGGCGGCCGCCGTACCACCCGCAGTTCGGGCACACGACGTGGGGCAGCTTCGCCTGGCGGCACTGCGGGCAGACGCTGCGCGCCGGCGCGTCCAGCGTCCAGTTGCTGGCCCGGCGGCTGCGGCTCTTGGCCTTGGAGGTCTTCTTCTTGGGGACGGCCATTGGCGGCTGGTTCCTCGTCTTAGTCCTCCCCGCCGCGCAGCGCTTCCAGCGCCGCCCACCGGGGGTCGATCGGGTCAGTGGTGCAGGAGCAGGTGACCTGGTTGCGGTTGGCGCCGCACTCGGGACACAGCCCCTGGCACGCCTCCATGCAGAGGGGTACCTGGGGAAGCTCCAGCAGAACAGCGTCGCGCACGAGCGGGCCCAAGTCGAGTTGGTCGCCGTGGAGCTGGTACGTCTCCTCGGGGTCGGCCCGGTCCTCGTACAGCTCCCGCACGGCCACCGTGAGGGAACCCGTGGCTTGGCCCAGGCAGCGCCGGCACTCCCCTTCCCAGGGAGCGGTCACCGTTCCCGTGACCAGCACGCTGGTCCCCGACGCCATCTCCAGCACGGCGTCGACGGTGATCTCGGCGTCGGCGGGAACCGCGCTGGCCGTCACCCGCAGGTCGGCCATGGGCCCCGAGCGCTGGGCGTCCATGCGCCGGCCCGGGGAGTGGCGGAGCACGCCGATGTTGACGACGAAGGGCTTCACGCTCACCCCGCCAAGTCTACGAACGGCGGACCCGTCCGCTTTACGGCAGATCGGTGTCCTGGTCGAAGAACACGTCCTCGGCGGCCGACGCGGCCGGGCCGGGTTCGGGGAGGGCACTGTCCTCCAGGCCCACGTCGGGCCGGGGCAGGGGCGTGACCCGCAGCTTGTCCCGGCCCGCCTGGACCGTCTTCAGCGTGCGCTCCAGCACGATCTCGAAGGCGGCCAGCTTCTGGTCGCAGTAGTCCTCGGCCTCATGGCGCAGGCGCAGGGCCTCTTCCCGAGCCTCCTCCACGGTGCGCTTGGCCGTGTGCTGGGCCTCCCGCACGATCTCGGTGCGCTGGACCATGCGCTCGGCCCGCACCCGGGCCGCCTCCAGGATCTCGTCGGCGTCCCGCTGGTTCTTGGCCAGGAACTCGTTGCGCTCCTTCAGCAGCCATCGGGCCTGGCGCAGTTCCTCGGGCAGGCGGTCGAGGGCCTCGCCCAGCAGTTCGAGCACCTCTTCCTTGTTGTCCAGCTTCACCGACGAGGAGAGGGGCAGCGACCGGGTGTTGTTGATGATCTCGCTCACTCGGCGGAGCAGGGTCTCGGCGTCGGGCTGGTCCCCGGTCTCGAAGAAGCTCATCCGCCGAACTTCTCCGCCAGGCGCTTGGCCACGGGCGGGGGCACCATCGAGGAGACCCGGCCGCCGCCGCCGTAGCGGGCGATGTCGCGCACCAGGCGGGAGGCCACGAAGGAGTGCTCCGACGCGCAGGGGATGAACAGCGTGTCGATCCCGGAGATCTGGTGGTTCATCTGAGCCATCTGGAGCTCGCTCTCGAAGTCCGTGATGGCCCGCAGGCCCTTCACGATGACGTCGGCGCCGACATCCTTGGCCAGGTCGACCACGAGGGAGGACAGACCCACGATGCGCACGTTGTCCAGGTGGGCGGTCGACTCCTCGATCATCTCCCGGCGCTCGTCCAGGGAGAAGAGGGGCTCGCCCTTCTGGGGGTTGCGCATGGCCGCGACGACCAGCGAGTCGAACAGCCGGGAGGCCGTGTCGATGATCTCCAGGTGCCCGTTGTGCAGGGGGTCGAACGACCCGGGGAACAGCGCGGTCCTCACCCGACACCTTTCGTTCGTTCAGTCGTTTGCTCAGCGACGGTGACCACGGTACCG
>DASRGI010000274.1:0-76592 GCA_035651095.1 Acidimicrobiales bacterium | reverse complement strand
GGTCACTCGTCGCGTGCGGTTCAGTCTGCACGGGGCGGACGGCGTCGCGCAGGCCGAGGTGGACGACGACGAGGTGGTGGCCTACCAGCGCCGGAAGGTGGTGGCCCGGTTCCGCGAGATCGAAGCCGAGTTCGACGACGGGGCTGTGGCCGGTGGGATGGCGCGCCAGGTGGCCCGCACGTTCCGCAAGGCGGGAGCGACGCCGTCCCGTCAGGGCAACAAGCTCTTGCGTGCCCTCACCGACGGCAGCCACGCCTTGGCGCCCGAGTTGGCCGTCGACGGCGTGGGCAGCCACGCCACCGTGGGCGACCTGGTGCAGGCGGCCATGGCCCATGGGGCGCGACGCCTGCTCGTCCACGATCCCCACGTGCGGCTGGACGCCGACATCGAGGCCGTGCACCAGGCCCGCGTCGCCACCCGCCGGATGCGGTCCGACCTCAAGACCTTCAAGCAGTTCGTGGCCGCGCCGTGGGCCGATCCGCTGGCCGAGGAGCTGAAGTGGTTGGGCGGCGTGCTGGGTGCCGTGCGCGACGCCGACGTCCTGGGCGAGCGGATGGGCGCGCACGTCGAGGCCCTGCCCGAGGCCGACCGGGCGCCCGCCCGCCGGGTACTGGCGGCGCTGGCGGCCGAGCGGGAGGTCGCATTCGCGGCGTTGCAGGAAGCCATGGCCAGCGGGCGCTACGTCGACCTCCTCGACGCCGTGGTCCAGGCGGGGCAGGCCCCGGTGCTCACCGACGCGGCCCTGTCGTCCGATGGGGCCGAGGCCCTGCGGCAGGTGGTGGGCAAGCGATGGAAGCGCCTGCAGGCGGACGCCAAGGCTGCGGGCGACTCCGACGAGGCCCTGCACGGCGTGCGGATCGCGGCCAAGCGCACGCGCTACGCGGCCGAGGCGGGGCGGGCCGTGCTGGGCAAGCCGGGCCGGGGGCTGGCCTCGGCCGTGGCGGGCGTGCAGTCGGTGCTCGGCGACCTGCACGACGCGGTGGTGGCCGAGGTCTGGTTGCGCCAGTTGGCGCGGGCCCGGTTGGCACCGGCCACGGCCGTGACCGTGGGGTTGCTGGTCGCCCGCGAGCGAGCGGCCGCGGCCGAAGCCCGGGCCGCGTGGCCGGGCGCGTGGACCGGCGCCAAGCGGGCGTGGCACGAGTTCGACCGGAACGCGTGATCAACGTCGTCCGGGCCGCCGGCGGTGCCGTGTGGCGCCCGGGGCCTGACGGGGTAGAGGTCCTCGTGGTGCACCGCCCCAAATACGACGACTGGACCTTGCCCAAGGGCAAGGCCGACCCCGGTGAGGACGACCTCGCCTGTGCCCTGCGGGAGGTCGAGGAGGAGACGGGGTACGTGTGCGAGGCCGGTGCCGAACTGGGCGCCACGGAGTACGTCGACCGCTTGGGCCGGAACAAGGTCGTGCGCTACTGGGCGATGCGACCGCGCCGCGGGTCGTTCGTGCCCAACCACGAGGTCGATGCCGTGCGCTGGCTGACGCTGGACGACGCTCGGGACCTCGTCACCTACCCCCACGACGCCGCCATCATCACCCGGGTGGCCGAGAGCCACTCGTAAGCTGGTCGAGAGATGCGGCTGGCCGTCCTCGACCTCGGGAGCAACTCGTTCCACGTGCTCGTGGTCGACGTCCGGCCCGACGGCAGCTTCGAGCCCATCGCCCGGGAGAAGGTCGTGCTGCGGCTGGGCGAGACGGTTGCCGCCCTCGGCCGCATCGACGACGACGCCACCGAGCGAGCGGTCGCCGCCGCCGTGCAGCTGAAGGCCATCGCCGACGCGGCGCGGGCCGACGACATCGTGGCCGTGGGAACCAGCGCCCTGCGGTCGGCGGCCAACGGCGACGACGTGGCCGAGCGCATCGCCGCCGAGATCGACGTTCCCGTGCGTGTGCTCGACGGCATCGACGAGGCCCGGCTCACGTTCGACGCGGTGCGGGCCAGCGTGCTCATCGACCCCGGTCCCGCCCTGGCCCTCGACCTCGGGGGCGGGAGCATGGAGCTGGTCGTGGGCGACCGCTCGGGCATGCACTGGTCGCACAGCGTCGAACTGGGTGCTGGCCGCCTCACCGGTGGCTTGGTCACGTCCGACCCGCCCACCGAGGCGGACTGCCGGGCCGTCCGCCGCCGGGTGCGAGAGGTGCTGCTGCCCCTCGTGGCCGAGGTGCAGGCGCTGCGTCCCACCATGCTGGTGGGGTCGAGCGGCACGATCTGCACGTTGGCCCGGGCCGTGGTGGCCGAGCAGCGGGGCGAGGTGCCCGACCGCGTGCACCAGGTGTCGGTGCGGGCCAAGCACCTGGCCCGGTTCAGCGACGAGCTGCTGTCCATCCCCGAAGCCGAACGCAGCCGCATCCCGGGCGTGGACAGCCGGCGCGCCCGGATCATGCCGGCGGGATCGCTGGTGGTGTCCACGGCCATGGAGCTGTTCGGGTTCGACGAGCTGGTGGTGAGCGAATGGGCCCTGCGGGAGGGCGTCATCCTCGACACCATCGGGCACCTCGACCCGGCCGAGTTGGCCGGCGATCCCCGGGCCATTCGCTCGGCGTCGGTGCTCAGCCTGTGCCGCCGGTGCGCGTTTCCCGAGGCCCACAGCACGCACGTGGCCCGGCTGGCCGTCGAGCTGTTCGACCGCCTGCGCCCGGTGCACGGCATGGGGTCCGACGACCGGGAGCTGCTCGAGCACGCCGCCCTGTTGCACGACGTGGGCGAGCACGTGGCCGTGGACGGGCACGAGCGCCACTCCGCCTACCTGGTGACGCACGGGCGCCTGCGGGGCTTCACCCCCGAGGAGGTGGCGGTGCTGGCGTCGGTGTGCCGCTTCCACCGGCGGGGCACGCCCAAGGCCACGTTCGAGCCCTTCGGCTCGCTCGACACCGACACGCAGGACCGGGTGGTGCGGCTCACCGCCCTGCTACGGGTGGCCGACGCCCTCGACCGCTCCCACGCCGAACCCGTGCAGGGCGTGGCCGTCACCATCGGCCGCCGGGACGTCTCGCTGCATCTGGCCGCCACCGGTGACGTCACCGTCGAGCTGTTCGGGCTGGAGCGCAAGCAGGAGCTGTTCGAGCGCACGTTCGGCCGTCGCCTGCTGGTCGACATGGCCGCCGGCGGTCCTGCCGCCGCCCGCCGCCGCGGCGCCTGACCCCCTTGTGAACGCGTTCTCGTAACGCTCACGCCGCCATAGTGGGCGCCAGCGTTACGAGAACGGTGAGGGGGCGAGGGGCTCAGCCGCCGTTGTAGGTGGCGGCGGCCCGCTTGCGGGGCCGGCGGGCGTCGACCTGGGCCAGGATGGCGAGCAGCTTGTCGCCCTCCAGGGACTCGTGCTCGAGCAGCTGGCCGGTGAGCGCCTCCAGCACGGCCCGGTTGCGGGTGAGCACGTCGCGGGCCTCGCCGTCGGCCTGGTCGACCAAGCGGCTGGTCTCGGCGTGCAGGGCGCTGAGCTCGGCCGGCCCCACCACCTCGTACGGAACCATCTCCGCGCCCAGGAAGCCGCTGCCCTCCGAGTGCAGCAGGGGGACCTTCCCGACGGCATCGCTCATGCCGTAGCGCCCGGCCATCATCTGGGCGATGCCGGTGGCCCGCTCCAGGTCCGCCTCGCTGCCCGTGCTGGGCTCGCCGAACACCAGCTCCTCGGCGGCCATGCCTGCCAGGAGAGCCGACATCTCGGCCTGCAGCTCGGCCCGGGTGATGAGCGTGCGCTCGCCCCACGTGCGGGCCGCGGTGTGGCCCAGGGTGTGGCCGTGGGCCACGATCGACACGCGGGGCACGTCCGCCAGCCGGCCCTTGGACGCGGCCACCAGCACGTGGGCGGCCTCGTGGTACGCGATGCGGCGGCGCTCCTCGTCGGTCATGAGGTGGCCCCGGCGCTTGGGCCCCGAGATCACCCGGTCAACGGCCTCTTCCATCTCGGCCATGCCCACGGCCGGCTTCTCCTGGCGCACGCAGAGCAGGGCGGCCTCGTTGACCACGTTGGCCAAGTCGGCGCCGGTGAAACCGGGTGAGCGCCGGGCCAGGTTCTCGTAGTCGATGCCCGGCTCCAGCGGCCGGCGCTCGGCGTAGAGCTTGAGGATGTCGACCCGGCCGTCGAAGTCGGGCGGCTCGACGGTGATCTGGCGGTCGAAGCGGCCGGGCCGGAGCAGGGCGGGGTCGAGGATGTCGGGCCGGTTGGTGGCGCCCACCACCACGACGCCGGCGGTGGGGTCGAAGCCGTCCATCTCGATGAGCAGCTGGTTCAGCGTCTGCTCCCGCTCGTCCTGGCCGCCGCTCACGCCGCCCCGGCGGCGCCCCACGGCGTCGATCTCGTCGATGAACACGATGGCCGGAGCGATGGAGCGGACCTGGCGGAACAGGTCCCGCACCCGGGCCGCGCCCACGCCGACGAGCGACTCCACGAACTCGGCGCCCGACACCGAGAAGAACGGCACTTCGGCCTCGCCGGCCACGGCCCGGGCCATGAGCGTCTTCCCGCAGCCGGGCGGGCCGAACATCATGATCCCCTTGGGGGGCAAAGCCCCCAGGGCGGCGAAGCGTTCGGGGTCGGCCAGGTAGTCGCGCACCTCCCGCAGCTCGATCACGGCGTAGTCGGCTCCGGCCACGTCGGCGAAGGTGACGCCGCTGCCGTTGTCGTTGCCCCGGCCCTTGCCGATGGTGGCGAACGTCGACAGCCCACCGAGGGCGTCGCCCCCCTTGGTCCCCACGAAGATGAGGGCGAAGAGATTGGCCAGCATCACCAGCGGCAGCACGTAGGTGGCGAAGAAGAGGATGTCCCGCTTGTTGCGCTGGTTGTCGAGCTGCACCTGGGCCCCGCCGCCCACCAGCTTGTCGATGAGCGCGGGCGTGGCCGCATCGCTCGACGGGTAGGTGGCCCAGAACGCGCCGCCGGTGCGAAACGAGCCCGTCATGCGATGGTCGACGTCGTGCATGGTGACCTGGGCCACGTTGCCGGCCCCGGCCTGGCGAACCACGTCGCTCAGGCCCACCTGCCGCCCGGTGGTGACGGGGCTGAGGGAGCCGAGGGACCAACTGAAGACGCCGGCCAGCACGACCAGCATCAGCAGCAGCATGGCGATCATCCGGGTGCGGCTGCTCTTCAGGTCGAACGGCAGCTTCCAGCCCCGGCGCCGCCGCCGCTTCTGGGCCTCCGCCCACCAGTGGCGGAAACGGCGAATGCGGTCGGACATCTAACGAACCTCCGGTTGCAACGTGAGCAGGGTCTCAGTGATCCGGTACGAGAGGTGCCCCGCCGGGCCGTCCTCGGTGGCGTCTTCCGTCGATTGAGCCAGCAGCCCGCGCGCCTGGTCGTAGTACTCGACGAAGGCGCTGCGGCGGGTGGCCGTCTGGCCGTTGACCGTCGTGCGCAGCGTCACCTGGCGATCGATGCGCAGCAGCGACACGGTCTTGCCCGCGGCCGTTGCGTTGCGCAGGCCCACGACCGTGGACGTCGACTCCATCTGCACCTTGGCGGCCGTCTTCCCGACGGCCAACGAGCACGCGGCCGTCGCCTTCCAGGTCTGGCCGCCCGCGGTGCTCGGCGGCACGATGACGAAGGGGTGATCCCAACGGCACTGGTCGTTGCCGGTGGCGCTCTCCAGCGTGAACCCCGTCTCGGACACGCCGGTGGCGCCGGCCGCGTACGACCGCAGCATCTTCGCCGACTGGTGGTCGCGCGTCTCCGTGTAGGAGGTGGCGCCGCCGCCGACCACCACCACGGTGGCGTCGTAGGCCACGGGCTGGTCGCCGAAGCGGGCGAAGTGGTACCGGTACGTGCCGGGCGAGGGCAGGTGCCAGGCCGGCGCTGCGGTCTTGGCCGTGGCCGACCCGCCAGCGTCGGGCGCGGCCGTGGTCGGACCGGCCGCCGCTCCCGGCGGGGCGGCCGCGCCGGCGCCCGCGCCCGCAGCCGCAGTGGTCGGCGTCGCGCCGGCGGTATGGCTCGGGTGGTGGCTGCCGCGGCCGCCGAGGGCCACGGCGACGGCCCCGGCGACGGCCAGCACGACCGCGCCAGCGAGCAGCAACCGAGGGGCGTTGGTGGTCGTCATCTCCACCTCCGTCGCCGCCGGCTCGTGGCCGACGCCAGTGCGTAGGCGGGCGCCGTCGCGCCGCCCCGCGCCAACGCCGCTCCCGCGGTCATGGCGCCCAGGGCCAGCGCGGCCGCCCCGATCCCGACCATGGCGTAGCTGTCGTCGCCCTTGTCGGCCACCGCCGGCTCGGTGGCGTAATCCGCCTCGCTGCCGGACGACTCCTGCTGGGCGTGGGCCAGCTGCACTTCCTTCTCCTTCTCCGACGCCATGCCCTGCTGGCTCACGGCCTGGCCGGGCGGGGGCGTCGGCGCTTGCACGGTGGCCTGGGCCGCGGGCGCGGGTGCCGGGAGGAAGGGAACGACGGGCGGAGGCGGCGCCGGCGGCTGCACCGGCGGGGCGGGCCCCACAGGAGGCGGTGGCGCTGGTGGCGGGGGAGGGGGCACGGGTACCTGGCCCACGAGCACCGATCCCACCGCCGCGCTGGCGACCATGTGCACGTCGGCCGCCACCGCCGCGTGCACGGGCAGGAGCGTGCCTTGGGGCGTGGACCCGGCGACCGACACGGGCGTGCACGCCTGCCCGCCCGAGTCGGTCAGGGCCTTGCGGGAGACGCCCAGCACGTCGAAGGTCACGGGGACGGCGGCCAATCCCGCCCCGGGCCCGGGTACCCGCACGGTGGCACAGGCCTCGAACGCCTGCCCGGGCTGCACGTTCGCTGCGCCGGTGTACGAGAGGGCCGTGGGCGAGGGGCAGGCCAGTCCCGGCGCCGTGTAGGCGATGAAGTTGGGCCCCGACCGCGTCCATGCCACCGCATCGGGGGCGGCGGTGGCACCAGGCAGGCCGGCGCGAAACGTCAAGGCGTCGCACACCAACTGCATGGAGACGTCTTCGGGTCCACCTTGATAGGGCTCCGGCACGTGATCAGTGACGGCGGGGGACCAGGTGTGGAGTTGGCGGCACGCGCGCACGTCCACCTCCTGGACCTTTCCGTTGACCAAGGCCATGATCGTGCCCGGCCTCGTCAACCCCCACGCGTCGACCGGCCACGGAGCGTCCTCCGACGTGCGGCCCTGGAACAAGGGGTGCAGGCACACCGGGAGCGATTGGCCCGTCCGGCTGAGCTCGCCCGGCAACTTCGCGTCACAGGTCCACAACGTGTCCTTGGCCCGGTCGTGGGCCAGCAGCCCCAGGCCTCCGGGCGCGCACGGCTGGGTCCAGAAGCGCAGCTCGGCGTTGCGGTCGGGGGCGGCACCGGCCCGGGGGACGGCCCACGCCGGGAAGGGGGCCGTGCCGTTGCCGTTGTAGGCATCGACGTAGTCGGCCGTCCGGTCGAGGGAGAACCACAACTCGTCGTGCACCGAGTCGTACGCCAGGCTGTCGATGGCCGGGCGTGGGGGGAGGAGGTGCGAGCCGTCCCGATCGCTCAGCGCCTTGGCCCGGGCCGCCGCGTACGTGGCCGGGTCGAAGTGCACGATCAAGCGGCCCGTCTCCTTGCAGGTGGTGGGATCGGCGATCCGGATCACGCCGGACGAGGGGTCAGGACCGGTCTCGCCCCGCACCGTGTAGTAGAGGTGCGTACCGTCGGAGGCGAGGGCGCCGGAGTCGTCCGAGTTGCCGGACAAGCGCGGGTAGAGGGGCGCCTGCGCCGTGACCACGCACGGCTGGGGCACCCGTGCCAGCGTGCCGGTGCAGTCGGTTCCCTGGCACTTGTCGCTTCCGCCGGCGCCGCCGACGACCAACGCCTCGCCGAAGTTGGGCGGCCGGAAGCGGAGGGTCTGCCAGGCGTACCAGGTGAAGCCCGGCGTTTGGGGGGCGGACGGGTCGCAGTGCTCGTTGGCGCACTCGATGCCGACGTCCAGGTAGAACTGACCGTACCGGTCGACCGTCCACCACACCGAGCCCGTCCCCCAGAACCGGTTGCTCGTGATGGGCGGTTGGGTGCCGTACTCCTGCGTGGCGAAGCCGTCCCTGGTGTAGAGGGTGACGAGCTTGTCCTTGGCCCCGAACCCCGGGGTCCCGAAGTACAGGACGTGGTCGCCGTCGACCGGGTCAGGGAGGCCGCCGAACCAGGTGACGGTGGCCGAGAGGGTGTCGTCTGTCCAGGTGGCCCCGCGGTCGTCCGAGTGGCGGATGCCGCGGGGGATGGAGTTGGTGAGCAGGTAGAGACGCAGCGCCCCGCCCGGCCGCTCCACGCCGAAGAGGCCCACGGCGTCGCTGTCGAGGCGCTTGGCCTTGCCGTAGCTGTTCCCGAAGTCGTTGCTCTCGAGCAGGACGGCCGACCCCGTTCTGGCGCCGGGAGATTGACCGGCCCATCCCGACGAGCCGTTGAGCACGAGGAACACGGTGCCGGCGGTCGTGGGGTCGACGGCGAACGCCGGTGGGTCAGGCGTCACGAGGGCCGGGGTCTGCGCCTGCTGCCAGCTGACGCCTGCGTTCTTGGTCACGAAGAACGTCACCTGGGCGGCGGTCTTCTGGCCCCCCAAGCCGCCGCTGAACGCCAGCGCGTAGCCCACGGCCGGGTCGCTCGGGGCGAAGAAGAGCTGGCGCACGGGCTGGCCGGCCAGGCCCACGTTGGCGGGTTGCCACGTCGTCCCCGCGTCCAGGCTGCGGACGACGGCCATGCCGTTGCCGTCCTCGGACACGTAGACCGTGTCGCGATCGGGAGCGTAGATGCCGGTGATCCGGAGCGGGTTCCCGTTGGCCGACGTCCGGTCGTCGAAGAAGACCACGTGCCACGTGGTGCCGGCATCGGTCGTGCGCTCCAGCTTCCGGTTGTCACCGGCCACCCGGTAGCCGAGGCAGGGCCGCCACGGGTCCATGGTGAGGCGGTACGGCGGGATCCCGTCGCTGTTGGGCCCGGCGACGGGGACGGGCTGGCCCATGGTGGCCCAGGTGTTGGTCGGTCCGAGGCGCGGCGTGCAGGGTGGGGCCGGGATGCCCGGCTGCGGGGGGAGGCTCGCCGGGTCGGTGACCGCCCGGGAGGGGTTCGGGCACAGGGCGGCCGCGCTCAGCCAGGTGAGCGCGGCGGCCACGAGGGCCCCGGCGAACCGGTGCCGGCGCGACATCGACCCCATCTTGGTCAGCATCTCGGGAGTCGGATGCTGCTCAGCCGAAGGTGAACTGCGGCTGCCCCGTGCCCTCGGTGGCGGAGACGATCAGGTAGGTGCTCCCCGCCGGTACGGCAACCGGAGTGGCCGGCCCTGCGGAGACGTTCGGGTACACGGCCTTGGTGACGCAGTTGGGCATTGCCACGAAGCGGAGCAGCAACTTGTTCTGCGTGGCCGGGACGGCTGCGTGCCACGTAACCGCCAGCGCGCCATTCACCACGGGGAGCTGGCTCACGGCGAAGGCTGCCGAGTCCGTCCGGTTGCCCAGGAAGTTGGACTGGGTCACCGCATAGTTGGTGTCGATCGTGCAGGTCCCGCCTTCTTGCACCGATTCGGATGCAACCCACAGGTGGGCGTGGGTGCCGGCCCCGTAGGTGAAGTTGTAGGACTGACCGGCGGACGATGCCGGTGCCGCCAGGGGGATCCCCGCGGCGGCCAGGACGCCGATCAGGGTGCCGATCGTCCTCGCTCTGAGCCTGACTGTCTGCATGAGTGCCTCTCCTACGGCTGGTTCGAGTGAGCGGTGGAATGGCTCTGTGGCCCCGGTCGTGGGACCGGGGCCACAGGGGGTCGAGGGATGTGGGTTACGGGACGGCGCAGCCGTCGCGGCCGTCGTTGCCCCACTGGTTGCCGGACGTGTTCCCGCACACGACGAGAGGCACGGGCAGGTAGGGCCCGCCCTTCACGCCCACGTACCCACCGGAGTTGGTGCCACCGCCGTTGTTGTTGGTGGTGGGGTCGAGCTGGTTGGGGCAGGCGGAGTTGGTGCCATTGCTCTCGTAGTTCGACGCCCCGACGTAGCCGGACGACGAGTTGTTCACCGGGTCGACGTTGGTGTTGTTGCCGTCGAGAACGACGTACGCGCCGACCGGCGTGCTGGTGTCCAGCCCGCCGGGGCCGGTGACGGGCGAGGCGCAGAGTCGCGAGGGACCGTTGGTCGTGGTGGCACCCACGTCGAGCGCGCCACCGGTGAAGGTGACGGGCCCGGCAGTCACCGGCACCGGGGTGCCGACGCACAGGGCGGCCTGGGTGCCGGACACGATCGGGGTGACCCCGGCCGGACAGTTGGCGGGAGCGGGCGGGGGTGCGCCGGCGGCCATGGCCAGCTGCGGTACCAGCAGGCCGCCGCCCGCCATGAGGCCGACCAAGCCGGCCACGAATGCTTTCTTCATTTTGATTTGTCCTCCCATTGGACATAAATAAGCACGACGAAGGTGTCTGCTTATCCCAGCTAACAATGTCGCCGGTTCACTCCTCCCGAACTGAGCCGACGACGGAGTAAAACCTAACAAGGCTGGCTGACATTCGGCTTTGTTTTAGGTAAACACTCGCGGCTATTTTTCGCAATGGATGGCATCGGGCCCCAGCCGCGAACCGGTCCACACCTTGGACTACGCCCGACGGGGCCTGCCGTGTCGCAGAAAGTGGGCGTGGTGCCTGATGTTCACCGAGCCATCACCGGACGTTCTTCCAGGGCTGGACCAGCGAGGATTGCGCCAATTGTTTCCAGAAGTCCTCGCTGTTGTTCATGCCGCCACCACTGAGGCCGCTGTTGGGGGCCGATGCGCCCACGCTGGTGCTGCCCACGCAGACATGGGGCCCAGGGTCGGGCGGGCACGGGAAGGAGGACGGTTTGGTGCTGAGGGTGAAGTCGAGCACCTCGGCCAGGTTGTTGGCCGCCGCATCGCGTGGCGTCAGAGCAGACAGCCCCCAGCGCCACTCGACCATCTTGAGGATGGACGTGTGGTCGTACTGCCCGTGGGCCACGGCGCCGGGCGTGGCGAAGGGCGACACCACGTAGCAGGGCACCCGGAAGCCGGCGGTGTTGTGCTCCTCGGTGGCCGTGGCCGTGAAGGCGTCGGGCAAGGAGGGCGGGGCCACGTGCTCGAAGAAGCCGCCCCACTCGTCGTAGGTGATGACGAGCACGGTCTTGGACCACAGGGAGCTGCACAGCAGGGCGTTGACGACCTTGCCGATGAAGGCCTGGCCCCGGCGGATGTCGGCGTGGGGGTGGTCGTCGTTCGACCCGCCCTGGTCCTCACCCACGAAGAACGGGTCGATGTACGAGTACGAGGGCAGCGTCCCGGCTGCGGCATCGGCGAAGAAGCCGGCCACGTGCCTGGCGATGGGCAGGTACTTCTGGCCCCACAGGGCCAGGAAGGGCTCGTCGCTGAAGTAGTAGGTGGCCGACACGTTGGCTGCCGCCAGCTCGTCCCAGATGGTGGGCAGGAACGACTGGGCGAGGGCGTTGTCGATCCGGTCCGTCTGGGCCGCGTGGGTGTAGAAGCGGTTGGGGAACGTGGGCCCGAGGATCGAGCAGAAGTAGTTGTCGCAGATGGTGAAGTCGTCGACCAGGGCCGAGTTGGTGGGCAACTGGCTGCGCACGTAGTAGCCCAGGGCGTAGTCGTCGTTGGCGCCCTTGCGGAAGCCGTCGCACAAGCCGCCGTCGAGCTGCGTGCGCCCGCCGTCGTAGGAGTGGTCGGGATCGTTGAAGCCGCAGCCCGTCCAGTCGAGGAGCTGGTGCGTGGGGTGGGACACGCCCAGGTCGTCGTTGTAGGTCAGGCCCGCCTGCGTGCCGGTGGCGCCCGGCGCCCACCCCAGGAAGTGGTCGAAGGAGCGGTTCTCCATGACGAGCACGACGATGTGCTCGATGCCGCTGCTCCCGGGGTCGGGCAGCGTGGGCGGCGGCGAGGCCCCGGCGATGGTGGGCCAGCTCTTGGTGGCGACGACGGCTCCCACCGCTCCCGCGGCGGCCAGGAACTCCCGACGGCTGATGGGCATGACGACGCTTCTCCTCTCAGCGATCACTGATGTCGTACGAAACGCACACAGCGGAGCGTCGGGAGACAGCCCAGAGTGCATGCGAGTGATTCGCCCTGCGAGCGTCCCCGCCCTTTTCTCGGCCGGGGATTTCCGGTGTTGTTCACCATCCCGATGGACAGCGATAAGCCGTTGGCCCTACAAGTAGGAGATGCGCCATCTCGTCTGGGGGATCGCGGCTGCATTGGCCGCGGTGCTCGCAGTTCCAAGACCTGCCAGTGCCGCCACTCTGCCGCCGGTCAAGCACGTCTTCGTCATCGTGTTGGAGAACAAGAATTCCAGCGAGACGTTCGCCCCCAACTCGCCGGCGCCATACCTGGCCCACACGCTTCCTGCCGCCGGCCAGTTCCTGGCCGACTACTACGGCATCGGCCACGCCTCGCTCGACAACTACATCGCCATGATCAGCGGCCAGGCACCCAACGCCGACACCCAGGGCGACTGCCAGATCTACAAGGACTTCGTGGGCCCGGGGCTGGTCGTCAGTCCCGGCCAAGCTGTGGGACAGGGCTGCGTGTACCCAGCGACGGTGCAGACGCTGGCCGACCAGCTGGCGGCCAAGGGCCTCACCTGGAAGGGCTACTTGGAGGACATGGGCACGCCGTGCCGGCACCCCGCGCGCAACTCCCAGGACGACACCCAGCAAGCCAAGGTCGGCGACCAGTACGCGGCCCGCCACAACCCGTTCGTGTACTTCCACTCCATCATCGACACCCCTGCGTGTGCGGCCAACGACGTGCCTCTTGACCGGCTGGCCGGCGACCTGGCGTCGGTGGCCACCACGCCCAACTTCTCGTTCATCACGCCCAACCTGTGCAATGACGGACACGACACGCCGACCTGCGCCGGCGGGGCGCCGGGCGGGCTGGTGGCGATCAACACGTTCTTGCAGACCTGGGTGCCCCGCATCCTGGCCTCGCCCGCCTACCTCCAGGGCGGCATGCTGCTGATCACGTTCGACGAGGCCGAGGTCGGTAACACCACTACCGACGCCGCCTCCTGCTGCGGCGAGACCAACGGTCCGAACTCGCCCCTGCCCGGCATCATCGGGCCGGGCGGGGGCAAGACCAGCGCAGTGGTCCTGTCGCCGTGGGTGGTGCCCGGCTCGGTCAACAACACGGCCTACAACCACTACTCGTTCCTCCGCAGCATGGAGGACCTGTTCGGGCTCGACCACCTGGGCTACGCCGCCGCCGACGGGCTGGTGCCCTTCGGGGCCGACGTGTTCAACGGTCCCGGACCCGCCAGTGCGTCGG
Organism: Acidimicrobiales bacterium; assembly: GCA_035651095.1. Classification (GTDB taxonomy): domain Bacteria; phylum Actinomycetota; class Acidimicrobiia; order Acidimicrobiales; family JAUTXP01; genus DASRGI01. Next base: position 63,399 of record DASRGI010000274.1, on the reverse strand, counting down.
CGGCCGGGACGGGCGCGACGGGGCCGGGCAGCTTGGCCGGCACGGGGAGCGGCGCCGGCGCCAACGGCCGCGGCGCTCTCCCGGCTACCGGCGGTGGGCAGCCCAGCCCGTGGTTCGCCCTCGGGCTCCTCGCCCTCGCCCTGGCCAGCGCCGCCGCCCGCCGTTCTGTTGCAACACAGTTGCGAGTACCGCAACCCAGTTGCCAGAGAACGTTCTTGCGCTCGTTCCCCGGACGGCACGGTTAGGTCATATCGATTGCGGACATTGGCGGTGTGGGCCGACGTGCTCCGACGCCAGCAGTCCCGGGCCGGCGCCGAACCGTCGGCCCTGGGTTTCAGTTCGCGCTGGTAGCCGTCCTTCCCCTGCTCTCGGCTCTCTCGGCCCTGGGCACCGCCCTCTCGCCCCACCTGCTGCACGCTCACCCGCTGCTGCTCGTCGCTCTGGCCCCGCGCTGCCCGTTCCTGATTGCCGCGGCCCATCACACCAGCCCCGGCGCCTTCGCCCTCGTCGCCTTTGCTCGCCTCACCGCCGCCGACGCGCCGAACTTCCTCCTGGCCCGCCACCACGGCCCCCGCATCCACGACCTGGCGAGCCGCTGGGCGTTGAGCCGGGCCGTCGACCGCACGCTCGCCCGCCTGTTCCACCGCTTCGGCCTGGTGCTGGTGGCGTGCTCGCCCACCGGAAAGGTGTTGGCGCTGGCGGGCATGTCCGACCTCTCGGCCCGGCGGGTGGCGACGGCCGATGCTGCCGGCACCCTCGTGCAACTGGCCGCGCTCTACGGCCTGGGCCGGCTGAGCCCGGTGTGGCTGCTCGCGGTGGTGACCACGGTCATCGCCGCCGGTCTGGCCGGCCTGGCCGTCCTCGGGGCCGCCCGGCTCTACAGCAGAGGTCGCCGTACGCATCGCCTGACGGCGTGTTCCGTGCGCCGCAGCTCGCGAACAGTGCGCATTGCTGCACACAGCGCGATGGCGCTCGGCGTTGGGTCAGCCGCCCGCCGCCTTCTCGTGCACAGCGGGGCCGCCCACGGGTGCTCCCGCCAAACATCACCTGACGTTCACCCCGCCGCCGTCCCGGCCTTGCCGGCGCGACAGCTGGGCGTGGTCTGCTGAGCCCATGCGCGTCCTCGTGACCAACGACGACGGGGTGTTCGCTCCCGGGATCGCCGTGCTGGCCGATGCTCTCGCCGCCGCCGGCCACGACGTCACCGTGGTCGCGCCCCACGTCGACTGGAGCGGCATGGGCGCCGCCCTCGGTCCGGTCCACGTGGACGGCCGGGTGCGTTACGACCGTGTGACCCTGCCCGAGCTCCCGCCCGGCACCACTGCGGTCGCCGTGGACGGGCCGCCTGCCCTCGCCGTGGTGTGCGGGTGCCTGGGCGGCTTCGGCGGTCGGCCCGACGCCGTCGTGGCGGGGATCAATGCCGGGGCCAACGTGGGCCACGCCGTGCTCCACTCGGGCACGGTGGGGGCGGCCCTCACGGCGCTGGCCTTCGGCATCCCCGCCATGGCCGTCAGCCTGGACCTCGGTCACCCGCTCGCCTTCGCCACCGCGGCCGGCGTGGCGTGCGAGCTGCTGCCGTCGGTGGGCCAGGCCAGGCCGCCCGTCGCCCTGAACGTGAACGTCCCGAACCGCCCGCCGGATGACGTGCGGGGCATGCGACGGGCCGGGTTGGCCCCGGCGGGCATCGTTCAGGCGCGGGTGGTCGAACAGGCGGGCGACACGTTGCAGCTCACCCTGCCCCCCGGTGCCGCGCCCGCGCTGGCGCCCGACACCGATCTCGTGCTCCTCCAGGAAGGCTGGGTCACGCTCACCCCCTTGCGGGGCCTGGCCGAGGCAGGCGCGGGGGCGGTGGAGACCACGACCTCCACCGCCCCGCTCGCCACACTCGGCCCGATGGCCGCCGCCATCTGAGCCGCGGCGGGCTTGTTCGCCAAGAGTTCACTTCCCCTGAGCGAACACCGGCCGTACGTTGGCCGGGATGACGCTCCACTCGGTTTCGCCCGTCGACCTGGCCGAGTTGGACAGCCTGGTCGTCGGTGCCTTCACCCTCGTGCGCGAGGCGTTGGGTGGTGCCACCGACGCCTTCCTCACCGGGAACCGCGAGGCGGCCCGCCGGGTGGCGGCCGAGGACGAGGCCATGGACGAGCTCCACGCCCGCATCGAGGACCTGGCCCTGCGCGGGCTCACCCAACCGGGCGGCCCGGGCGAGGCCGAGGCCCGCAACCTGCTCATGATCGTGCGCATCGCGCCGGAGTTGGAACGCAGTGGCGACCTGGCCACCCACATCGCCGCCCTGGCCGCACAGAACCTGGGCGCCTGGCTGACGCCGCGGGGCCGTGACCTGGTGGCCCAGATGGGCGCGGTGGGCGTGGAGATGTGGGGCATGGCCGCCGACGCCTACATGGCCAGGGACACCAAGGCCGGCAACCGTCTCCGCGCCATCGACGACGAGATCGACGACCTGCACGTGAGCCTCACGGCCGAGTTGGCGTCGGCCAGGGTCTCCGTCCCCGTCGCCATCCAGATGGCTCTGGCCGCTCGCTTCTTCGAGCGGTTGGGCGACCACGCCGTGAACGTCACCCAGCGCCTCCGCCTGGGCTGATCCCGCCGAGTTCACCCCGAATTCACCCCCAGGACAGCGCACGCTCACCCGCGCGTGCTGAACTGCGGGGCCGTGCCCCCGCGATCGCTGATTGGCATCGACCTGGGCGCGACCAAGATCTACGCCGTCCTCCTCGAGGGCAACGACGTCATCGCCGAGGCCAAGGGCAAGACGCCCGTGCAGGGCGGTCCGTTGGCCGTGGTGGACGCCGTCCGCAAGGTGGTGGACGGGTTGGGTGCACCCAAGCGGGCCAACCTGGTGGGTATCGGTGTGCCCGGCAACGTCGACGCCGACGCCAGTACGGTGCGCTTCGCCCCCAACCTGTCAGGGTGGGTGGGGCCCTTCGACCTGGGCGCGGCGCTGTCCGACGCCCTCGACGGCCGGGCGGTCATGGTCGACAACGACGTGAACGTGGGCACCCTGGCCGAGCACCGCCGGGGCGTGGCCCAGGGCGTGCCCGACGTCCTGGGCGTGTTCGTGGGCACGGGCGTGGGGGGCGGGCTCATCCTCGGCAACGAGTTGCGCCGAGGGCCGTCCGGGCTGGCCGCCGAGATCGGCCATGTGATCGTGCGCCCGGACGGCCGGGTGTGCCGCTGCGGCGGGCGTGGCCACCTGGAGGTCTACGCCGGCCGGGCGTCCATGGAGCGCCGGGCTCGGACCCTCGAGTCCCGCGGTCGCGACACGATGCTCGTCGACCTGGCGCCGGCCCGGCGCATGACGTCGAGCGTGTTCGCCAAGGCGCTGGCCGCCGGTGACGTGCTCGCCGTCGAACTGTTGGACGACGCCGTCACGACGTTGGGCATCGCCATCGCCAGCGCCGTTACGCTCTTGGACGTGCCCATGGTGGTGCTGGGTGGGGGACTCGCCGACCGGCTCGGTCCTGCCTTCGTCGGACGGGTGGAGCAGGCGGGGCGCAGCCGCGTCTATCGAGACAACCCGGTGCGCGTGGTGCCGACGGCACTGGGCGATCGCGGGGGCGCCATCGGCGCCGCCCTGCTGGCGGCCGACTTGGCGGGCCGGTCGTGACGCAGTGACCACCGCCGTCCACGTGGCCGGCGTCGGTCCGTACCTCGACCGCGAGCTGTCGTGGCTGGCGTTCAACGCCCGGGTGCTGGCTCTGGCCGAGGACGAGTCGGTCCCGCTGCTGGAGCGGTGCAAGTTCCTCGCCATCTTCAGCCAGAACCTGGACGAGTTCTTCCGCGTGCGCGTGGCCGGCCTCAAGGACCAGGTGGCCGCGGGCGTGCCCCAGATCGGCGTGGGCGGCATGTCGGCCGTGGAGCAACTGGCCGAGTTGCGCACGGTGGTCCTCGACCTGGTCGACCGCGAGACCGCGCTGTTCACGCAGGAGATCGTGCCCGCCCTGGCCCGGGCCGGCATCCGCATGTCGGCGTGGACGTCGCTCGACGATGACGACCGCAAGTTCCTCGAGACGGTCTTCGACGAGAAGGTGTTCCCCGTCCTCACGCCGCTGTCGGTCGACCCCGGGCACCCGTTTCCGCACATCTCCGACCTGTCCCTGAACCTGGCCGTCATGGTGCGGGACGCAGCCACGGGCGAGCGCCGCTTCGCCCGCGTGAAGGTGCCCGCGCTGCTGCCCCGTTTCGTCGTCCTCCCCGACGGCGAACGCTTCGTGCCCCTGGAGCAGGTGATCGCCGCCCACATCCAGTTGCTCTTCCCGGGCATGGAGGTGGAGTGCCACTTCCCCTTCCGGGTCACCCGCAACGCCGACCTCACGGGGGGCGACCAGGAAGCCGACGACCTCCTCGCCGCCGTGGAGTTGGAGTTGCGCCGCCGGCGCCGGGGCCGGGGCGTGCGCCTCGAGGTCGACGCCACGATGTCCGACGAGATCCTGAGCCTCCTGCTGGCCGAACTGGAGCTGGAGCCCGAGGACGTCTACGTGATCGACGGGCCCCTCGACCTGACCGGGCTGTGGGCCGTGCACGCGCTGGCCCGCCCCGACCTGAAGGACGACCCCTGGCCGTCGGTCACCGAGCGCCACCTGGCCGCGGCCGAAGGCGACATCTTCGGAGCGCTGCAGGAGGGCGACATCCTCGTGCACCACCCGTACGAATCGTTCAACAGTTCGGTCGAATCGTTCATCAAACAGGCGGCAAGCGATCGCAACGTCCTCGCCATCAAGATGACGCTGTACCGCACGTCGGGCGACAGTCCCATCGTGAAGGCCCTCATCCGGGCGGCCCAGGCCAACAAGCAGGTGGTCGCCATCGTCGAGCTCAAGGCCCGCTTCGACGAGGAGGCCAACATCGCATGGGCCCGGGCCATGGAGGACGCCGGCGTGCACGTGGTGTACGGGCTGGTCGGCCTCAAGACCCATGCCAAGGTGGCGCTGGTGGCCCGCCTGGAGGACGAGGTGGTGCGCCGGTACTCGCACATCGGGACCGGCAACTACAACCCGGAGACAGCCCGGCTGTACGAGGACATCGGGCTCCTGTCGGCCGACCCCGTGCTGGGCGCCGACCTGAGCGAGCTGTTCAACTTCCTCACCGGCTACAGCCGCAACGTCACCTACGACCGGCTGGTGCTGGCACCCGACACGCTGTCCGGCCAGGTGGTCGACCTCATCGCCGGGCAGGCGCACCCGGGCGGCCGCATCACCCTCAAGGTCAACAGCCTGGCCGACCCTGCCGTCATCGACGCCCTGTACGCGGCCTCGCAGGCGGGGGCCGGCATCGACCTCATCGTGCGGGGCATCTGCTGCCTGCGCCCGGGGGTCCCCGGCATCTCCGACACGATCCGGGTGCGCTCGATCGTGGGCCGGTACCTGGAGCACTCGCGCATCCTTCGCTTCGGCACGCCGGGTGAGCCGGGCACGCGCTATCTCATCGGCTCGGCCGACCTCATGCCCCGCAACCTGCACTCGCGCGTGGAGGCCATGGTGTTCGTGGAGGGGCGAGAGCTCCAGGGACGCCTGGACGAGATCCTCGATGTGTCCCTGGCCGACAACACGCAGGCGTGGGAGCTGGACGGCGACGGCCGGTGGCAGCGGGTCCAGCCGGCCGCCGGCACCGGCGCGGGCGCCGAGCCCGTCGCCGCCCAGCGGCGGTTGCACGAGTTGGCCGTGGCCCGGGGCCACGTGGGCGCCCGTCCCCGGCGGGCCTCCGACGTCGAGGCCCTGGTCCTCGACGACGAGCTGGCGTGATCCTGCTGGTCCGCCACGCGGTGGCGGTGTCGCGCAAGTCCTGGCCCGGCGACGACAACCTGCGCCCGCTCACGCGGCGGGGGGAGCAGCAGGCGGCCGGCCTGGTCGAGCTGCTCTCGCCGTACCCCGCCGATCGCATCCTCTCCAGCCCGGCCGTGCGGTGCGTGGCGACGGTGACGCCGCTGGCCGAAGCCCGGTCCCTCAAGGTGGAGACAGCCGGCGCGCTCCGGGAGGGGAGGGGTCACCACGCCCTCGACCTCGTGCTCGATGCGGTGGGCGACGTCGCGGTCTGTACCCATGGCGACGTGATCGACGTGGTGCTGGCCGGCCTGCGCCACGTGGGATGGCCCATCCCGTCCCGGCCCCGCTGCGCCAAGGGATCAACGTGGGTGCTCAACCCCCGGGGCCCGTGCGTCTACCTCCCGCCGCCGGCCTGACTAGCCCGATCGGGCTACAGGCGAGGCCCCCTGGTGCCGATAGCAGTACGTACGACTTCTTCCCGGAGGCCGACATGAAAGACGGTGCGGACCCGGTGGTGCATCGAGTTGTCGTGATCGACGACGATGCCGAGCTGCGAACGTTGATCGAGGTGATGCTGGACGTTGACTCCCGCTTCCGCCTCGTGGGTCAGGCGGGTGACGGCCACGCGGGTGTGGCCGTCGTCGAGCGGACGCAGCCGGACGTGATCGTGCTCGACCTGCACCTGCCCGGCATCGACGGCATCACCGCCCTGCCTCGCCTGCGGGAGGCGGCGCCCAAGGCGCGCATCGTGGTGTTCTCGGCGTTCCCGGACCCGTACACCCTGCTCGAAGTGGTGGAGCGCGGGGCGGACGCTTACCTGGACAAGGCCACCGCCTGGTCGCAACTGCTCACTACCATCGAGGCCGTGTGCCAGGCCGACGCGGTGCGCTTGGGCTGACGCCGGCCACGCCCCTTCCGGTCAAGGGTTGGCGGCGGGGGCGCTGCCGAGCGACTGCTCGAGCCAGGCCCGCAAGGCGTGCTCGGGGGCGGCGCCCACCTGGCGGGCCGCCACCTCCCCACCCCGGAGCAGCAGCAGGGTCGGGATGCCCTGGACGCCGAAGCGCCCGGCCACGTGCTGGGCCTCGTCCACGTTGATCTTGACCAGCTTGAGCCGGCCCGCGAACGACTTGGCCAGTTGCTCCAGGGCCGGGCTCACCATCCGGCACGGCCCGCACCACGGCGCCCAGAGGTCCACCAGCACGGGGATGGACGCCGCCTCGGCCACAGTGGCGAAGTCGTCGTCGCCGGCGTCCACCATCCATGGCAGCGGGTTGTGGCACCGCCCGCACCTCGGTACGCCCTCGGCCGCCGGTGGGACCCGGTTCTTGGTCCCGCATTGCTCGCACACGACGACCTTGGCCTGGGCGGTCATGCCTTGCCTGCCCCGTTCGTGCTCGGTGCCCGCCGAGGCGATCGGGCCGGCGGTGGCGGCGCCGGGGTGTTGTAGGGCCCGGGGATGTACTCCACCGATGGCCGCCGGCCGCGGGGCTGCGGGTACAGGCGCATGAGCAGGCGCACCTCGTCGGGTAGGTCGGTGCTGACGGGGAGGCCCAGCGACCGGGCGTGCTCCACCTGGATGGGGAAGTCGTGGGTCCAGCGGCCTTCGGACATGGTGTGGGCCACGTCCTTGGCCTGCTCGTGGGGCAGGCGCTTCTCCAGCAGGTTGGTCACGAACTCCTCCACCTGCTGCTGGGCCTTGCGGCCCATGTCGGCGTAGATGAGCGTCTTGTCGTGCACCCGGTTGGGGTCCTTCTGGGCCACCGCGGCCAGGATGGACGCCGCCGGCCACTCGCCCAGCTGCGGGTCGACGGGACCGAGCACGGCCGACGGCGCCATCACGATCTGGTCGGCGGCCATGGCGATCAGCGTGCCCCCGCTCATGGCGTAGTGGGGCACGTAGACGGTGACCTTGGCCGGATGGTCGGCCAGGGCCGAGGCGATCTGCTCGGCGGCGAGCACCAACCCGCCCGGCGTGTGCAGGATCAGGTCGATCGGGATGTTGTCGGCCGTGAGCTCGATGGCCCGGATGATGGCCTCCGAGTCCTCGATGTCGATGAAGCCACCGAAGGGGATGCCCAGGAAGGCGAACCCCTCACGCCGGTGGATCATGGTGATGGCGCGCGAGTGGTTGCGCTTCTCCAGCTCCCGTATGGCCCGGGCCCGCTGCACGAGGAGCACGCGTTGGGCGACGACCGGTTGGATGCTGGACAGCAGGAAGAACAGCCAGATGAGGTTGGCGATGTTCATCGATCCCGCTTTCGCTGGATGTCAGGTCGGGGGATGGCGAGTACCGGGGCCGGGCTGCTGTGCACGACGGCCGCGGCCGTGCTGCCCAGGGCCAAACGGGCCAGGCCGGTGCGGGCGTGGGTACCGGCGACGACCAGGTAGGGGGGGTGGGCGTCGAGGTAGGCGAGGATGCCCTCGGCCGGGCTGATGGGGTCGTAGATCGCCTTGGTCTGCACCTCCTTGCCCTCGGCGCGCAGGGCCCGCACCAGATCGGACAGGTACCCGTCCACGTCGCCGTCGGGCCCGAAGCGGCGGTGGATGGTCCCGGACTGGAAGGGCTCGGGCACGGGCTCGGCCACGGTCATGACGGTGAGCGGCTCGTGCAGCAGCTCGGACCAGCGCCAGGCGATGGGGAGCAGGGCGGCGGACGCCGGCGTCTCGTCCACGCAGAGGATCACGCCCGTGCCCGGCAGCCGGGGGTCCAACATGCGCCCGGCCAGCACCAGCGCATCGCGGCACCGGAAGATGACGTCATCGGCCACCGAGCCGAAGATGGCCGCGCTGCGGCCCCGCCCCCGCGTGGCCATGCAGATCACCGCCTTCTGCATGTGCACCAGCCGGTCGTGAACGGCTCCCGCGGGGTCGAGGTTGATGACCACCTCGCGCTCCACGAACTTGGCCGACAGTTCGAGCTTGCTCAGTTGGGCCTCGCGCTCGGCGACGTCGTCGGCCGTGGGCACGGCGCTGAGCAGATGGACGCCGGCGTCGAAGCGACGGGCCAGGCTGGACGCCACCGGCAACGCCAGCTCGGAGAGGGGCGACCCGTCGAGAGGGACGAGGATGACCTCGATGGCTTCGGGCGGCCCGGGCAGGGACGGCGTGCTCATGCCGACACGGGCCGGGCCGTTTGCCCTTGGCGCCGGGCCTGGAGCTGCCACCGCCGCAGCCGGACGGCGAGGGCCACCAGAAGAGCGCCGTAGGCAACCGAGTACCAACCGATGAGCCAGGTGACGGCGAGGGCGCCCGTGCCCGGCGCCGCGACCAGCACGATGCCGAAGGCGATGGACAGCACGCCGCCCAGCACCAGCAGCCACTCCCGCCGGAGCACTCGGCGCAGCTCGATGGCGGCGGCGATCTCCATGGCCCCGGTCACCACCGCCCATGCGGCGATGATGTAGAGCAGCACCAGGGCGGTGATGCCCGGCCACAGGAACGTGACGATGCCGGCGGCCACGCTGACGATGCCCCCGAAGGCCAGCGGCCCCCGCCGGCCGGCCGTGCCCGGGGCGTGGGTCAGAACCTCGGCCAGGGTCGACACGCCGTGCACGACCACGAAGGCGCCGTACAGCAGGACCAGGGCGGTGAGAGTGAGTCCCGGCCACACCAAGGCGAGGAAGCCGAAGAGCAGGGCGGCGCCGCCCCGCACCGCCGCGGCGCGCCAATCCATCAACACGATCATGCGAAGGCCTCCTGCCTCTCGTTGTTGTTGGTCGGGTTGTCGACGGTGATGACGAGGTCGCCCTCGACTGCGTCGACGCGGATGACGGCACCGTCCTTGGCCTCACCGCTCAGCAGAGCCCGGCCGATCCGGGTCTCCACCTCATGGGAGATGAAGCGCCGCAGGGGACGGGCGCCGTACACGGGGTCGAAGCCCTGGCGGGCGATGTAGCGGCGCGCCTCCTCCGTGAGCTCGAGGGTCATGCGCCGATCGGCCAACCGGGACCGCAGGTCGTTGAACATGAGGTCGACGATGCGCTCGATCTCCTGCTGGGTGAGGGGCTTGAACAGCACGATGTCGTCCACCCGGTTGAGGAACTCGGGCCGGAAGTGGCGGCGCAGCTCGGCCATCACCAGGCCGCGGGCGTCGGGCTTGATCTCGCCGTCGGGCGTCACGCCCTCGAGCAGGTAGTCGGACCCGATGTTCGACGTCATGATCACGACCGTGTTCCGGAAGTCGACGGTGCGCCCCTGCCCGTCCGTCAGGCGGCCGTCGTCCAGCACCTGCAACAGGGTGTTGAACACGTCGGGGTGGGCCTTTTCGATCTCGTCGAAGAGCACCACCGAGTACGGCTTGCGCCGTACCGCCTCGGTGAGCTGGCCGCCCTCCTCGTACCCGACGTACCCGGGGGGAGCACCCACCAGGCGGCTCACCGTGTGGCGCTCCTGGTACTCGCTCATGTCGATGCGCACCATGTTCTCGTCGGTGTCGAACAGGGCCTCGGCCAGGGCCCGGGCCAGCTCGGTCTTACCCACGCCGGTGGGGCCGAGGAAGACGAACGAGCCGATGGGCCGGCGTGGGTCCTTGATGCCCGAGCGGGCCCGGATGATGGCGTCGGCCACCAGTTGCACGGCCTCGTGCTGACCGACCACGCGCTCGTGCAGGAGCTCATCCAGGCGCAGGAGCTTCTCCCGCTCGCCCTCCTTCAACCTGCTCACGGGGATTCCCGTCCAGCGGGACACGATGGACGCCACCTCATCCTCGGTCACCACTTCGCGCAGGAGGCGGTGGGCCCCGAACTTGGAGGCGAGCTGTTCCTCCTCCGCCTGCAGCCGGCGCTCCAGCTCGGGCAGTTGGCCGTGGCGGAGCTCGGCCGCCTTGTTCAGGTCGTAGGCACGCTCGGCTTCGTCCGCCTCTTGGCGCACCCGCTCGATCTCCTCGCGCAGCGACTGCACCCGCTTGAGCACCTGGCGCTCGGCCTCCCACTGCACCCGCATGGCATCGGCCTCGGCCTTCAGGTCGGCCAGCTCCTTGCGCAGCTCCTCCAGCCGCTGCTTGCTGGCGTCGTCCTTCTCCTTGGAGAGGGCCGCCTCCTCGATCTCCAGCCGGGTGACCCGGCGGGTGAGCTCGTCCAGCTCGGCGGGCATGGAGTCGATCTCGGTGCGCAGCATGGCGCAGGCCTCGTCCACGAGGTCGATGGCCTTGTCGGGCAGGAAACGATCGGAGATGTAGCGGTGGCTGAGCACCACGGCAGCCACCAGGGCGGCGTCTTGGATCTTCACGCCGTGGAACACCTCCAGGCGCTCGCGCAGGCCCCGCAGGATGGAGATGGCGTCCTCCTCCGAGGGCTCGTCCACCATCACCGGCTGGAAGCGCCGCTCGAGCGCGGCGTCCTTCTCCACGTGCTTGCGGTACTCGTCGACCGTGGTGGCGCCGATCATGTGCAGCTCGCCCCGGGCCAGCATGGGCTTGAGCATGTTGCCCGCGTCCATGGCCCCCTCGGCCGCGCCGGCGCCCACCACCGTGTGCATCTCGTCGACGAACAGGATGATGCGGCCCTCGGCCGCCTTCACCTCGGTGAGCACCGCCTTCAGTCGCTCCTCGAACTCACCCCGGTATTTGGCCCCGGCGACGAGCGAGCCCATGTCCAGGGCGAAGACCGTCCGGTTGCGCAGGCCCTCGGGCACGTCGCCCCGCATGATGCGCTGGGCCAGCCCTTCCACGATGGCCGTCTTGCCCACGCCCGGGTCGCCGATGAGGACGGGGTTGTTCTTGGTCTTGCGGGAGAGGATCTGGATGACGCGGCGGATCTCCCCGTCCCGCCCGATGACGGGGTCCATGCGGCCGCCGCGGGCCTCGGCCACCAGGTCGCGCCCGTACTTCTCCAACGCTTCGTACGCCACCTCGGGCATGGCCGAGGTGACCCGCTGGTTGCCCCGCACCGACGTGAGCGCTTGGAGGAAGCGGTCGCGGCTGATGCCGTGCTGCGAGAAGATGCGGCCGGCGGCGGTGCCCGAGCCCTCGTCCAGCAAGGCGATCACCAGGTGCTCGACGGAGACGTACTCGTCCTTCAGCCGCTTGGCCTCCTGTTCGGCCTTGTCCAGCAAGCGGCTCAGCCGTTGCGTGACGAACACCTGGCCGGGCGACGCGCCCGGCCCCGACGTGCGGGGCCGGCGTTCCAGCTCGGCTTCGACCTCGGCCCTGATGGCGTCGGGGTCGGCGTCGGCCGCCACCAGCAGCCGGGGCACCAGCCCCTCGGGCTGTTCGAGGAGGGCGAGCAGCAGGTGCTCGCCATCGACCTCGGTGTGCCCGAAGCGCATGGCCTTGGTCTGGGCGTCGTGCAGTGCCTCCTGGGACTTCTGGGTGAGCCGGTTCATGTCCACGGTGTGTCTCCTCTGCTTCGGAGGGCTGCTTCGAGCGCCGAGATCCGGTCGAGCAGGTCGGCCACCAGGCCGGTGGCCGCCCAGTTGAGGGCCAGCCCGGCACGCAGTCTCTGGAGGCGGGCCGCGGCGGGGAGCTGGGTGGGGGGGAACCACAGCTCGCCCGCCGCGTCCGATGTCGCCTCGAGCAGACCCAGGGCGACGAGACGGCGAACCAGATCGGGATGCAAGCCGGTGCGGCGGGCGAACGTGTCGAGGGGGAGGAGTTCGACGGCGACCAGGCGGCGGCGGGTCAACACCGTGGTGGTCATCGCTGCCGCCCCTCGCGCCTCGGGTCGAAGGTGGAGACGGCGGCCAGCTCCTGGAACAGCCGGCGCTCCTCGTCCGTCAGCTTCTTGGGCACCATGATGCGGACCTCGGTGTACAGGTCGCCGGGCGATCCCTTGGGGTTGGGCAGACCCCTGCCCTTGAGGCGCAGGCGCCGGCCGCTCGACGATCCTTCCGGCACGCGCACCTTGGCCTCGCCTCCTGGCGTCATGATCGCCACCGACGCGCCCAGCGCCGCTTCCCACGGCGTGAGGGGCAGGTCGACGGAGATGTCCCGGCCCTGCACCCGGTAGCGGGGGTGGGGCGCCAGGCGGACGACGAGGTACAGGTCGCCGGCGGCGGCGCCACTGGTGCCCTGGCCGCCCTGCCCGGCCAGGCGGATGCGCTGGCCGTCGGTGACGCCGGGCGGGATGGCGACCTCCAGGGCGCGGGGACCGTCGGGGCCGGTGATCGTGATGGTGCGCCGGCCGCCGTTGTAGGCCTCCTCCACGGTGAGGGTGATCTCCGCTTCCTGGTCGGCGCCGGCGATGGGGCCCCACCCACGCCGCCCGCCCCGCCCGCCACCCATGCCCCCGAACATGCCGCCGAAGAGGTCGTCCAGATCGATGTCGAGGTCCTCGGCCGACCACACCTGCTGCCCCTGGGCGCCGCGGCGCGGCCTCGGCCCGCCGCCCGCGCCTCCGCGTGCGCCGGCCTGCTGCGCTCGGGCCCACGTGTCCGGGTCGACGCCGTCGGGCACCTGGCGGAAGTCGGGCCCGAAGGCGTCGTACTTGCGGCGGGTCTCGGGGTCGGACAGCACGTCGTACGCCTCCGACACCTCCTTGAACCGCTCCTCGGCAGCCGGGTCCTTGTTGACGTCCGGGTGGTAGGTGCGGGCCAGCTTGCGGTAGGCGCGTTGGATCTCGTCCTGCGAGGCGCCGCGACTCACGCCCAGGGACTCGTAGAAGTCGCGGCGGGGCGCCATCAGTCAGGGGACCTCGTGACCACGACGGACGCGGGGCGGAGGACCTCCTCCTGGGTGCCGTAGCCGGGCCGGGCGGCGGCAGCCACCGTCCCGGGATCGGCCTCGTCGGTCTCGACCGCGCCCACGGCCTCGTGGCGGGCGGGGTCGAAGCGTTCGCCCACGTCCTCGAAGCGGGGGAAGCCGAGCCGGGCCAGGGCGGCCACCGCCTGTGCCTGCACGGCTTCCAGCCCTCGCATCAACAGATCGGGGTCGGCGGCCGCGTGCTGGATGGCGCGCTCGAGGTTGTCGACGACCGGCAACCACTCGGAGGCGACGCGGCGGCGCTCGGCGTCGCGCTCTCGGTTCACCTCGCGGTCGAAGCGCTTGCGCAGGTTGTCGAGGTCGGCCAGGGCCCGGCGAAGACGGTCCTCCAGTTCGGCCACGAGGGGATCGAGCTCGTCGGTTGGCTCGACCTCCGGCTCCTCGGTGGTCTCGCCCGTGCCGGCCATCAGCTGACGGTGAAGTCGGCGTCGATGACGTCGTCGTCGCCCGCCGGCCCGGCGGCACCGGGCGGTGGTGGCGGCGCCTGTTGTTGGCCGCCGTCGCCCGCGGACCGGACCACGGCCAGGCTCTGGTACACCTGCTGGAGCTCGGCCGTGAGGGACCGGACCCGGTCGAGGGGCGCCTGCTCCTGCACCGCGGTACGGGCGTCGGCCACCAGCATCTCGGCCCGGGCCTTCTCGTGGGTCGCCACCGCGTCGCCCAGCTCCGCCAGCCGGCGCTCGACCTGGTAGGCGATGGCGTCGAGGTCGTTGCGGGCGTCGATCTCCTCCCGCAGCCGCGTGTCCTCGGCCCGGTGGGTCTCGGCGTCGGCGATCATGCGGTCGACCTCGGCCTTGTCCAGGTTGGTGGTCTCGCTGATGGTGATGCGCTGCTCGACGCCCGTGTCCTTGTCCCGGGCCGACACGTTGAGGATGCCGTTGGCATCGACGTCGAAGGTGACCTCGACCTGGGGCACGCCCCGAGGCGCGGGACGGATGCCTTCGAGGCGGAAGCGCCCGAGCACCCGGTTGTCGGCCGCCCGTTCCCGCTCGCCCTGCAGCACAACGATGTCGACGGCCTGCTGGTTGTCCTCGGCCGTGCTGAACGTCTCCGTGCGCCGGGCGGGGATGGTGGTGTTGCGCTCGATGACCTTGGTCATCACGCCGCCCATCGTCTCCACGCCGAGGGACAGGGGGATGACGTCGAGCAGGAGGACGTCTTTGACCTCGCCCTTGATGATGGCGGCCTGGATGGCGGCACCCACGGCAACCACTTCGTCCGGGTTCACCGTCATGTTGGGGTCCTTGCCGCCGGTGAGGCGGCGGACCAGGTTCTGCACGGCGGGGATGCGCGTGGAGCCACCCACGAGGATGACCTCGTCGATGTCGTTGGCCGTCACCTTGGCGTCGGCCATGGCCTGCTGCACGGGACCGAGGCAACGCTCCACCAGATCGGCGGTGAGGGACTCGAAGGTCGACCGCATGACGGTGGTGACGAGGTGCTTGGGGCCGTTGGCGTCGGCCGTGATGAAGGGAAGGTTCACCTGCGTCTGGGTCACCGACGACAGCTCGACCTTGGCCTTCTCGGCCGCTTCGAACAGGCGCTGCAAGGCCTGGGGGTCGTTGCGCAGGTCGACCCCGTTCTCCTTCTGGAACTCGTCGGCCAGGTAGTCGACCAGCCGGCGGTCGAAATCGTCGCCACCGAGGTGGGTGTCGCCCGACGTGGACCGGACCTCGACCACGCCCTCGCCCACATCCAGGATGCTGACGTCGAACGTGCCGCCACCCAGGTCGAAGACGAGGACGGTCTCGTTGGACTTCTTGTCGAGACCGTAGGCCAGGGCCGCGGCGGTGGGCTCGTTGATGATGCGCAGCACTTCCAGCCCGGCGATGCGGCCGGCGTCCTTGGTGGCCTGGCGCTGGGCGTCGTTGAAGTAGGCGGGCACGGTGATGACCGCCTCGGTCACCTTCTCGCCCAGGAACTTGGACGCGTCGTCCACCAGCTTGCGCAGCACCAGCGCGCTGATCTCTTCGGGGGCGTACAGCTTGTCCCGCACCTTGAAGCGCACGGCGCCGTCGGGTCCGGCGACCACGTCGAAGGAGACGGCGTGGGTCTCGCTCTCCACCTCCTCATAGCGACGGCCGATGAACCGCTTGGCCGAGGAGATGGTCCCCTTGGGGTTGAGGATGGCCTGGCGCCGGGCCAGCTGGCCCACCAGGCGCTCGCCCTGCTCGGTGAACGCCACCACCGACGGCGTGGTGCGGGAGCCTTCCGCGTTGGGGATCACGGTCGGGACGCCGCCTTCCACGGTTGCGATCACCGAGTTCGTGGTGCCCAGGTCGATGCCGACTGCCTTGGCCATGGTGCTTCCCCCTCGTTTGTCTGCTCGTCTGCCCTACGCGGCGGTGCTGCCGAACACCGCCGCCAGTTCTTGGAGGCGGTGTTCGCCTGATCGCAACTGGCGGGCGCACTGTTCGAGGAGCGCGCCCTCGCTGTCGCCCGCCACCGCTCGCAACTGGTCGAGCCGTCGCAACAGTCCCGACATCTGCTCCTGATGGGCGAGCACATCGGCCCACACGGCCAGCCAGTCAGGTTCGGGATCGCGGTCGGATGACGTCACCACGTCGAGGGTCGCATCGATGGGGGAGCGGGCACATCCCGCGTCCGCGTGGTCTGGCCTTGGTCGCCTTGCTTGCCTTGCTCTCCCAGCGCCACCCGGGCCAGGTCCACCCGCGAGCTGATGGCCAGCTTCCGGAAGATCTGGCGCAAATGGAAGTCGATCGTGTGGCGGGACAGGAACATGTGCTCGGCCACCTGGGCGTTGGTCAGGCCGTCGGCCACATGGGCGGCCACCCGCCGCTCGGTGTCGGTGAGGCTGTTCCACCCGGTGAGGGGACGATCCTCCCGGACCCAATGGCGGCGGCGGACACCCATGCGCCGCAGGCGGGCCCGCACCCGGGCTGCGTCGTGCTCGGCGCCCATGCTCTCGTACGCGGCGAGGGCCCGCTCGAGTTGCTCCGGACCCGACAGCTTGCCGGCGTCCTCCCATGCCGACGCGCGCAGCCACGGGCGTCGATGCCGGCCGGCGGCGCGCGCGAGGAGGTCGGCGTCGGCCTCGGCCAACCCCCGGGCGTGCATGGTGCCGGCCGCCACCGACGGGAACTCGGGGTTCATGGCCGCGTGCTGCTCGGCCCGCGCGGCCACGGCGGCGGCCTGCGTCCGATCGCCGGCGGCCAGAGCCGAGCGCACGAGGGTCACGGCATGGTGGGGCGAGTGGCGGTCGGGTTCGTGAGCCAGCACCGCTTGCAGTCCAGCGATGAACAGCCCACCCGCCAACTCGGCGGCCAGGGCCAATCCGGCAGCCGCCTCCGTGGCGGCCTCGTCCCATCGCCCGGCGGCCAGGTGGAGGCGGGCGCGGCCCAGGGCCAACCCAGGCGCCCAGGGGGGCTCGACGTCTGCCCCCAGCAGAGCCTCGGCCTCGGCCCACTGGTCCACCGATGTCAGCATTTCGGCCAGCAGCAGTCGGGCCGGGCTTCGAGCGCTGCCGTCGTTGTCACGAGCCACCGCCGCTCGCCCCAAGGCCAGGGCGTCGGCCACCCGCCCCTCGTCCCACGCCAGCCAGGCCATGGCGGTGAGGCCGGCGTCCAGCGAGGCCTCGTCGCCGGCCGCCAGCAGGGGCTCGGCCGCGGCCCGCACGGCGGGGGCGTCGCCCTTGGCCACCAGGGTCAGCACGTGGACGACATCGGCGTGGGCGGCCAGGGCCAAAGCCAGGGCCTCGTCCAGGCGGCCGTCGGTGAGCATGACCGAGGCCACGGCCCCGTCGAGGCGCGGATCGGCACCGGCGGGAACGTGGCCGGCCACCTCCAGTGCCTCGGCCACCCGCCCGGCGGCCACCAGTGCGTTGACGGCGGCGACCACCCGGTCGACTTGGGCGTCGTCGCTCGCCTCGGTGAGGCGCAATGCCCGCACGGCCATGTCGGCGGCGGCCGCGGGCGCGGTCGACACCAGTTCGTTCACTGCCCGATCCAAAGCGGCGAGGGCGTCGCGGTCGCCGGGCCGGGCGCCCTGCACCAGATGGGGGGCCGCCAGCGCCGCCGATGGGTGACGGGCCAACAGCCGGTCACCGATCTCCCGGTGCAGGGCCTTGCGAGTGGGCTCGGGCATGGCCCGGTAGAGCGTCTGGCGGACGAGGTCGTGGTGGAACCCCATGGCCTCGCCCGATGCGGGCACGAGCACACCGGCGTCGACCAGCTCCTGCAACGGCATGAGGATGTCGGCCACGGGCTGGTCCAGTACCCCGGCCAGGTCCTCGACGGCGAAGGACCGACCGAGCAAGGCCGCCACCTCCAAGAGGTGGAGCGACGCGGGGGAGAGGCCACCCAGCCGGTAGGAGACGCAGGCCTCGACTCGCCGAGGGAGCTGGTCCGACAGGAGCCGGGCCTCCCCGCGCTCGACGACGACCGAGCCCTCGTCCCGCAAGCCCTCCACCAACTCGACGACGAGCAGCGGGTTGCCCCCCGCCCCCTCGGCCAGGGCGAGCAGACCGGCGTCGGGCCGGGCGCCGAGCACGTCGACAATCACCTCGGTGACGGCGTCGGGCGCCAATGGCGCCAGGCGGAGGCGGGACGCACCGACGGCTGCCTCCAAGAGAGAGTGCAGCCGGTCGAGGGGTGTGCCCCTGACCCGCCGGCCGGCAAGGATCCAGAGCAGGGGATGGGACACCAACTCCAACGTCAGGCGCTGGATGGTGAGGAGGGTGGCGGGGTCGGCCCACTGGAGGTCGTCGAGGACGATGACGAGGGGCGACTCGGCATCGGTGATCGCTGTCGCGCCGGCCGCCCCTTGGTTCACCCTGGCGACGGCGTCCGGCCCGGCCACGGCCATGCCCGTCTCGGCCGCTCGGGTGACCACGTCCGACAGGTGGCGGCTCTTGCCGATCCCGGCCGGGCCCTCCAGGAGCACGACCCCACCTCGACCCTGGGCCGCAGCCCGCAGGCGTGCTCGCAAGAGCTGGTCTTCGGCGGTACGGCCTCGTGTGGGGCCGCCGGCCAGGCCGGTACCCGTTCCACCCACTTGGGTTTCCCCCCCACGTGTTGTCGGTTGTTTGGTGAGGGTGCTGCGCTACCCGCCGTGCGGGGGGAGGGAAACCACGCGTCCGAGGAGCCTTTTCACAACACTCGTCGGGCGCCGCCGCCGCCCCAGGGCGTACGAGCGAGCCGGTTGCACAGGCCCCGTCCGCGGGCGGCCTCTTCTGTGTGCGGCAGATCGCGATAGTTGCGCATTGCTGCACACGAAACGCGTCGGCACCGAGCCGTCAAGACGGGTGGAAGGTTGTTGTTGGCGTCGTGATGATCATCGCCGGGATAGGCCTGTCGCTCGGCCTGTTCCCGTAGGGACGCGCGCCCGCGCCGCCGGCGCTCGCACTGGGCCGGGTGAACCACGCGTTCGGGGGATGCGCGCCGGCCCCGGCCCGTCGGATGCTAGGGACCATGACCCTCCCCGCCAACCAAGGCCAGCAACGCCGTCCCGCTGAGGTCGCCCGGTGGGACCCGTTCGACGAGCTGCAACAGCAACTGGCCCAGGTCTTCCAGGACTGGCCCCAGATGCGCGGCCCCATCGGCTCGGACTTCATGCCCGTGGCCGACGTCGAGGAGACGGACGACGCCTTCGTGGTCGACATCGAGCTGCCGGGCGTGAAGAAGAATGACATCGACTTGGAGGTCATGGGCCGCCGGCTGATTGTCACCGGCGAGCGCACGGAGAAGGAGCGGAAGGGAATCTTGCGCCACCAGACCCGAGCCGTCGGCCGCTTCCGCTTCGAGGTCGTGCTCCCCGCCGACGTGGACGACACCGGAGTCGAGGCGTCACTCGAGCATGGCGTGCTCGAGGTCCGGATCCCCAAGGCGTCGGCCGACAAGCCCAAGCGAATCGAGATCAGGTAGCCGACCGGCCCCGACCCGCCAGGGCCCGTGGACCTCGTCGACATCGTCATCCTTCTGGCCGTGGTGGCGGCCGCGCTCCATGGCCTCTGGCTGGGCGCGGCCGTCCAGGCCCTGTCCTTCGTGGGCTTGGCCGCGGGCCTGCTCGTGGGCGCCGCGCTGGCGCCGGTGCTCGCCCGCCTGGCCGACGACCCCTTCGCCAAGGCCCTGCTCGGGCTGGTCAGCGTGTTCGGTCTGGCCGCCATTTTCGGCACGCTGGGGCGCCAGGTCGGTGTGCGGATGTGGGGGCGACTGCGCCGCACTCGCCTGGCCACCTTCGACGCCATCCTGGGGGCGGTCGTGGCGTCGGCGGCCACGCTGCTGTCGGCGTGGCTCATCGGCAGCCTGGTCGCCAACGTGCCCGCCCGCCCCCTGTCCGGAGAGGTGCAGCGGTCCGCCGTCCTGCGGGCGCTGGACCGCATCCTCCCGCCCGCGCCGGACGTCTTCTCGCGGGTGCAGCGCATCCTCGATGCCCACGGGCTGCCCCAGGTCTTCGCCCAGTTCGAGCCCGCCCCCGCCGCCCGGCTGCCCCTCCCAGCCGACCCGGTGGTTCGGGCCGCGGTGGAGAAGGCCGGTGCCTCCACGGTGAAGATCATGGGCCCGGGGTGCGGCGGCATCCTCGAGGGCTCGGGCTTCGTGGTGGCGCCCGACGTGGTGGTGACCAACGCCCACGTGGTGGCCGGGGTGCGCCGGCCCGTCGTGCTCGACCGCCGGGGGTCGCACCCCGCCGTCGCCGTGCTGTTCGACCCCAACCTCGACCTGGCCGTCCTCCGCGCCACTGGGGTGACGGATCCGCCCCTCTCTCTCGAGCCCAGGGCCGTGGACCGGGGCACGGCGGGCGCGGTACTCGGGTACCCGGGGGGTGGGCCCTTCGACGCCGAGCCCGCGGTGGTGCTGGCCCGTATCGACGCCGTGGGCCGCAACATCTACGGGCAGGGCCTGACGACCCGGCTGGTGTACGAGCTGGAATCGCGCATCCGGCCGGGCAACTCCGGTGGACCGCTGGTGCGACCGGACGGGTCGGTGGCCGGCGTGGTGTTCTCCCGCTCGGTGCGCAACGACGACATCGGGTTCGCGCTGACGTCGGACGAGGTCGCCCGCGAGGTGACGCCCGCCGAGCAACGCACGACGCCCGTCAGCACCGGCCCCTGCGCTGCCGAGTAGTCGGCGCCGCAAACCGTTCTCGTAACGCTGGCGAGGACTATGTGGGCGCCAGCGTTACGAGAAGCCGGAGGGGGGAGCAGAGGGCGCTACTCCGCCAGGCCGTGGAGGATGGCCCGCTCGATCTCGGCCAGGGTGGCGGGCTCGACGATCTTGCGGCCGTGGCGGTCCCGCAGGTAGAACGCGTCGACCACGTGCGTGCCCATCGTCTGCACGCGGGCCGACCGGATGTCGAGGTCCAGCTCGGCCAGCGCTCGGGTGATGCGGTACAGCACGCCCACGCCGTCGGCCGTCTCCACGTCGACCACGGTGGCGTCGTCCGAGGCGCTGTTGTCGAACGTCACCGACGCCGGCGGGCCCGTCCCCACGGCCGCGCCGCCCACCCGCGCCCGACCGTACGTCCGCACCCGCTCGGCGATGCGGGCGTGCAGGGCCAGCCGGCCGTCGAGCACCAGGGCCAGGTCCCGCGTGATGCGGGCCCACGGCGTCTCGTCCCGCATCGGGTCGGCCACCCGGAACTCGGCCAGCGCCCGCCCGTCCTCGCTGGACCACGCCGCCGCGGCGAGCACGTCCAGCCCGTGCAAGGCCAGCACGCCGGCGATGCGGCTGAACATGCCCGGCCGGTCGTCGTTGACGACGGTCAGCGTGTCGCCCGACCCGGCCACGTGGTCGATGCCCGCCTCCAGCAGGGCCAGGTGGTCGCCGGTGGGGAAGGCGTCGACCATCAGCGCGGCGGCTTCCCCGCCGTCGAGCACGTGGGCCACCCGGTCGACCAGTTGGGCTACCAGCCCCGCCTTCCACGGACCCCACGCGGCGGGGCCGGCGGCAAGTGCCTCGGCCTCCGTCAACGCGGCCAGCAGGTGCAGCTGGTCGGCCCCGCCGATGGCCTTGACCACCCGCTCGATGGTGGCCACGTCGTCCAGGTCCCGCCGGGTGGCGACCTCAGCGAGCAGCGAGCGGTGCTCGGCCAGCTCGATCAGTGTGGTGACGTCGGCCGGGGGGAGCCCCATGCGCGTGGCGACGCGCTCGACGGGCTCCGGGCCCAGGCCGTGCAACAAGGCGCCTAACGCCAGCAGGTCCGGCCGTTTCACCCCGGCGACCAAGGACGGGCCAGCGGCGGCCGCGACCGTCTGGAGCAGGTGGCGGTGGCGCCGCGAGGCGATGGGCGCCCACTCGGGCAGCAGCCGGGCCCACACCCCTCGCTGGTCCAACGCTTCGATGACCCGACCGGCCGCCGACCCCGCCTGCACCAGCTCGATCAGCGCCATGCGGGCCGCCACCGGCCAGGGCGACGGCAGCGACGCCACTCGCCCGGCCGTGGCCAGTCGCTCCAACGAGTCCCGCTCGATCACCGCGTGATGGCGGGCGGCCACGGCCGCCACCCGCAAGGTCAACGAGCCGTCCTCGTCGTGGGCCAGCGCGGACGGGTCAACCCACACCTCGCCGTCGCGCAGCACCAGGCCAGGGCCGACCGCCGGCGACGCCGACCGCGAGCGCAGCCCTCCTCGCAGGCGAGCGCGCACGCGCCGCCACGTGTCGTCACTCGTCCAGGCGACGGCGCGCCCCGCCTCGGCCAACGTGGTCATCAGCTCGTCGGCACCCGGCATCCCCAAGCGGGACGCCACCGCGGCTTGGTGGGGCAGCGCCAGCACGTTGGTGGACCGGCCGGCCACCCGGTGCAACTCGACGCGGGCGTCGAGAAGGACGCCGTAGGCCGCGTCCAACCCGGCGCGGTCGTCCTCCACCAGCACGGGCCGGGCCAGGTCGGCCCACCGGAGGGAGTGGGCGTCGCGCAGCCCACCCCGCCCGTCCTTCAGGTCGGGCTCCATGCGGTAGGCGACCTCGCCGGCCGTGGCGTGGCGCTCGTCCACCCGGTCGGCCAACTGGGCCAGCCACCGCTTGGATCGCTTGCGCCACAAGGCCTGCGCCTCGTCGGCCAAGGTGTGCACCAGTCCCGCGTCGCCGGCGATGGGGCGGGCGCTCAGGAGGGCAGTGGCGGTGTCCAAGTCGTCGGACGCGAGTGAGAGGGCCTCACGGATGGTGGACACGCTGTGGCCGAGATGCAGGCCTTCGTCCCATATGGGGTACCAGACCCGATCGGCCACCCCTGCCACCTCGCCAGACGCGGACCGGCGGTCGTGCACGAGCATGACGTCGAGGTCGCTGTGGGGGCACAGCTCGGAGCGGCCGTACCCGCCCACGGCGGCCAGGGCCATGCCCGGCGACGCACCGCCAGCACTTTCAGCGCCCTCCAGCGCCCGCCCCCACAGTTCAGCCAGCCAGGCGTCCACCACGTCGCTGTGCGCCCGGCACCAGGCCGCGCCGGTGAGCGCGTCGGCATCGAACAGCGACTGTCGCTCGAGGGTCACACGTGCACGGTAAAGGCAACGCGACCGCATGGGTGGCCCGTTCACACGAAGGAAACAGAACGTAACCCTCCTGAGACATGACGGGCACGGTTGGGAAACAACCCGCCCGTACCGTCCGTCGCATGTTGCGAACCAAGTGGGCTCGGTTGAAGCAAAGGGAGACACGGAAGCTGATGGCCGTGATCCTGGGCGGCAAGATGCTCGGGATCCTGTCACTGCTCGGGATCATGAAAGGGGTGACCTGGTACTTCGACAGCGCAGCTGGAGCGCAGACGAGCGCTCCGATCGTCCACACCGCGAACCAGTTGATCAGTCCCATCAACACCATCTGGGTCCTGGTCACCGCCTTCCTCGTGTTCTTCATGCAGGCCGGGTTCATGGCCCTGGAGGCGGGCTTCGCCCGATCCCGGGAGACGGTCAACATCCTGTTGGAGTGCGTGTTCGACACGTGCCTGTGCGGCCTGCTGTGGTGGGCCATCGGGTTCGCGTTCATGTTCGGCGCCGGCAACGGGATCATCGGCCACCAGTACTTCTTCCTGCATGGCGTCAGCGGGGCGTACGGGACGACGGGCGTGGCCTTCCTCGCCTTCTTCCTGTTCCAGTTCGCCTTCGCCGACACGGCCTCGACCATCACGTCCGGCGCCATGGTGGGGCGCACGGGCTTCAAGGGCGACATCCTCTACAGCACGTGCGTGTCGGGCTTCATCTACCCGATCTTCGGCCACTGGGTCTGGGGCCCTGGCGGGTGGCTGGGCAACACCATGGGCTGGTTCCACGGCCTGGCCGGTGGCACCGTGTTCCGTGACTTCGCCGGCTCGACGGTGGTGCACACGGTCGGCGGCGTGATCGCCCTGGCCGGCGCCATCGCCCTCGGCCCCCGCCTCGGTCGCAAGTTCAAGCGAGATGGCGGCGGCCCTACCCCGCCCCACGACCTGACCATGGCCTCCATCGGCGCCGTCATCCTGTGGTTCGGCTGGTACGGCTTCAACCCGGGCTCGACCCTGTCGGCCATGGACTGGACGGGCATCGGCCGAGTGGCGGCCAACACCACGCTGGCGGCCTGTGCGGGCGGCATGGTGGCGGTGCTGTTCGTCTACCCACGATCGAAGAAGTGGGACCTGGGCATCTCCCTCAATGGGTTCCTCGGTGGCCTGGTCGCCATCACCGCCCCGTGCTACTGGGTGTCACCGTCGGGGGCGCTGATCATCGGCGCCGTGGCCGGCATCGTCGTGCCCCTCGGCGTCGACCTCCTGGAGCGGCTGCGCATCGACGACCCCATCGGCGCCTTCCCGGTGCACGGCATGGCCGGCATCTGGGGAACGCTGTCCATCGGCCTCTTGGCCACCGGGCAGTTCGGCATCCCCACGGCCGACGGGGCCGACAACTCCACCGTCGTCAAGGGCTTGCTCTACGGAGGCGGCACGTCCCAGCTCGTGACCCAGGCCATCGGCAGCCTCACGTGCATCGTCGTGGTGGGGTCGGTGGCGCTGTTCGTGATGTACGCCATCAAGTCCATCCGGGGCTCGTGGAGCCTGCGGGTGTCGCCGGACGGCGAGCTCGAGGGACTCGACCTGCACGAGCACGGCACGCCCGCCTACCACGTGGAGTTCGGCCAGGGCATGACGTACTCGACCCCGGCCAACCTGCCCAGGTCCGGACCTGTCCCGGCGAGCATGCCGGCTCCGGACAAGACCGACGTCCCCGTCTGAGGAGCGTTCATGCCCTATCTCGTGACTGCCATCATCAAGCCCTTCAAGCTCGAGGAGGTGAAGGAGGCGCTCAGGGGCGCCGGCGTTCTGGGCCTCACCGTGAGCGAGGTCCAGGGCTTCGGCCGCCAAGGCGGCAAGACCGAGACCTTCCGAGGCTCGGAGTACAAGATGGAGTTCGTCCCCAAGGTGAAGGTCGAGGTGCTGGTCGAGACCTCGCAGGCCGACAAGGTCGTCGATCTCATCGCCTCGTCGGCCCGCACCGGCAAGATCGGCGACGGCAAGGTGTGGGCCTTCGACCTCGACCGGCTCATGCGCATCCGCACCGGTGAGATGGGAGACGACGCGGTGTGACCACGGCCCGGCCACGCGAGGGATGGCGGCCCGTGACGGTGGTCGAGCTCGACGACGAGGGGCGCAAGCTGCTCACTCGTCGCCACCCGGCGATGGCCGGGTGCGAGGTGGCCCTGGTCGTCGCATGCAGCCCTGGTGCGGCGGCAACGGTCAGGGACGCCATGCAGCAGATGGCAGCGCTCTCAGGCGACGTGGGGGCCGGCGAGGAATTGCCGGTCCCCACCCGCCTGGAGGAGATCCGCCGGGAGGCGGCCTTCCGCGCCCGGGTGCTGCGGGACTATGGCGGGCACTCGGCCCGCAAGGTCGCCGAGCTCAGCGGGTCGACGGCCAGCAACCGATCGCAGGCCGCGTACCGATGGCGCAAGGAAGGGCGCATCTTCGCCGTGCCCGTGCAGGGCGAGCTGCGCTACCTCGACTTCCAGTTCGACGACGAGGGGCGGCCCTGGCCGGTGATCGCCGAGGTGCTGGCCGTCTTTGCCCCCTCGAGTTGGCCGGCGTGGCAGGTGGCGGCCTGGTTCGTGACGGCCAACGGCCTCTTGGGCCGGTCGCAGCCCGTCCACCTGTTGCGCGACCGCCCGGGTGACGTGGTCGAGGCGGCCCGCATCGACGCCCGCCGCTCCTGACATGCGTTCATGAGAGTGGTCCCAAGAGTTCAATAAACTTCCTGCGGTTTGGGTTCTAACGTGGAACCGTGACCCAAACCCCCCAATCCCTCCCATCCGACGCGCCCGTGGCGCGAGTGGTCGACGCCGTGAAGGTCTACGGCGCCAAGGTCACGGCGGTCCGGGCGCTCGACGGCGTCACCGTCGACTTCGAGGGTGGCCGCTTCACGGCCATCATGGGCCCCTCGGGCTCGGGCAAGTCCACCCTGCTCCACTGCCTGGCCGCCCTCGACACCCTGACGTCGGGCCAGGTGTTCATCGCCGGGCGCGATCTCGGGACCATGACCGAGAAGGAGCTCACCATCCTCCGCCGGGACCGGCTGGGCTTCGTGTTCCAGGCCTTCAACCTGGTGCCCACCCTCACCGCCATCGAGAACATCACCCTGCCCCTCGCTCTGGCCGGCCGCCGGGCGGACAAGGAATGGCTGGACACGGTCGTGTCCACCGTCCACCTGGGTGACCGCCTCGAGCACCGGCCCAGCGAGCTGTCGGGCGGTCAGCAGCAGCGCGTGGCCGTCGCCCGGGCCCTGGTCACCCGACCCGAGATCATCCTGGCCGACGAGCCCACCGGCAACCTCGACTCCAAGTCGTCGGCCGAGATCCTCGACTTCATGGGCAAGGCCGTCCGGGAGCTGGGCCAGACCATCGTGATGGTCACCCACGATCCCGTGGCCGCCGCCCACGCCGACCGGGTGGTCTTCCTCACCGA
Organism: Acidimicrobiales bacterium; assembly: GCA_035651095.1. Taxonomy (GTDB): domain Bacteria; phylum Actinomycetota; class Acidimicrobiia; order Acidimicrobiales; family JAUTXP01; genus DASRGI01. The sequence goes on along the minus strand of DASRGI010000274.1, from coordinate 37,041 downwards.
CGGCCAGGTCGTCGACGAGCTGGCCAGCCCCACGGCCGAGGGCATTCTCGATCGCATCAAGTCCCTGGGGGGCTGAGGCCGCGTGTTCCGCGTCACGTTGAAGGGGCTACTCGGTCACCTGCCCCGGCTCGTCTCCACCTTCCTCGCCGTCCTGCTGGGTGTGGCCTTCCTGGCCGGCACCCTCGTCCTCACCGACACCATCAAGCGCACCTTCGACGACCTGTTCGCCAGCGTGAGCAAGGGCACGGACGCCTACGTTCGCAGCGCGGCCAAGCTCAGCGGCGAGCGAGGCGCCCAGGACAGCCGGGCCCGCCTGGACGAGTCGGTGCTCCAGGCCGTCTCCCGGGTCGACGGCGTGCGGGCCGACGCCCCCCAGGTCCAGGGCTACGCCCAGCTGGTGGACAAGAAGGGCAAGGCCATGGGCACCCCGGGCCGGGGCGCGCCCACCTTCGGCGGCAACTGGATCTCAGTGGCGGGGCTCAATCCCTTCCGCCTGGCCGAGGGCTCGGCGCCCACATCGGCGAACGACGTGGTGATCGACCGCCGCAGCGCCCGCCTGGGCCACTTCGCCGTCGGTGACTCGATCACCATCCTCCTGCCCAACGTCGCGCCCCAGCCGTACCGGGTGTCCGGCATCGCCACCTTCGGCGCGGCCGACAGCCCGCTGGGCGCGTCGTACGCGTTGTTCGACCTCCAGACGGCCGAGCGCACCATGGCCCAGCCCGGCCGGATCGACGGCATCAGCCTGGTGGCCCAGCCCGGCGTGTCGCAGGCCGAGTTGGCGGCGCGCGTGCAAAAGGTCGTGCCCGCCGGCGTGGAGGTGAAGACGGGCGCCGAGATCACCAAGGAGAACCAGGACCAGTTCTCCAAGAACATCACCGGACTCACGATCTTCTTCAACGCCTTCGCGGTGATCGCCCTCGTCGTCGGCGGCTTCGTCATCTACAACACGTTCTCCATCCTCATCGCACAGCGGTTGCGGGAGATGGCGCTGTTGCGGGCCATCGGCGCCTCCCGCCGGCAGGTGCTCCTGTCGATGGTGGGGGAGGCGCTGGCCGTCGGCCTGGTGTCGTCCGTCGCCGGCGTGCTGCTCGGGATCGCCGTGGGGGCCGGGCTCAAGGCCCTGCTCGCCGGGTTCGGCCTCGACATCCCCGCCACCGGTCTGGTGGTGCGCCCGGCCACCGTGATCATCGGGCTCCTGGTGGGCACCGTCGTCACCTTGGTCGCGGCCCTGGCCCCGTCCATCCGGGGCGCCCGGGTGCCGCCCATCGCGGCAATGCGGGACACGGCCATCGACCGCACGGGCGCGTCCCGGCTCCGCCTGGTGGTGGGCGTACTGCTCACCGGCCTGGGCGTCGCCGCCGTGCTGAGCGGCGTGCTGGGTTCGGCGGCCGGTTCGGTCACCGCCCTGGGAGCGGTCGCCGTCCTCGTGGGCGTTGTGGCCCTCGGCCCGGTGGTGGCGGCGCCGGTGAGCCGGCTGATCGGGAGCCCCATCCCCAAGCTCAAGGGGATCACGGGGGTGCTGGCCCGGGAGAACGCCATGCGCAACCCGCGGCGTACGGCGGGCACGGCTTCGGCCCTGCTCATCGGCGTGGGCGTGGTCAGCCTGCTGGCGGCCATGGCCAGCTCGTTCAAGGCGTCCATAAGCGACCAGATCAGCCGGTCCTTCACGGGGGACGTCACCGTCGACTCCGGCGCCTTCGGCTTCGGCGGGTTCAGCCCGTCGCTGGCCCACCAGCTCAACCGGTTGCCCGAAGTGGCGGCGGCCACGCCCATCCGGTTCGGCGCCTTCGAGCAGGGCGGGTCGACCCGGAACGTGCTGGTGATCGACCCCCAGACCCTGCCCAAGGTCCTCGATCTCCAGGTCACGGCCGGGAAGCTGTCGGACCTGGGCAGCAGGCAGGTGGCCGTGTACGACGTGAAGGCCAAGTCCAGCGGGTGGAAGCTCGGCGACACCGTCATCGCCCGCTTCGCCGAGACGGGGGACCAGACCTTCACCATCGCAGCCATGTTCCACCGCAACGACATCGCCCCCACGTTCGTCATGGGGACGACGGCATACGACGCCAACGTGCCCAACTCGCTCGACCAGCAGATCTTCGTGAAGTTCAAGTCCGGGGTCTCGTTTGCGGCCGGGCGAGCGGCGGTGGAGCAGGCGGTCAAGCCCTATCCCAACGCCACCGTGAAGGACCAGCAGGAGCTGAAGCAGACGTTCACCAGCCAGATCAACCAGGTGCTCAGCCTCATGTTCGTGATGCTGTTGCTGGCGCTGCTGATCGCGCTGATGGGCATCGCCAACACGCTGCGCCTGTCCGTCTACGAACGCACCCACGAGATCGGGCTGTTGCGGGCGGTGGGCATGACCCGCTCGCAGCTGCGGTCGTCCATCCGGTGGGAGTCGGCCATCATCGCCCTGTTCGGGACGGTGGGCGGCGTGGGCCTGGGCGTGTTCTTCGGGTGGGCCCTGGTGCACGGGTTGGGCCGGGACCAGCACATCGTGTTCGCACCGCCCACTGGGCTCCTGGTCACGATCTTCGTGCTGGGCGCCCTGGCCGGGGTGGCGGCCGCCATCCGGCCCGCGGCCAAGGCGGCCAAGCTCGACGTCCTCACCGCCATCGCCACCGAGTAGCCCCCGTCCGGACGCCTCGCAGCACGTTTGTTATTGTTCTGGACTAATGCTGCGACCCCTTGCGCCCGACCAGGTGACGCTCCTGCCCGGCATCTTCAAGCAGCGGCACGAGCTCAACCGGAAGTACCTGCTGGAGCTCCAGGCCGACAACCTGCTCCAGAACCACTACTTCGAGGCGGGCATCTGGGGCCCGCCGGCCAAGCCCGACGACACCATCCACTGGGGTTGGGAGGCGCCCAACTCCCTGGTGCGGGGCCACTTCCTGGGCCACTGGATGGCCGCCGCCGCCCGGGTCACGGCCGCTACCGGCGACCCCCAGCTGGACGGGCGGCTGAAGCACGTGGTCAGCGAGCTGGCCCGCTGCCAGGAAGAGAACGGCGGCGAATGGGTGTCGTCCATCCCCGAGAAGTACCTGCACCGCATCGCCCAGGGCCGCGGGGCTTGGGCCCCGCAGTACGTCGCCGGCAAGACGCTCATGGGCCTGTGGGAGACGTACGCCCTCACCGGCAACGAGCAGGCCCTCGAGGTCCTGGACAACGCGTCCCGCTGGTTCCACCGCTGGACAGCCCCGTTCGACCGCGAGCAGATGGACGACATCCTCGACTACGAGACGTGCGGCCTGCTCGAGATCTTCGCCGAGCTGTACGGCACCACCGGCCGTCAGGACCACCTCGACCTGGTGGAGCGCTACGACCGTCCCCGCCTGTTCGACCGCCTGGTGGCGGGCGACGACCTGCTCACCAACTTCCACGCCAACACCACCATCCCCGAGGCCCTGGGCGCGGCCCGGGCCTACGAGGTCACGGGCGACAAGCGATGGCGGGAGGTGGTCGACGCCTACTGGCGCCTGGCCGTCACCGAGCGGGACGCGTGGTGCACGGGCGGGCAGACGGCGGGGGAGGTGTGGACGCCGCCGGGCCAGCTTTCGGCCCGCATGGGCATCAACACCCAGGAGCACTGCACCGTCTACAACATGATGCGGCTCGCCGAGTACCTGCTGCGCTGGACGGGCGACGCCACCTACGCCGACTACCGGGACCGCAACCTCTGGAACGGCATCCTGGCCCAGCAGCATCCGCACACCGGCGTGGTGAGCTACTTCCTCCCCATGCGGGCCGGCGCCACGAAGAAGTGGGGGACCAAGACGGCCGACTTCTGGTGCTGCTACGGCACGCTGGTCGAGGCCCACTCCCGCCATGGCACGGGCACGTACTACCAGCACGAGGACGGCGGCCTGGTGGTCACCGGGTACGTCCCCGCGTCGGTCCGCTTCACGCACGACGGCGCCGACCTCACCGTCACCCTCGCCACCCGCGACCCCAAGGCCCCGGTGCCGGCGCCCGGCCAGGTCGACCTGAGCCGGGACGAGGGCACGTCGCGCCCCACCACCAGTGAGTTCTCCGTGCGCGTCGCCAGTGCCAGCGGCGAGCCGGTCGAGATGGACCTCACCCTGCCCATCCCGTGGTGGGTGGCGGGCCCGGCCCGCATCACGGTGGACGGCCAGCCCGTGGAGGTGAGCGGGCCCGACGGCTTCCGCACCATCACCCGGGCGTGGACCGACAACGTGGTCAAGGTCGAGCTGCCCCGGGCCCTCACCACCGCACCCCTGCCCGACCGCCCGGACACCGTCGCCTTCCTCGACGGACCGGTGGTCCTGGCCGGCTTGTGCGACGAGGAGCGGGCGCTGGTGGGTGACGCCGCCGACCCGGCCACCATGCTCACCGCCGACAACGAGCGGGAGTGGGACTACTGGAACGGCAGCTACCGCACGGTGGGACAGGATCGGGGCATCCGCTTCCTACCCCTCCACGAGGTGGTGGACGAGCCGTTCACGCTCTACTTCCCGGTACGCAAACCGGAGCGATCGGCTATCCCAGATCCACGGCGGGGATGACTCCCATGCGGCCGGCCTGGTAGTCCTCCAGGGCCTGCAGGATCTCGCCCCGCGTGTTCATGACGAACGGGCCGTAGTGGACGATGGGCTCGCCGATCGGCAGCCCGCCGAGCAGCAGCAGCTCCATTGGGTCCTGATGGTCGGCCGCCCTGATGGTGAGGGTGTCACCGGGGCCGAAGGCGACCAGCTCGTGCTCGTCCATGGGCCGGGCGGCTTCGTCGGGACCGGCCACGGCGAAGCCGCGGCCCAGCAGCACGTAGGCCATGGCCGAGAAGCGCACGTCCCACGGCACCGTGAGCTGGGCGCCCGGGCTCAACGTGACGTGGGCGTAGGTGATGGGCGTGTGGGTGACGCCCGGCCCGGCGTGGCCGGCCAGGTCGCCGGCGATGAGGCGCACCAGCGCACCGCCGTCGGCCGACGTGAGCAAGGTGAGGGCCGACCCGGTGATGGCCTGGTACCGGGGCGGGGTGAACTTGCTGGCCGCCGGGAGGTTGACCCACAGCTGCACGCCGTGAGCCGGGCCGCCCACGCGGAAGCTGCGCTCGCTGGGCAGCTCGTCGTGGAGGATGCCGGCACCCGCGGTCATCCACTGGGTGTCGCCCTCGCCGATGAGCCCGCCGCCGCCGTTGGAGTCGTGGTGCTGGATCTCGCCGTCGAGCAGGTAGGTGACGGTCTCGAAGCCCCGGTGCGGGTGCCAGGGCGCCCCGGCCGCTTTGCCCGGTTCGTTCATGATCGGCCCCAACTGGTCGAGCAGCAGGAACGGGTCGGTGCGGTGCAGGGAGACCCCGCCGGGGAAGGGCCGCCACACATGGAACCCGGCCCCCTCGACCACATGCTGGGCGGCCGCCGTCCACGCCACCGGGCGGGGCCGGGCCACGGCCGGGTCGGGTACGGGGATGCGGGGCAGGACGAGCGGGTTGTCGACGGTGATGGCGGGCACGCGCTCCACAACGCCGGCGCCCCAGCCCGCATTTCCGCCGCTCCGGGTCGCTACCGTCTCCCACATGGACGACGACCGGCGCGAGGCCTTGTTGGAGCAGTACGCGGCCGGCTACGACGCCGTGGTCGACGCCCTCCAGTCGGTTGACAACGAGACCCTCGACCGCCGCCCGGCACCGGGGGAGTGGAGCGCCCGCGAGATCGTGCACCACCTGGCCGACAGCGAGACCATGTCGGCCATCCGCCTGCGCCGGCTGCTCACCGAGGACAACCCCGTGATCGAGGGCTACGACGAGAACGCCTGGGCCCAGCGGTTGCACTACGCGGCGCGACCGGTGGCGGCGTCGTTGGAGCTGGTGCGCACGGTGCGCGCCGCGTCGGGCGAACTGCTGTCCCACCTCGCCCCCGAGGACTGGGAACGGTCGGGCACGCACAGCGAGTCGGGCCCGTACTCGGTGCAGACGTGGTTGGAGATCTATGCCCGCCACCCGCACGACCACGCCGAGCAGATCCGCCAGGCCGCCGCCGCCGACCGGTAGGGTCCGCCGCCGTGCATCCGCCCGACGCTGCCGCCGCCATCCTCCGGGTCATGGTCGGCATCACGCTGTTCGCCCACGGGTGGAACCACTTCTTCGGCGGCGGCAAGATCGCCGGCACGGCCCGGTGGTTCGAGTCCATCGGCATCCGCCCGGGCAAGGTCCACGCGTGGATCGCGTCCACCACGGAGATCGGTGCCGGCGTGCTGCTGGTGCTCGGGCTGTTCACGCCGCTCGCCGCGGCCGGGGGTGTGGGCACCATGACCGTCGCCCTCGTGGCCAACCACCTGCGCAACGGCTTCTTCATCTTCCGCAAGGGCGAGGGCTACGAATACGTGCTCAACCTGGCGATGGTGTCCGTCGCCATCGGCATCCTGGGCGGCGGCTGGCTGTCGCTCGACCACGCGGTGGGCATCGACTGGAACGGCTGGGCCGGGTTCGCCACCGCCGCGGGCGCGGGCGGGGGCGGCGCTGCCCTCCTGCTCGCCACCTGTTGGCGACCGAACCGGCAAGCCTGAGCGGTACGCTCGATCCGTGCCCTACTACCGGCAGGTGGGGGACGTTCCCCCGAAGCGACATACCCAGCACCGGGCCCCCGACGGGCGCCTGTACGCCGAGGAGTTGATGGGCGAGGAGGGCTTCTCGTCCGAGTCGGCGTTGCTGTACCACCGGCACCTTCCCACCGCCATCGTCGACGTGGCCGAGTGGGACACGGCCGACGCGCCGTCGACCCTGCGGCCCAACCGCCCGCTCAAGCCGCGCCACTTCAAGACCCACAAGCTCGACGCCGGCTCGGCTGACCTGGTCACCGGTCGCCGCCTGGTCCTGGGCAACCAGGACGTGCGCATCTCCTACGCAGTGGCGGACACGCCGTCGCCGTTGTACCGCAACGCCATGGGCGACGAGTGCGTGTATGTCGAAGAGGGCGAGGCCGTGGTCGAGACCATCTTCGGCGCCCTCACCGTCGGCCCCGGCGACTACGTGGTGCTGCCCACGTCCACCACCCACCGCTGGGTGCCGCAGGGCGGCGCGCTGCGAGCGTTGGTCGTCGAGGCCACCGGCCACGTCGGCCCGCCCAAGCGCTACCTCTCGCCCAAGGGCCAGTTCCTCGAGTCGGCGCCCTACTCGGAGCGCGACCTGCGGGTGCCCACCGAGCCCTTCGTGTCCGAGGGCGAGCAGGTCGACGTGCTCGTGCGCCACCACACAGGCGGCACGCGCTTCACCTACGCCCACCACCCGTTCGACGTCGTCGGGTGGGACGGCTGCCTCTACCCGTACGTGTTCAACATCCGCGACTTCGAGCCGCTGGTGGGACGCGTGCACCTGCCCCCGCCCGTCCACCAGACCTTCGAGGGACCCAACTTCGTGGTGTGTTCGTTCTGCCCCCGGCCTTTCGACTTCGACCCCCAGGCCATCCCCGCGCCGTACAACCACGCCAACGTGGACAGCGACGAGGTCCTCTTCTATGTGGGCGGCGACTTCATGTCCCGCAAGGGCGCGGGCATCGAGCTGGGCTCCGTCTCCCTGCACCCGGGCGGGTTCACCCACGGGCCCCAGCCGGGGTCGGTGGAGGCGTCCATCGGGGCGCCCGGCACCGACGAGTGGGCGGTGATGGTCGACACCTTCCGCCCGCTGGGATTGGGGCCGGCGGCCCTGGAGTGCGAGGACCCGGGATACGCATGGACCTGGGCCGGGGGGCGCCCGTGACGGGTGCAGATGCGGCTGTCCTCTGGACGCCGCCGGCGGACATCTGGGAACGCAGCCAGATCGGGCGCTTCCTGCGCGCCCAGGGCTTCGACGACTACGACGCCGCCTGGCGCTGGTCGGTCGAGGATCTGGAGGGGTTCTGGGCCGCGGTATGGGACTGGTTCGACGTGCGCTCGCACACGCCCTACGAGCGGGTGCTGGCCGAGGGCGACCGCTCCATGCCCGGCGCCCGCTGGTTCCCGGGCGCCACGCTGAACTACGCCGAGCACGCCCTGCGGGCACCGGGCGAGGTGGTGTCTCGCAGCCAGACCCGCCCGCCCGTCACCCTGGTGCCCGACGAGCTGCGTGACCAGGTGGCCCGGGCCCGGGCCGGGTTGCAGCGGCTGGGCGTCGGCCGGGGCGACCGGGTGGCCGCCTACCTGCCCAACATCGCCGAGACGCTGGTCGCCTTCCTGGCCACCGCCAGCCTGGGCGCGGTGTGGTCGTCGTGCGCGCCCGAGTTCGGCACCCGCAGCGTGGTCGACCGCCTGCGCCAGATCGACCCGAAGGTCCTCCTCGCCGTGGACGGCTACCGGTACGGCGACAAGGACGTGGACCGGCGGAACGAGGTGGCCGCCATCCGGGCCGAGCTCCCGTCCCTGGAGGCGACGGTGGCCGTGCCCTACCTCGGCAACGGCGGCATCCCCGACGCCGTCTCCTGGTCCGACCTGGTGGCGGCGCCCGGCGAGCTGGCCTTCGACGCCGTGCCGTTCGACCACCCGCTCTACATCCTCTTCTCCTCGGGGACCACCGGGCTCCCCAAGCCCATCGTGCACGGCCACGGCGGCATCCTGGTCGAGCACCTGAAGGTCCTGGGCCTGTGCAGCGACATCGGTCCTGCGGACCGCTTCTTCTGGTTCTCCACCACCGGCTGGATGATGTGGAACTACCTCGTGTCCGGGCTGCTGGTGGGCGCGGGGGTCGTGCTGTACGACGGCAACCCGGGCTGGCCCGACGTCAGCGAGCTGTGGCGCCTGGCCGCCGAGACCGGTGTCACCTGGTTCGGGGCCAGCGCCCCGTTCCTCCTCAGCTGCCGCAAGGAAGGGCTGCGGCCCGGTGCCGAGCTCGACCTGTCGGCCGTGCGGGCGGTGGGTTCCACGGGTGCGCCCCTCCCCGTCGAGGGCTTCCACTGGGTGTACGAGGCCGTCGGCAAGGACCTGGTCCTGTCCTCGTGCAGCGGCGGCACCGACGTGTGCAGCGCCTTCGTGGGCGCCGTGCCCGTGCTCCCGGTGCGGGCGGGGGAGATCACGTGCCGGTACCTGGGCGCCAAGGTGGAGGCGTACGACGAGACCGGCCGCTCGCTGGTGGGCCAGCAGGGCGAGCTGGTTGTCACCGCGCCCATGCCGTCCATGCCCGTGGGCTTCTGGGGCGACTCCGACGGGTCGCGCTACCGGGCCGCCTACTTCGCCGACTTCCCCGGCGTGTGGCGACACGGCGACTGGATCACCATCAGCGACCACGGAAGCTGCGTGATCAGTGGCCGGTCGGACGCCACCCTCAACCGGGGCGGCGTGCGCCTGGGCACGGCCGAGTTCTACTCGGTCGTGGAATCGCTGCCCGAGGTGGCCGACAGCCTGGTGGTCCACCTCGAGGACCCCGAGGGCGGGCCCGGCGACCTCATCCTGTTCGTGGCCCTCACCGACGGCCGCACGCTCGACGACGCCCTCACCAAGCGCATCGCCACCGAGTTGCGCACCAACCTGTCGCCCCGCCACGTGCCCAACCGCATCCACCAGGTGGCCGCCATTCCCCGCACCCTGTCGGGCAAGAAGCTCGAGGTCCCGGTGAAGCGCATCCTCACGGGCACGCCGCCCGATGAGGCCGCGGCCCGGGGCGCGCTGGCCAACCCCGACTCTCTCGACATCTTCACCACGTTCGCCCCCACCGCCTGACCGTTCTCGTAACGCCTACGCCGGCATAGCCGGCTCCAGCGTTACGAGAATGTTGGGAGGGTGGGGTTAGGGACGGCTGCGGGACCAGGCGTCGAGGGCGGACAGCACGGCCAGCACCACGTACACGACGCCGACGGTGATGGCCAGCGGGCGGAACTCCTCCTGGGCCACGGGCACCAGGGCGAAGCACACGGCGGCGGCGATCACGAAGAAGATGGCCCGCCGGTCGATGCCGCCGCCCGTCATCGCGCCGCCGCCTGCACCAGCAACGACGTGACGGCAGCGATGGCGAAGGCGCCCGGGATGGTGAGCACCCACGCCCACACCACTTGCCCGGCCACGCCCCAGCGCACCGCGCTCAGCCGGCTGGACGCCCCCACCCCCACGATGGCGCCGGTGATGGTGTGGGTGGTCGACACGGGGATGCCGTGGGCCGATGCGAAGAACAACGTGACCGCCGCCCCCGTCTCGGCCGCCACCCCGCCCACCGGCTGCAGGCGAGTGATGCGCGAGCCCATGGTCTTCACGATCCGCCAGCCCCCCGACAGCGTGCCGAGCCCGATGGCGCTGTGGGCCACCAGCACGACCCACAGGGGGACGCCCGACGTCTTGGACACGTGGCCGCTGGCGATGAGCACGGCGAGGATCACGCCCATGGTCTTCTGGGCGTCGTTGCCCCCGTGGCCCAGCGAGAAGGCGGCGGCCGACATCAGCTGGGCCCTGCGGAACCCGCGGTTGAGCTTCTCCACCTTGCGGTACTTGTGGAACGCCCACTGGATGACGAGCGTGAGGATGAGGCCCAGGGCCAAGCCGATCAGGGGTGACAGAACGATGAACACGCCGATCTTGCGCAGCCCGTCGGACTGGAGCACGTGGCTGCCCGCCCGGGCCACGGCGGCGCCGGCGATGCCCCCCACCAGCGCGTGGGACGAGCTGGTGGGCAGGCCCAGGTAGAAGGTCACCAGGTTCCAGCCGATGGCGCCCACCAGGCCGGCGAACACCACCCCGATGGTCAGCACGTCCTGGGTCACCACGTCCTTGGCGATGGTGCTGGCCACGTGGGTCTTGAACACGAGGAAGGCCACGAAGTTGAAGAAGGCGGCCCAGGCCACCGCGTAGCGCGGCGACAGCACGCGCGTGGAGACCACGGTGGCGATGGAGTTGGCCGCGTCGTGGAACCCGTTGGTGAAGTCGAAGGCGAGCGCGACGACGATGACGATGATCACGCCGAGGGTCATGTCGCTCGCTTACGCGTGCTTCAAGACGATGGACTCGACCACATCGGAGATGTCCTCGATGGTGTTGAGGGCCTCCTCCATGGCCTGGACGATGTCCTTCCACTTCAGGACTTCGAGGGCCTCGTACTCGCCGCTGAACAGCCGGGCGATGGTCTGGCGGTAGATGGTGTCGCCGTCGCTCTCCAACTGGTCGATGGCGTCGAGCATGGGTTTGGTGCCCTTGAGCGTCTGGAGGTTGCCCATGAGCTCGACGGTGTGGTGCGACATCTGCACCAGCACGTCGGCCATTTTCAGTAGCTCGGGCAGCGAGTGGGCCGGGCGCACCAGTTGGAACAGGTCGGACACGGCCAGCATGTCGTCGACCACGTCGTCCAGCTCCTCGGCCAGGGCGTGGATGTCCTCCCGGTCGAAGGGGGTGACGAAGCTCGTGTCCAGGCGGTGGAGGATGGCGAGGGTGATGCGGTCGCCGTTGCGCTCGCACTCCACGACCCGCGAGTGCTTGGCCGAGACGTCGGACGGATCGTTGATCAGATCGTGGAGTCGGCGGGCGCATTCATCGGCGTTCAGCGCAGATTCGCTGAAGAGGTCGAAGAAGCGGTCGTCGGTGGGGACGAGGCGGAACCGCATGGCAGGGGATTCTTGTCATACCGGCCCAGCCCAGCCAAAAAAGGACGACTCAAGCCGGGTCCGGGGCCGGCTCGGCCGTCCCCCCCGGCGCTTGGGGCGGGTGGGGCCATCAGCGGGCGCAGGCGTCCCGGAAGCGGAAGGACGTGAGGGGGTTGGGTACGGGCGGGCAGGCGCCGGTGAAGGCGCTCACGGTCACGGGATTCGACGTCAGCGTGTAGGGCGTGGCCGTGGAGTTGCCAGTGGCCCGGTGGCCGGTGATCCTGAAGCGATAGGTGCCCGGACCGAACTCCCGGGTGATGTCCCAGCTCGTGGTCCACTGGTGTTGGCCGGCGACGGTGGCGTGGGTGAGGAGGGTGGCGTAGTCCCGGGCGTCGCCGGCCACCGTGACCCAGTCGCCGCTTCCGGTGCGGCGCTGCACCTGCACCCGGTCCTCGTCGGGCGCCCACTCGGCCGAGGGAGACCCGCCCACCCAGCTGAAGGACACCACGTCGAACTGGGTGGCCGCGCCCGCCGGCTGCTTCAGGACCGAGGGCTCCGGGTCGGTGCCGATGGGCCGGGGCGGCACCGCCGCGCCGGCCGGGTACGACACGGATGGGCACACGGGCGTGGGCGTGCACAGCGGGACGGTCGTGCCTTGGAGGAGGGCGCTGGTCAGGTTGACGTGCTCTTCCAGCAGGAGCTGGCCCTCCTGGGGCCCGTAGAGCGAGAACGAGGCCTCGTACTGGTAGCTGCGGTACTCCTCGTGGGTGGTGAAGTAGGAGACGTAGTCGTCGGCCAGTCCGGCGATGATGGCGCCCCGGATGGGCGTGGAAGCACCCTTGGCCGTCGCGTTGATGGCGCCGATGATGCGCCGCCCCATGTTCACCGTGGGCTCGCCTGGCATCGATGCGATGAGCAGGTCGCCGATGCGGAACTGCTGGAGGCGGGTGGCCTGGGGGCTGGTGCCGTTGCCGGCGAGGGCCGAAAGCTTCATGCCTTGGGTGGGGACCACCACCGGGCTGGACGCTGGTGGCAGGCCGGCGACAGCGTCACTGGTCACGCCGCCGGAACCGAGCATCGGTGACGCGCTCACGTGATCCCACAGCGGATCGCCGTCGTAGTTGGGGCCGGGATCGCGCACGGCCTGACCGCAGAAGCACACCTGTTCCATGCGGGCGTCAAGGGTCACGTCGCCGGTGAGCTCGTCGCCCAGCGACCGCCACAGGGTCAGGGCGGGCGGCGCCTGGATCTTGCCCGCCCCCTCCATGGCCGCGTAGCTCACGTTGACTCCGGGCGTGCCGGGAGGCCACGCCGTGCCCGGATTGCTGGCCGGTGACTGGTCGCCCTGCGACCCGTTGAGCAGGGCGTCGATCGGCCACTGGCTGCCAGCCCGCCCCGCCCGGGGCCCGTGGGCGTCGGCGTCGGCCAACGCAGCGATGCCCGCCTCGATGTCCCGCACCGCGAAGGCCTGGTTGTCGCCCGAGAACAGGAGGTTGTCGTCGCCCCCGATGGTCCCGTGGTTGGCGAAGTTGGAGATGATGCCGATGGGGTCGCCCCACACGGTGTCGAGGCGCATGACGGTGAGGGTGTCGTTGGCCGAGGGCAGGGCACCCGCCTCGCCGCAGTGCGACTCGGGGTCGAGGCAGAACTGCTCGGTGCGCCGGTTGTGGTTCCCAGGCGCCCCACCATCTGCGCCCACGCCATCTTGGCCGGCCGGCGCGAGTGGTCGGCCCGCTCCACGGCGTTGGCGATGCCGCCGGTGACGGCCGCGAAGACGCGGGGGTCGAACTGGTCGCCGCCCAGCAGGGCGTAGCCCTGGTACTGGAAGATGCCGCCCGGGCCTTGGTGGGTGTGCGTGGCGGAGATCAGGAGGTGGGCGGCGTCGATGCCGACGCTCCGGGACACCCGGTCGGCCACGGCCTGGTGGACCTCGGCCGGGAGCCCGCCCAGGTCGACCTGGACGACGGCCACCTTGGTGGCGTTCCTGTCCTCCAGCACGAAGGCGTTGGCGAACAGGCGGGTCTGGATCCCCTGGTTGCACTCGAAGGTCTTGCAGTATCCCTCGGCATCACCGCCCGTCTTGTCGGCCACCCACGGGTCGGAGGCGAGGACGCTCAGGGCGTCTCCGGGTGAGCCCGCGGCCAGCTTGCCGGCGGCGTCGCCGAGACGCGTGGGGGAGTGGTCGGCCAGCTCCCGGGCCGTGTAGCCCCACATGGGCGTGGTGATGGGCGGGGTGATGTCGGCTCGGGCCGCGCCTGCGCAGAACACGTCGCCGCAGCGCCCGGCCCTGGGCTCGGGCAAGGGTGCCGCCCGGAGGGCATGGGCGGCGGGCAGGACGGGCAGCACGAGGGCGGCCGTGAGGAAAGACAGCAGGAACGATTTGCGCACGTCAGGGACAGTTCTTTGGCGAGCTGGTCCCTTCCTGCCGTAGCGCGCTCTCATGTGTGGCCGGGGTGCCGGGTGGGAAGCGTCCGGGCATGGCCAAGCTGGCATCCGAGCTCCTGGTGGAGCGACTCATCGACTGGGGCGTCGACCGTGTCTTCGGGCTTCCCGGCGACGGCATCAAGGCTCCGGCCAACTTCGCCGAGTTCGCGACGTCCAACGGGGCCCTCGGCATCCGGGTGGAGAAGGCCATGGACGTGGCTCCGGCCGTGGCGGCCGCCCTGGCCCACCGGGGCCCGGCCGTGGTCGACTGCCTGACCAACCCGGACGAGCCCCCGATGCCGCCCAAGGTCGAGTACGAGCAGGCCAAGGGCTTCGCCCAGGCGTTCCTGCGGGGCGAACCCGAGCGGGCCGTCATCGCCAGCACGCTGTTCCACGACAAGATCGCCGAACTCAAGACCTGAACCCCTGAACCCGCAGTCGTTGCGGCCAGAGCGCTCTGGGCCGGTAGCGTCCGCGGCGTATGCGAGCGCTGACCGTGGTGCCCGGGCAGGCCGGTTCGGCCCAGGTGCGGGACGTGCCCGAGCCCGACCCCGGCGAGGGCTCGGTGCTGGTGAAGGGCCTGGCCATGGGCGTGTGCGGCACCGACGCCGAGATCGTGGCCGGCCACTACGGCGAGCCCCCGCCCGGGTCCGACTTCCTGGTGCTCGGCCACGAGTCCCTGGGCCGGGTGTTGGAAGCACCTGCGGGCTCGCCGGTGACCGCCGGCGATCTGGTGGTCGGCATCGTGCGCCGGCCCGACCCCGTGCCCTGCCCGGCCTGCGCGGTGGGCGAGTGGGACATGTGCCGCAACGGTCAGTACACCGAGCGGGGCATCAAGGGGCGGCATGGGTATGCGTCCGAGCGCTGGCGGGTCGAGCCCGACTTCGTGGTCCGCATCGACGCCGCCCTGGGCGATCTCGGCATCCTCCTCGAGCCCACCAGCGTGGTGGCCAAGGCGTGGGAGCACATCGAGCGCATCGGGGGTCGCAGCCGGTCGTGGTCGCCCCGGCGGGTGTTCGTGACCGGGGCCGGCCCCATCGGCCTGCTGGCCGCCATGCTCGGCGTGCAGCGGGGGCTCGACGTACACGTGCTCGACCGGGTGACCGACGGTCCCAAGCCCGACCTGGTGGGCGACCTCGGGGCCACCTACCACCACACCACCGTGGAGGAGGCGTGCGGGTCGGCCGACGTGGTCGTCGAGTGCACGGGCGTGGCCGACGTGGTGTTCCGGGTGGTGGCGTGCAACGCGCCCGACGGCGTCGTGTGCCTCACCGGCGTGTCCTCAGGCGGGCGCTCGATCTCCATCGACGGCGGCCTGCTCAACCGCCAGATGGTCCTGCAGAACGACGTGGTGTTCGGCTCGGTGAACGCCAACCGCGACCACTACCAGGCGGCGGCGGACGCGCTGGCCGCGGCCGACCGGTCCTGGCTGGGTCGGCTGATCACCCGGCGCCACCCGCTGGCCGACTTCGAGGCCGCCCTCCAGCGCGGCCCCGACGACGTGAAGGTCGTTGTGGACCTCGTGAGCTGAGCCGTGCGGCCAGCGGGCGGGCGAGCTGCGCGGCCGGCGCCCAGCGGTCAGAACTTGATACCGGCCCGCCAGGCCTCGACCACGGCCGGGTCCCCGAACGCCTCGACGTCGCAGGGGCGGTTGGACACGAAACGGACGAGGTCGGACGCCGGGCCCTTGAGCGCGGCGTCGCCCTTGCCGTGCGCCCGCTGGACGTCGGCCGTGCCCCCGCCGACCGTCACCGTCCACTCGCCGGGGTGGTCGGTGCTGTGCAGGTGGAGCGAGCCGGGCAGGCTCACGGTGGGGTCGTCGGCTGCTCGGGCCGACAGGAACACGTCGAAGAACTCGTCGATGCCGTCGGCGGCCAGCGCGCTGTCGATGGGCCCGGCCGAGCCCCCCGCGGCCTCGGCATCCCAGCGGTGCATGGCCGTCTCGTGGGCCATGCGGCGGGGCCAGAACGCGCCCACGGGCGGCGAGCTGGACGACCAGTTCCACACCGGCTCGTCGTCCGCCACCGAGTGGAGGGTGGCGAGCAGCTGGTCGAGCCCGGCCTCGAAGGAGTCAGGCCACGCCAGGCTGCGATGGTCCACCCGCTCCTGGGCCCGGGTGCGGACCACGCCCTCGACCCACATGTGGACGCGGGTGAGGTGCTTGGTGAGGGCGGCCACGTCCCACTCGGGGCACCAGGGCACGCGGGTCTCGGGGGGCGTGGAGGCGACGGCGGCGGCGAAGGCCTTCCCGTCGGCTTCCACGTGGCGGAGGTACTCGGCGCTGTCCACCCGGTCTTCCTATCGCAATCGCACCGGTCGTAGGACCACCACCCGAGGTTTTCCAAAGGTCCGGTAGCGACGCTGCCCGTGTGCGACTCCTCCGACTGCGCAACGGCATCCTTGGCAGCGCCGGCCTGGCCGTCTGTGGCATCGGTGCTGCCCACGCCCTCACGGCCGCTCCTCCCACCGGGCTCACCGTCACCGGCCAGGTCGTCGACAAGACCAATGGCAAGGGCTGGTACAACCACGCCGTCACCGTCCACTGGACGTGCTCCGACGACCCCGGCGCCGTCGTGGCCTGCCCGCCCGACTCGCTGGTGACCACCGAGGGGGCGTCGCAGAGCATCAGCAGCCCGGTGGCCACCGACGACCGGGGCAACACGGCCATCGGCGTGGTCAACAGCATCAGCATCGACGAGACCGCCCCGGAGACCAAGGTCACCTTCGGGGGTCCCAAGTACGTGTCCGTCACCACGGGCGCCTGGTACGACCGCCACGGCGCCACCGTCACGGCCGTGTCCGACGACGGCCTGGTCAACCCGCTGTCCGGCGTGGCCGCCAGCTACGTGAACGTGGACCTCGGGAGCGGCAAGGCGGTGTCGGGCCTCACCGACATCGTCGGCGCCCTCACCCCGTCGGGCTCGACGGCCGGCACCGGGTTCCACACCGAGCGGGTGTGGTCCGAGGACAACGCCGGCAACGCCGAGGCCATGGACTCCGGCAACAAGCGCCGCCAAGCCCTCGTCCACATCGACGACGACGTGCCCGCCATCACCGCGACCCGCAGTGCCCTGCCCAACGCCAACGGCTGGTACAACGCCCCCGTGTCCGTCACCTACTCGTGCTCGGATGCGTCGTCCGGCGTGGCCACCTGCCCGGGGGCCCACACCGAAACCACCGAAGGCGTGAAGGACGTGGCCGCCATGTCCGACGACAACGTGGGCAACACCGGCATCGAGGTCGAGCACCTCAACATCGACGAGACGCCGCCCACGGTCACCACCGGCCCGACGGAGGCGCCCAACGCCAACGGTTGGTACAACCACCCGGTCACCGTCCACACCACCTGCACCGACAACCTGTCCGGTGACGACTCGTGCGACACCGACGAGGTCGTGTCCGGCGAAGGGGCCCACAGCGGGAGCCACCAGGGGAGTGACAAGGCGGGGAACTCGGGCAGCGGGTCCTTCAACCTGAAGATCGACACCGTCGCCCCCGGCGTCACCGTGAGCGGGCCGGCCGACGGCAGCACCATCGTGCTGGGCAGCCCGGTGGCCACGCCGTCCTGCACGGCCACGGACGCCGTCTCCGGCCTGGGCACGTCGACCTGCACGGGCACGCTCACCGGCGGCAACGCCAAGGGAGTGGGCCTGTTCACCTACACGGCCAGGGCCACCGACCTGGCCGGCAACACGACCACCAAGGTGATCCATTACCGGGTCGTCTACAACTTCACCGGCTTCAACAGCCCGGGCAACAACTCGCAGACCAACGCCGGCAACGTCGTGTCGGTGACCTTCACCCTGAAGAACGCCGCCGGCCAGGCCGTCCAGGCCGGTGCCGCTCCGGTGTGGCTGGCCCCGCAGAAGGGCGGTCTGCTCAAGGTCGGCGCCGGCACGTTCGGGCCCATGACGCCCACTGCATCGCTCATCAGCTTCGACCCCAAGCGCCAGCAGTACAGCTTCAGCTGGCAGACCAGCAAGGCCCAGGCGGGGACCTTCTGGCAGATCGGGATCCGCTTGGACGACGGAACCGACCACGTGATCACGGTCGGTCTCCGCTAGAGGCCGGGGGAAGGGGCAGGGACCGGTAGCGGGGGCCACCGGTCTCAACTCCCCGGATGCGGAAGCGGGCGGCTCTGCCGCCCGCTTCGCCGCGTCCCACCCCGCACTCGTTCTCGTGCAACTGAGTCGCGAATACCTGCAGTCGAGTTTCACGAGAACGGCGGGGCAGCTCGGCGTGGCCGGTAGGCTCGGGGGGTGGCCGACTCCTACCTCGATCGCTTCCTCCACGCTGCCGGCGCCGACGCGACTGCCCTCGCCGGTGCCCTCGCCGACGTCGACCGGGCCGGGTTGGCCTTCGCTGCCGCCCTGGACGCGGTGGCCACCACCAGCCCCGAGGTGAGCCAGACCATCGCCCGGGAGCTGGCCGACCAGCGGGCCCACGTCAAGCTCATCGCTTCCGAGAACTTCGCTTCGCCCCAGGTCCTCCTGGCCATGGGCAACTGGCTGTCGGACAAGTACGCCGAGGGCGCCCCCGGCCACCGC
Organism: Acidimicrobiales bacterium; assembly: GCA_035651095.1. GTDB lineage: Bacteria > Actinomycetota > Acidimicrobiia > Acidimicrobiales > JAUTXP01 > DASRGI01. The sequence continues at coordinate 18,590 of DASRGI010000274.1, read as the reverse complement.
TTCTACGCTGGGTGCGACAACGTCGACGAGATCGAGACCCGGGCCGCCACTCTGGCGGCCGACCTGTTCGGTGCCGACTACGCCTACGTCCAGCCCCACTCGGGCATCGACGCCAACTTGGTCGCCTTCTGGGCCATCCTCTCGCAGCGGGTGGAGCGCCCGGCCCTCGAGCGCCTCCGGGCCAAGGACCTCAACAGCCTCACCCCCGAGGACTGGGAGTCCCTCCGCCGGGACCTGGGCGACCAGAAGATGATGGGCATGGCCCTCGACGCCGGTGGCCATCTCACCCACGGCTTCCGGCCCAACATCTCGGGCAAGCTCTTCCGCTACTCGTCCTACACGGTCGACCCGGCCACGGGCCTGCTCGACTACGACCAGGTGCGGGAGCAGGCCAAGCGGGAACGCCCGCTGGTGCTGGTCGCCGGGTACAGCTCGTATCCGCGCAAGATCAACTTCCGCATCTTCCGGGAGATCGCCGACGAGGTGGGCGCCACCTTCATGGTGGACATGGCCCACTTCGCGGGGCTCGTTGCAGGCAGGGTCTTCACCGGCGACTTCGACCCGGTGCCCCACGCCCATGTCGTCACCACCACCACCCACAAGACGCTGCGCGGCCCCCGCGGCGGCATGGTGCTTTGCGACCAGGACTTCACCGAGTACGTCGAGCGGGGGTGCCCCCTCGTGCTCGGCGGCCCGCTGGCCCACATCATGGCGGCCAAGGCCGTGGCCCTCACCGAGGCCTCGTCGCCCGACTTCCGCACGTACGCCCAGCGCATCGTCGAGAACGCCAGTGCCCTCGCTGAGGGCCTGCTGCGCCGGAGCGCGACGCTGGGGACGGGCGGCACCGACAACCACCTCGTGCTCCTCGACGTGCGCCCGTACGGCCTCACCGGCCGCCAGGCCGAAGCCGCCCTCCGGTCGGCCGGCATCACCGTGAACCGCAACGTGCTCCCCAACGACCCCAACGGAGCCTGGTACACCAGCGGTGTGCGCCTGGGCACGCCGGCGGTCACCACGCTGGGCATGGGCCCCGGTGAGATGGACGAGCTGGCCGGCACCATCGACGAGGTGCTCCGGGCCACCGAGCCCGCCACCACCAAGGACGGCAAGCCCTCGCTCGCCCAGTTCCGGGTGGCGGACGACACGGTGACGGCGGCCAGCAAGCGAGCGGCCGACCTGCTGGCCGCGTTCCCGCTCTACCCGAACATCACCCTCTAGAGCTGGATACTGAAAACGCGGGAAGCGAAGCTGCCGGAAGTTAGCGGAAGACGCCCGTGTGCCCGAGGCTGAAACGGCCCGGCTGGGGGAAGATGCACAAGCCGTGGGCACCCTTGCCCACGGTGATGGTCTTGATGACCTGTCCCGTGGCCGTGTCGATCACGTAGACGGCTCGGTTGTAGCGGCCGGTCAGCCACAGGCGGGTGCCGTCCGTGGACACCCCGCCCATGTCCGGGCTGCCGCCGATGTGCCAGGTGGTGAGCACCTTGTCGGTGGCCAGGTCGATCACCGAGACGGACCCACCCGTCCGGTTGGACACGTACAGCTTGGTGGCGTCACGGCTGGGATACAGCCCGTGGGCGCCCTTCCCGGTGGGGATGAAGTCGGTCTCCACGTACCGGCTGGCGTCGATGACCGAGACCCCGTTGCGCTGCTGGTTGGCCACGTAGAACTTGGTGCCGTCGGGCGCCAGCTTCACGTCGATGGGCTGGCCCCCCACGTGGATCATGCCGATCAGTTCCATGTTCACCACGTCGACGCGCACCATGTCGCCCGAGAACTCGCACGACAGCAGCATCTCCTTGCCGTCGGCCGTGGGATCGCCGTGGTCCACGCCGCTGCACGGCACGGGCACCGTCTTCAGCAGCTTCCATGTGTGCGGGTCGCGAAAGTCGAGCCGCCGGAACCGCTCGGCCACCACGATGGCCTTGCTGCCGTCCTGGGTGAAATACAGGTTGTACGGGTCGTCCACGGGAATGGGCGGGCCCGGCTTGCCGGTCATGGGATCGATCGGTATGAGGGTGTTGCCCAGGTCGTTGTCGACGTACAGCGTCTTCATGTCCCACGAGGGGGTCACGTGCTGGGGCTCCCGTTGCGTGGGGAAGTGGTCGATGATGGTCATCGTCTCGGGGTCGATGACGTCGACCGCGTTGCTCTCGCTGTTGGGCACATACACGCGCGAGGGCACGCCCGCCACCGCGGGCGACAGATCCTTGGCCGACAGGGTGTGGGCGTACACGTTGGTGCCCGCGGGCGGGAGCGTCTCCACGGTGCGTGGCAGCGTCGACCCGGTGGCGGGCCGCGGGTCCTTGCGGGTGACGGGTGAGCGGTTCAGCGAGGCGTGCTTGCTGCTGCTGCAACCGGCCAGCAGTCCGCCTGCCATGACGAGAGCGGCGGCTGCGGCGCCGGCCCGCTTCACCGGGCCCCCAGCAGCTCGCCGACGGTCACCGGTCGCAGCCCGGCGGCCTTGATGGAGCTGACGATGGGCTCGAAGGCCTGAACCGTCCCCGCGTGCCCGGTGTGGAGGCTGATCACCGCGCCCCCGTGGAGCTTGGCCTTCACCCGCGCGGCCACGGCCGACGCGCCCGGGTCCTGGTAGTCGAGGGGGTCCACGTCGTATCCCACCACCGTGGGGTAGCCGGCCCGGCCCGCTTCCTCGAGGATGACCTCGGTGGGCGTGTCGATCCCGGACGGGCGGAACCAGGCCCCCGGCGTGCGGGCGTGGCGGGACAGGGCGTCGCGGCACTTGGTGATCTCGGTGGCCACGCCCGCCCGGGCCACCGTGCCCAGTGCCGGATGGGTGTAGGTGTGGTTGGCCAGCTCGTTGCGACCATCGGCCAGGATGCGACCGGCCATGTCGGGGTTGGCATCCAGCCAGTTGCCCACCGCGAAGATCGTGATGGGGACGGACAGGGCTCGGGCCTTGTCAAGCAGGGACTGGGTGAGGGCCAGGTCGCCGGAGCCGTGGAAGGTGAGGGCGACCGCGCCCGAGGCGGCCGGTCCCGACTTCACGAAGCGGGCGGGTCCGCTCGGCGTGGGGGCGGTGGTCGTGGAGGTGGGGGGGCGCGGGCTGGGGGCGGCGGCCGGGCTGGCGGTCGCGCCCTGGGCGTGGTGCTGCGCCTGGCGGCAGGCGGCGACGAAGGCCGTGGCCGCGGCGCCGGCACCCAGCAGGAAGCGGCGTCGAGTGGGTTGTGTGTCCATGGGCGGCTGCGCACCCTAGGCCACGAAGATGAGGGTCAGTTGAGAGGCTGTCCCAATCGGTCCAGGACGGTCCGTACCTCCTGCTCCGTCGTCTGCGAGAAGTCGGCGTAGAAGGCGCCGACGGCGTTGAAGGGCTCGGGAGTGACCAGACAGACGACCCGGTCGGCGACCCGGCTCAGAGCGACGCACGTGGCGGCCGCACCCACGGGGACGGCGGCCACCACCAGATCGGGCCCGGCTCGGCGGACGGCCTCCACCGCGGCGCGCATGCTGGCGCCGGTGGCCAGCCCGTCGTCGACGAGCACCACGGTGCGACCGGCGAGCGCGAGCGGCGGCCGGTCACCGCGGTAGGCGCGCTCGCGCCGGGCCAGCTCGCCCCGCTCCCGGTCGATGACGGCCTCGAGGGTGGCCTGGTCGATGCCGAGCGACGCCATCACTTCCTCGTTCAGGACCACCACCCCACCCGAGGCGATGGCGCCCATGGCCAGCTCCTCGTGCCCGGGCACGCCGAGCTTGCGCACGACGAACACGTCGAGGGGTGCGCCCAGGGCGTCGGCCACCTCGGCGGCCACCGGCACGCCACCCCGGGGCAGGCCCAGCACCACCGTGCCCGGCCCCTGGTAGTCGAGGAGGGCGGCCCCCAGCGCCCGGCCCGCGGTGACCCGGTCGGCGAACGTGTGGACTGCCCTAACGCTGCGGGGGGTGGGAGATGACATCGCGCCGGCGGTCGATCAACGACGCCCCGCGTTGGCCGCTCTCCTCGTGCTCCACGTGGTCCTGCACCATGCGCTTTTCGTTCATGAAGATCTTGAAGGCCGAGGAGGTGGACGCGGGCGTGCCGTCCACCTGGGCCAGCAGCCACTTCAGCTCCGCGTGCTCCGTGACGTGCTGCTCCACCAGGCTCTCACTCTCGCCCACGATGTCGCGCCGCGCGCCGGTGAGCGACGGGTCGCGGTCCGGGTCGTTTCCCATTGGTCGTGTCCTCCGCGTGGCATGAGCATCCCCGCGGCTACCCGGTCGATGCGACCCCCTAACGGCCAGGTTTGGTTTGGCCGCCCGGCGGCTACAACGGGGCCACGATGGCGGGCTCGGCGAGGCAGTTGACGTCGCGCACCGGTCATCCGATCGGCGGGCTCGCCGCCGACGGTTTCACCTTCGTGTAGCGAGCCCGCTAGTGGGGGTCGACCTTCTCGGCCTCGCCGACGAGTTCGTCGATGCGACTGGCGGCCGCGGTCAGGAGCCGGCCCATCAGGTCCTCCAGCTCGATCCCCCGCTCGAATGCGGCGGCGCGGAGCTGCTCGACGGTCTCGTCGTCGAGGACCATGCGGATGAGGTCGTGGCCCGCAGGGTTCCGGTCGCGAAACAGTGGCATCAAGCCGGCACCCTCGCCCGCAGTTCGAGGCCCCTCGGTGAGGGGCGGTCGATCAGCAGCTTGCCGCCGAGTGCTTCCAACCGGCGTTGCACCAACCGCAGGCCGAAGTGGGCGGCCAGGCCGCCCTGGCCCTGCTCGCGGGTGGCCAGGTCGGTGCCGTCGTCCCTGATCACCAGCTCCACCTCGCCGGGCCGGAACTCGAGCCGCACGGCGATGGCGCTGGCCCGGCCGTGGCGCTCCACCCGAGAGAGGGTCTCGTGCACCATGCGGATGAGCGACTGCTCGACCTCCAGCGATAGGGCCCGGGGCTCACCACGCACCTCGAAGTCGGCGGCCGCGTCGAGGTGGCCGCTCAGCTCGCCCACGACCTCGGTCAGGGTCGCCTCCAGGCCTCCCCGGTCGTAGGCCAGGGCGGGCAGGGCCCGGGCCGTGTCGTGCAGCTCGGCCAGGGCGGTGTGGGCGAGGGCCACGATGCTGCCCGCCCGTTGGCCCAGCTCCCGCCCCCGCAGGGCCTCGGCCACGTCCCTCCCGCAGATCTCGATGGCCTGGAGCATGTGGCCGACGGTGGCCTGGAGGCCCTGGGCCACGTGGGCCCGCTCCTCGGCCAGGGCCAGTTCCCGCTCGCGGCTGCGCACGGCCGCCCGCATGCGCACCCGGTCGATGGCGTGGCCCAGGGCGGCGGCCAGGGCCTCGAGCAGCTCCCGCTCGTGCTGGGCCAGGTCGTCGCGCAGCGAGTGGGCCAGCACCATGCCCACCACCCGGCCATCCCGCCACACCGGGGCGTACACGTCCCGACCCACCTGGTGGACCTCGGGCCGGGTCTTGCGCCGGCGCCACTGCTTCCAGATCTGGCGGGCCTCGGCCGGCGGTGACGTCGCCACCCGCAGATCGCCCAGCTCGGGAGCCAGCCGCAGCCCGTGGACACGGAAGCCGAGGGTCGGGGGTACGGCCCGGCGCAGGCCCGCGAGCAGGCCCTGGGGGTCGTCGGCGTCGAACTCGTAGAGGTCGAGGACGGTGCGGGCGAACTCGGCGCCCAAGGCCATCTGCTCGTCCAGGCGCACCCGCTCGACGGCGAAGGCGACGTGGGAGGCCAGGGCCGTGGCCAGGTCGACCGTGGTGGGGTTGGGCTGGTCGTCGCCCGGCAGGCCCAGGACGAGGAAGCCGAACACGTCGTTGGACGGGCGCACCAGCGGGAGCACGAGGGCGGCGCCCGCCTCGTGGCCGGCATCGAGGGGGGCGTCGGGGGTGGCGAGGAACACCGGCTCGCGATTGGTGGCGTCCTGCCAGGCCTCGACCACCGAGCACAGCGCCGGGCGGGGCAGGTCGGCCAGCGAGCCCTCGGCGGGGAAGCGGATGTTGCGCTGGACCAGGGTGCGGTACCTCGTGCGGCGCTCGTCCAGCAGGTGGACCGAGAGGTACTGGGCGTGGAACACCCGGATGATGGCCTCGGCCACCTGCTCGGCCACGTCGTCCAGGGACGCGGGCGAGGACAGGGCCCGGCTGGCGTCGAGCAGGCTCTTCAGGTTGGCGTTGCGCTCGCTCAGGGCGGACGACAGCCAGGCGTGACCCACGGCCAGCGCGCAGGAGCCGGCGATGGTGGCGATGAGCCGGATGAGCTCGGGGGTGAAGTCGCGATGGCTGCGGTAGTCGACGGCCAGCAAGCCGAGGTTGTCGTTGCCGCACCGCAGGGGCGCCACGACCACGGCCTGGAGCTGGAAGGCCTCGGCCCATTCCCGGGGCACGAGGTTGGAGCGCCGGGCGTCGGGGATGCCGACGGGGACGCCGTAGGCGAAGAGCTGGCGTCGGGCGGGGACGTCGTCGAGCGTGATGGCCGGCATGGAGAGGCCCAGGTTCCACAACTCGGAGCTGGGTTGGCGCCCGGTGGTCGACCACAAGCGCAAGGCCCGCTGATCCTGGTCGAGCAGGAAGAGCGACACGCGATCGGCCCCGGTGGCTTCCAATGTCAGGTCGGCCAACCGGTTGAGCAATCCCGACAGATCGCCTAATTGCGACGCGGCTGTAGCAACGTCCGCCAAGACCTCATCCGCCGGACGGACATACGTCGCGCGCGCGGACGGGTCGCCCGTCAAAGGCGACACTGCCACTGATGTGTATTACGTTCGAACGCAAACGAAGTGTCACCAAAAAGCAGGAAGCCCCGCTCCGCCCGTCGAACCAAGAGCCCGAAGCGCGACCCCGGGGGAACAGCGCATATGCCGACGACGGTAGAAGTCTTCGTCGAACGCCGGCCCTCCCGAGATGCCGGCACCACCGACGAATCAGCGTTTGCTGAACTGTATGCCCGCACGTATGCCCCGCTGGTGGCGTACTGCAGGCGGTATTGCCCGCCTGGGTACGACGCCGAGGACATCGCGCAGGAGGCGTTCTCACGCGCCTGGTCGTCGTGGGATCGCTACTCGCCCTCGCGGCCGTTCTGGCCGTGGGTGGCCACCATCGCCCGTCGCCTGTGCGTCGACTACTGGCGCCGCGACGAGCGCAGTGCCGCTCGTGACACCCGGGTGGCGATCATGGAGCCCGAGGTCGAGCCCGGCCCCGACGAGCTCACCGAGGCGGCCGACGAGTGCCGCATCGCCGTGGGCGCCTTCGGGCGGCTCCGGGCCGACCACCAGCGAATTGTCGGGCTGCGGGACATCGAGGGCTGGTCGTACGAGGACATCGCCCGGTTCGAAGGCGTGACCGTGGAGTCGGTGCGGGGCTCGCTGCGCCGGGCCCGGGTGTCGCTGCGCAAGTCGTACGAGAGCATGGCTCGGGGCGTGCCCGTGCTCGTCGTGCTGCGGGGTTTCCGCAAGGTTCGGCTGCGCCTGGCCGACCGCCTGGCCGACCTGCACAGTCAGCTCGGGTCCTCCGGCCTGGCGACCACCCGTCTGGGCGAGTGGGTGGTCAGCCTCGTCGCCCTGTCCGTCGCCGCCGTGACGTTCGGGCCCACCGGTGTGGGCACCCCCGCCGCCCTGCCCGCGGCCCGACCGACGGCCACGCAGGCTGCAGGCGTCGTGGGCGGCGCCGGCGCGGGGCTGGCCGCTGACAACGGCGTCACCAAAGCCGCGGCGCCGGGGCCGGGGCACGCGTCAACGGGTTCGTCCACCGGCGCAGCGTCGGGAACCGCAGGGTCCAGTGCCCCGACGCTGCCCTCGACGCCTGTGCACGTTCCGGGCACGCCGTCGCCCAACCCGGCCGACAACATGTTTCTCAGCTTCACCGCGTCGCCGAGCTACGCCAGCCGGGGCCGGACGATCTTCGGTGTGGCCTCAGGCAACGGCAAGACGATGTGTGCCAACCCCTGCATGTCCTTGTTCCGTTCCACTGACGGCGGGGCCAGTTGGCGTGTTCTCCCAGCCGTCGGCCTCGCAGGAAACAAGATCCTCCTTCCGCCTGCATATCCGGATGACCACCGGATCTTTGCCACGGATGGAACGGGTCTCTCGGTCTCAGTGGACGACGGGCAGACGTTCGTCCCCGTCGCACCCGGTACGGGCACGGCCGTCATGTCGCCCGGGTTCTCCTCTGGCGATCCCCGCATCCTGCTGCCGAATGTCCCCGGTTCCGAGTACGACGATCAGATCGGAACGGTCGTCCCATTGGCCTTCACGCCCCCGCCCCGGAACAGCTCCGCCGTCTACACCTTCGCCTTCTCCTCTGCCTACGACATCGATCGCACCCTGTTCGTGGGCTCGTCGCTGCCAACCGGCGCCGCGGGGCTGCAGCAGTCGGCGGTGTACCGGTGCGCGGCGAATACGTGCGGCAACGCAGTCATGTTGCCCTCGGGTATGGGCGCACCGTCTCTCCTGGCACCTGGTGGCCGGGCGGCCGGCAGCGTGTTCGCGTGGACGTCAGGGGCCTTGTTCCGATCCCGGCCAGGGAATTTCGCGTTCGAGCCCGCTGCTCTCCCGGAGGGTGTCGCGACGTCGAGTCTCGTAGCGGCTGCCGACGGCTTGCTCTACCTGCAGGGGTTGATTGTTCGGCCTGACGGGGGCTTGCAGAGCGTCTTGTACCGCTCGGTCGACGCCGGGAAGAGCTGGCAGGATGTCGCGGCTATTCGGGCCATGAACAATGTCATCTCAGCGATCGCCGTCCTTCCGGATGGCACCCTGTTGACGTCCTTGGTACATGGAGATGTTCAGTGCTCACGCGACCAGGGCATCAGCTGGACCCCGCACTGCTAGGCAAAGGTCTTCACAAGAAATCTTCTGACACGACGGCGGTCTGACGACGTAGTCCTTTGTAGCAACACTCGTGCGTACAGGGGTCGTCAATATGGGCTTCTTCACCCGAACCGCGTCCATTGTCGCGGTCTCGCTCGCCGTACTCATCCCGCAGTTCGCGAGCATCGCACCGGCGGCGGCGACTGACGGTTGGGCCGGCGGGTGTGTCTTCACCAACGCACCGGTCACGTACTCGCCAGCTGTGGCTCCAGGACCGGGCGCCGGGCAGATCAGCATCAACTTCACCGGGACGTGCGCCGTTGGAGGATCGGTCGGCGGTGGCACCCTGTTTGGGACGCTGCCAGGAGGCAGCGGCGCCTGTGGCTCCGGCGCATACTCGGGCCCGCTAACGCTCAAAGGACCGGGGCAGCTCGGCGCGGGTGTCACCGCCCTTGCCACGGTCGTGGTGGGGGTCGACGTGGTGATGATGGTCCTGACCAGTGGAATCACATTCGGCGCGGTGGGCACCTTCGTCCAGGTGCCGACGGCAACCGTTGGATGCGTGACCGGAACCGTCACGACTGCCCAGTGGCCCGGGACGCTGGTGTTCGAGGACCCGACGCTCGACAGTTAGCCGGCAGTTAGCCGAGGTCGCGCACGAGGTCGGCGGCGTTGACCTCGAGGGCACGGGCGAGGCGGACGATGTTGATGAGCGCGACGTTGCGCTCACCCCGTTCGAGCGAGCCCACGTAGGTCCGGTGAATGCCGGCCAGCTCGGCCAGGCGCTCCTGTGACAAGCCGCGTTCCTTCCGGAACGCTCTCACGCGCCTGCCGAACTCAACGGTGACGCTCGATCGCTCCCGCCCGCGGGCCATCAGCAGGATCTGACTGTGCCGACGCCTATCGGTCTACAGACTATGAGTAACTCTGGGGCACCGGGTCGCCGCCCGCGCCGCCGACGCGAGCCTTTACGGTGGCGGCCGGGCGGTGGGGGACCCGTTCACGTGGTGGGCCCGCCCAGCCGCATGCTGACGGAACCGTCGTCTTCGATGCGCCACCCGAGGACGTTGGTACCGCTGGCGTTACTGACGTGCAGATACGCTCCCACATGGAGCGCGTCCGGCGCGGGGTCGTTCACGCCGAACGTGAGCACGGCGTTGCCGCCCAGGTCGAACACCATGTTCGGACCTGTGGCATCCAACGCTATCCACACTCGCTGACGACCGTCGACGTCGACCATGGCGAAGCCGACGACGGCCAGCTCGGGATCGGGGCTTCCCAGATCGCCCAGGACGGCGCGGACGTGGCCGTCCGCATCGACGAGCTCGAACCGGGTTGCCCGTACGACGCCGGCGGTTGCGACCGGCGCGTCCGTCATGGAAGGGCTCCCCGGACAGGAGCCGAGCCGGGGGAGGGCTCGGCCGAGGGAGCCCGACGCGGGCACGGGGGCGCGCCCGCATGGGAATCGGGAGTCATTGCGCTCCTTCTTCGTCACTACCGGGATGAAGTCCGGCCGGCACGGGGCGCGGCACGGCGAGCGAGGCGGGTGTCCCTCCCGCGAGCGGCCCGGCCAGGCCCGGGCATGGAATGACACCAGTGTAATTCTCGGGTGTGACAGTGGGCCGGGCGGGGAGGCGGGCTCCGGGGTTGCCTGAAGACGAGGAGTCGCATTGCGGCAGCCCTGCTACGGCTGCAGGCGGAAAAGGTGTCGCCTGGTATGGGTGCAAGCCCATCCCGGCGAAAGAAGTTTCTGGTGATTTCGCGCCACGTTTCCTCTCGTCGCTCGTAATGAGAGTCAGATGGATACGCGAGCGATGCCCGCGACGGGCGAGGCGGGCGGCGGAGCCACCGGCGACTCCCAGCAGGGGCGCGCCGCCGCGGCCGCCCCGACCAACGAGTGGGGCGCGCCCGGCGGCGAGCCGGCCGGGAGCCGGGACGCTGCTGCCCGCCGACCTGATCGGCAGCGGGGCGGTACAGGCCGGCGGGGCGCTCGCCGAGCGCCCCTGCTGCCGTCGCCGGAGAAGACGTGGGATCGCGAGGAGCCGGTAGCCGTGCTGGTGGTCGACGGCGACGCCGAGGGTCGCACCCGGCTCTGCCAGATCGTGGAACGAGCCGACACGCTGTCCCTCCGAGCCAGTGCCGCCACCATGGCCGAGGCGGTCGAGGCTGCCCGCCACACCCAGCCCGAGGTCGTCCTGTCGGAGCTGTTCCTCCCTGATGGGGATGTCCAGGCCCTCAACCACCGGTTCCGGCCGCTGGCTCGCCGGCCCGAACTGATCGTGGTCACCCGCTTTCGGGTTCGGGGTGCCCGGGTGGCATCAATCGCAGCCGGCGCTCGCACGTGCCTGGCCAGCACGGCCCCGCCGGACAGCGTCCTGGCTGCTGTTCTGGCCGCAGTTCAGGGCCGGACGTGGGACGGGGCCGGCGTGTTGGGGTCGCCCCTCGACCGGGTATCGGCCCTCGAGGCCCGGGTGCTCGCCGGCGTGGCGTCCGGCGCGACCAATGACGACATCGCTCGCCACCTGGGCTACTCAACGCACTACGTGAAGGACCTGCTCGAAGCCGTGCGGTTCCGGCTGGGCGCCAAGGACCGGGCCCACGCCGCCGCCCTGGCCGTGTCCCTCAGGCTGATCCGGCCCGCGCGCGACGGCCGCTTCGTGCCCGCCTCACGATCCTGAGCGCCGTCAGTCGACGAGCGGAGGTCCGTCGGCCCGGACCCGCTCGACGTGGACCAGGGCGTCCCTGAGCTCGTCGATCCAGCGGGCCTGGTTGGCTCCCACCAACCGGACGCACCATGCCAGTGCGTCGCTTCGGCTGCGGGCCACGCTGGCGTCCACCAACGTGTCCAGCACGGCCCGCTCGCTCATGCGCAACCGGGTCATCACCGGCACGCTCAGTTGCGTGAAGAGCTTGTGCTGCTCTCCACATGTCGCCCCCCAGGAGATCTTTCGCCCGAACAGCGCTTCACCGTCACGGCTGACGCTGGCACGGGTCGCTCGGGTCTCGTCACGGAACCGGTCGAGGCGCGCCTTGCATGCAGAGGCTCGGACGCTCGGTGCTGCCCGCTTCGGGATTTCCGGGACCTCGATCTCGCCCTCGATCAGGATCTCCTCCCGATCGACGGCGACCTCGAAACCCGAGAGGAACCAATCTTCCGGAACCCGCTCGGTGAACCACGCCTGCACTTGCTCTGCGAAGTCCGTCATCGTGCGCATCTTGCCAGGTCAAAGCGTTTGCGGGAAGCGTGTCACGCCCCCGTGCGACGGTCCGGAAGGCGCTGAGCCGGTAATCCTCGCTAAATATGGCTTAAGTGAGGAACTAGAAGTGGTGGAGCGCGTCGGACTCGTCGTCCTCCACGACCCGACCACAGGTCGGGCAGTACCACCGGATCTCCAGCGCCGTGCCGCACAGGGAGTGAGCCGGCCCGGGGTCGTGGCCCGCGTCGCCGGCGTCGTCGCCGGCATGGCTCCCGCCCCACCGGGCCAGGATGCGCAGGGCATCGGCCAGTTCGCCCCCCGCGGCGGTGAGCTGGTACCGGAAGCGGGGCGGGCGGCGGCTGTAGGGCGTGGCGACCAGGAGCGTCTCCCGCTCCAGGTGCTTGAGCCGGTGGCTCAAGACGTTGGGGGCCAGGCCCGGGATGTCCTCCAGCAGGTCGTTGAACCGCCGGGCGCCGCCCAGGAGGGCGTGGATCACCAGCAGCGACCACCGGTCGCCCACCAAGGCCAGGGCGACATCCAGCCCAGCGGCCGCATGGGGGAGGGGACCAGGTGCCGGGGGTGGCGGGGAATCGGTGGTCATCGCTCGCAGTTTCGCCCGCATCGGGTCGCGGGAACAGCATCCCCCTTGACATACTCACTTGCAAGTTGCAAGTTACTCGGAGGTGAGAGCCGAGGGGAACGAGGTCGGTCATGGCCGAGGCCAACGGGAGTGACGTGCTGGGTGCGATCGCAGCTGCGATCGCCCACATCCGGGTGGTGAGCGGTCCCGCCGTCGTGGGCGTGGCCGGCGGCCGGGCCGTGGGATCGGGCGTGGTGGTGGCCGACGGCGTGGTGCTCACCAACGCCCACAACGTCGCCGGAGAGGACGTGTGGGTGACCTTCGCCGATGGGCAAGCGGTCCGGGCCCAGCTCAAAGGCATCGACCCGGACGGTGACCTGGCCGCCCTCACGGCCGACACCGGCGACATCGCGCCCGTCGCCTGGGCCGATACCAGCGCTGGCGACAACCCTCCGGCCGCAGCCGGCGACGCCGTGTTCGCCGCCGCCAACCCGGGAGGCCGGGGCTTGCGGGTGACCTTCGGCGTGATCTCGGCCGCCGACCGGGCGTTCCGCGGTCCACGGGGACGGCGGATCGGGGGGAGCCTCGAGCACACCGCGCCCTTGCCCCGGGGCGCGTCGGGTGGGCCGGTGTTCGACGCCGAGGGCCGCCTGGTGGGCGTCAACACCCACCGCCTGGGCGAGGGCTTCTACCTGGCCATCCCGGCCGACGCCGAGCTGCGAGGGCGGGTCGAGGCCCTGGCCCGGGGCGAGTCCACCGTGCGACCTCGGTTGGGCGTGGCCCTGGCCCCGTCACGGGTGGCACGTCATCTGCGCCGGGCCGTGGGCCTCCCCGATCGGGACGGGCTGCTGGTGCGGGGCGTCGCCGACGGCAGCCCCGCCGCCCGGGCCGGCCTCGCCGAGGGCGACCTCCTGGTCGAGGCCGGGGGCCGGGCCCTCGCCACCCCCGACGACCTGCACGCCGTGCTGGACGGCCTCGGCGCCGGCGACCGGGTGGTTCTCAGGGTGGTGCGGGGAGCGGAGGAGTTGGACGTCGAGGTCGTGTTCGACACCGAGCGGGACGAGGGCGCCTGAACCTCGGATCGCTACGGGCACTCGGGCAGGGTCAGCAAGTCGTTGCCGGACCCTGGCCGCCGGTTGGTGTGCAGGCGCGGCCCACTCGCATCCTCGATGACCATGATGTCCATGTCGCCCTCGGGCCAGGGCACGTAGTACGTGTGCTCGCCGCTGACGGTGTCGGCCACGACGTCGTCCCGCGCGCGAGGCGCCCAGGGCTGGCCGGGATCGCTCACGGCGATGATCTCGCCGGTCGGTCCCCGGCGCACCTGGGTGACGGCGCGACGGCCCATTTCATGGATTACTACGAACGAGCCGAAGAATCGTGGCGGTGAGTCACGCGGAAATGTGACGGACAACCCGCCGGCAACGCCCGGCAGCGTCCGCCCGGTGCCTCGCTAGACGGGAGGCGGGGACCGGTCACCCCGGCGGCGGTCGATCCGCCAGGTGGAGCCGACCTGGTGCTTGGCGAACTGCTTCATCTCGGTTGCCACCGCCGCCATCTCCACGGCCGAGCCGAACGGCCGGTGTGCGGTGGTGGCCAGACCCAGGGAGATGCCGAGCAGGGGAACATCACGGGTCTTGCCGTCGCGGGTGGTGACCACGACCACGCCCCGTACCAGATCGGCAGGCTCGTAGAGGCGCGGGAGGAGGGCGCTGAAGCCCTCCACGATGGCCTCGGCCACCTCCTCGGCCACGGCCGCCGGCAGGAGGAGGGCGAAGTCGTCGCCGCCCACGTGACCCAGGAAGCGGGGGCGGGTGAGCACTTTGCCCAGTTCGGTGAGGAGCAGCTCCGCCGTGGCCTGGATGGCCTGGTCGCCTCGCACGAAGCCGTAGTGGTCGTTGTATGCCTTGAAGTTGTCGAGGTCGGCGTGGGCCAGGGCGAAACTGGGTCCGTCGGCGTGCAAGAGGTCCTCGAGCTGGCGGAGGATGTCGAAGTTGCCCGGCAGCCCGGTGAGCGGTGACACGCCCCGTAGCTGGCGCCCGCGACGCAGGGCGGCGTTGATGCGGCTGAGGAGCTCGTCGATGTCGAAGGGCTTGACGACGTAGTCGTCTGCCCCGGCGGCCAGGCCGACCACCCGGTCGTCCATGGAGGCCTTCGCCGTGACCAGGATGATGCTGGTCGACGACGTCACCGCGTCGGCCCGCAGGGCGCGCGTCACCTGCAGCCCGTCCATCTCGGGCATGGAGATGTCGAGCAGCACGAGGTCCGGGCGGAACTCGAGGGCCGTTTGCAACCCCTCGCGCGACCCGTTGGCCACGCGGACCTCGTACCCCGCGTCCTCGAGCGTGAGCTCGAGGACGCGGGCTATGTCAGCTTCGTCGTCGATGACCAGGATTCGCTCGCCCACGGCCTCACCCTGGTAGCGAGGGACCCCAGCAGTCCCCGTCGTCCATGTGTTGCCTCCCCGGACCTCGCCTTCCGGCGCGGTCCGGGAAGGTGTAGCAGACGGGAGCGCACGCGCGCTCAACGGTCGACCGGCGGGGGGTCGGCAGGGATCCCATTGGCATCGGCCCACGCCTGGGCGAACGCCATGCGCTCAGGCACCTCGGGATGCGTGTGGTTCAGCCGAGTCCACCACGACGGCTCGAGCTCCACCTTGTCCTTGGGTGCCATCCGCCGCCACAGCTCGATGAACGCCGCCGGTCGGGCCAGCAGCTCGAGCGCTTCGAGGTCCGCCTCCCGCTCCTTGAACCGGCTGAACCATGCCTGCGCCAGGTTGAGCACGCCCCACACGGCCCCGAAGGCGAGGAGGAACAGCGGCACGCTGCCGGGGTCGCCCAGGCGGCTGACCCCGGCCCAGCGGAGGAGCGCGTGCCAGTGGCCCGCGGCGGCAAGGACCAGGAAGGCGCCGAGGAACAGCACGGCTTGGAAGGGCACCGATTTGACCACGTGTTTGAGCCGGTAGTGCCCGATCTCGTGGGCCACGATCTGCTCGGTGGTGTGGAGGGGATCGTCGAGGATGGTGTCGAACAGGACGACCCTCGTGGTGGCTCCGAACCCGGCCACGAACGCGTTGCCCCGTTTGGTGCGCTTGCTGGCATCCATGGTGTAGACGCCCTCGATACGGGTGCCCGCCTGTGCCGCCACCGACTCGATGCGCCGGCGCAGCTCACCGTCGACCAGCGGGGTGAACTTGTTGAAGCGGGGCATGATCACGACCGGGTACACGAAGGCCAGGCCCAGGATGAGGGCCATGAACCCGAGCCAGCCCCACAGCCACCACTGGTCGGTCGCCCGCACGGCTACGTAGACGGGCAGGAGCAGCACCGTCATCAGCACGGTGCTGAGGACCACGTCCTTCAACTGATCGACCACGAACCGGCGCGGCGTCTGGTTGCTGAGGTCCCACCGCTTGTCGTACACGAGCTGTTGCCAGCCGGAGATCCACGCCGTGGCCACCGTGTCGGCGACGGTGACCATGAAGGCCATCACCGCGAGCCCCAGCACCCAGTTGTGGACGCCCAGGGCCCGGAGCAGGTGGGGCCCGGCCTTGGTGAAGACGAGGACGATGACCACGAGCGATGACAGGAGCGACCGCAGCACCTTCATGCGGTTGAGGGGGCCGGCGTAGGCACGCGCCTCGGCCAGTTCGACCTCGCTGAACCAGTCCTCCGCCCGGTACGGCGTGCGCCGGGACAGGGGCGGGTGGGTGGACCCGCGCCGCGCTGCGGCGGCTGCGGCTGCTGCGGCTGCTGCGGCGGCAGCGGTGGCGTCCTGGGCCATGCCGGCCAGTAAAGCACTGGGGTGTGACACCGACTCTGACCCTCTCGTTTCGGGGCAGGGGCCGGGGGCCGCGAGGGGCGCCGGCGCGGGTGCTATGCCGGAGGCATGACCGATCTGACGCCCGAGGAACAGCGGGTGCTGGGTGCCCTGCTGGAGAAGCAGTACGTCACGCCCGACGTCTACCCGATGACCATGAACGGGCTCCTGGCGGCGTCCAACCAGACGTCGAACCGGAACCCGGTGGTCCGCTACGAGGAGTCGACCGTCCACCGGGCCCTGGACGGCCTCCGGGAGAAGGGCCTGCTCCGCATCGTGTACAGCCCGTCCAACCGGGCCACCAAGTACCGGCAGGTGTTCGAGGAGGAGCGCCGCCTCACCCGGCACGAGGCGGCAGTGCTGTGCGTGCTCCTGCTCCGGGGGCCCCAGACGGTGGGGGAACTGCGGGGGCGGACGGAGCGGCTGGCCACCTTCGCCTCGTTGGAGGAGGTGGAAGCGGTGCTGGGCGGACTGGCCCGCCGGGAGGACGAGGCCCTGGTGCGGCGGCTCGAGCGCCAGCCCGGGCAGAAGGACGCCCGCTGGGTGCACCTCCTGGGCGAGGTGCGGGTGGCCGAGGCCGCGGATGGCGACGGCGACGGCGGCCGTGACGGCGACGGCCGCGGTTCGGCGCCCCCGATCGCCCCCGCGCCGGGTGCCGAGCGGGTGGCGGCCCTGGAGGCGGAGGTGGCGTCGCTGCGGGCCGACCTGGACGAGTTGCGGCAGGACTTCGACGCCCTCCGGGCCGACCTCACGTAGGGATCCACCATCGACGCGCACCCCCCGAGTAGTCTCGAACGCATGTTCGTGTTGGGCATCGATCCGGGGGTGTCGCGCTGCGGCTTCGGCGCGGTCAGGCGCACCCGCGAGGGCCTGCGGGCCGAGCGGGCGGGCGTGATCACCACGCCCCCGTCCGACCCGCTTCCCGACCGCCTGGCCAGCTTGGCCGCCGAGTTGGCCGGGCTGCTGGGCGAGCTGGCGCCCGATGCGGTGGTCGTCGAGCGTGTGTTCTTCCAGACCAACGTGCGCACGGCCATGTCGGTCGGGCAGGCCAGCGGGCTCGCCCTGGCGGCCGCGGCCGCGGCCGGGTGCCAGGTGGTCCAGTACACGCCCAACGAGGTGAAGCAGGCCGTGGTCGGCTACGGGGCGGCCACGAAGGAGCAGGTGCAGCGCATGGTGCAGTCCATCCTCGGGCTCGCCGAGGTGCCGCGCCCGCCCGACGCGGCCGACGCACTGGCGTTGGCCGTGTGCCACCTCGCCCAGGCGCCACGCCTGGCGCGCATCGAAGCCGCGACCGGGGTGCGGGTCCCGTGATCGGCTCGCTGCGGGGCGTCCTCCTCGACCGGTCGCCGGCCGGCGAGGTCCTGGTCGAGGTGGGTGGCGTGGGCTACCGGGTGACGGTGCCGGCCACCACGCTGGCGGCCCTCGGTGACCTGGGGGCGCCCGTGTTCCTCCATGTCCACACGCACGTGCGCGAGGACGCCATCGTGCTCTACGGCTTTGCCACCCGGGACGAGCGGGTGTGCTTCGAGGCCGTCCTGGGCGCCCACGGCGTGGGTCCGGCGTTGGGGCTGGCCATCCTGTCCGCCCACTCACCGGCGTCGCTGGCTCGGGCACTTGCCACCGACGACGTCGACGCCCTCACCCTCGTCCCCGGCGTGGGCAAGAAGACGGCTGCCCGCCTGCTCATCGAGTTGAAGGCTCGCCTCGATCTCGACCTCACCGTGGACCTGGTGGCGGTGAGCGCGGCATCTGGGAATGGCGGTGGCCCGTGGGCCGAGGTGCGCGCCGCTCTGGCTGGCCTCGGTTACGGGCCGGACGAGGTGCGAGCAGCGATGGCCGGCTTGCCCGACGACGGCCCGGTGGAGGACCTGCTGAAGGTGGCGCTGCGGCAGTTGGCGGTGGCCCGATGAGTCCCCGGGAGGAGCTGCTGGTGCCGGCCGCCGAGCCGGTCGAGGCGGCCGAGGAGGTGACGCTGCGGCCCCGCCGGCTCGCCGAGTTCGTGGGGCAGCCCCAGCTCAAGGAGCACCTGGAGATCGTGCTCGAGGCGGCCCGTCGGCGGGGCCAACCAGCCGACCACCTGTTGTTCGCGGGACCACCTGGGCTGGGCAAGACCAGCTTGGCCGGGATCGTGGCCGCCGAGATGGGCGTGGGCCTTCGGGTCACGTCCGGCCCGGCGCTGGTGCGGGCCGGGGACCTGGCTGCCATCCTCACCGACCTCCACCCGGGCGACGTGCTGTTCATCGATGAGATCCACCGCCCGGGCC
>DASRGI010000273.1:0-8198 GCA_035651095.1 Acidimicrobiales bacterium | reverse complement strand
GGGTGGCCGAGCTCGAGACCGCCATCCTGGAGATGCTCGATGCCTGACGCCCCCACCACGACGAAGAAGGACTGGTCGACCGACCAGGAGGTGAGGTGGTGCCCCGGTTGCGGGGACTACTCGATCCTCACCGCCGTGCAGATGATGATGCCCGACCTCGGCGTCCGCCGGGAGTCGACGGTGTTCGTGTCGGGCATCGGCTGCGCCAGCCGGTTCCCGTACTACATGAACACCTACGGCATGCACTCGATCCACGGACGGGCCCCGGCCATCGCCACCGGGCTGGCCGTGGCCCGGCCCGATCTCGACGTGTGGGTGATCACCGGTGACGGTGACGGCCTTTCCATCGGTGGCAACCACCTCATCCACGCCCTGCGCCGCAACGTCAACCTCACCATCGTCCTGTTCAACAACCAGATCTACGGGCTGACCAAGGGCCAGTACTCGCCGACCTCGGAGCTCTCCAAGGTCACCAAGTCGACCCCGTTCGGCTCTGTCGACCATCCCTTCAACCCGATCAGCCTGGCGCTGGGGGCCGAGGCCACCTTCGTGGCCCGCACCCACGACATGGACCGCAAGCACATGATGGAGGTCTTCCGCCGGGCGCACGACCACAAGGGCGCGGCGTTCGTGGAGATCTACCAGAACTGCAACGTGTTCAACGACGGCGCCTTCGAGAAGATCACCTCGAAGGAAGCCCGCACCAACATGCTCATCCCCCTGGAGCATGGCCGGCCCATCCGCTTCGGCGCCGAGGGCGAGTTCGGCGTCATCGTCGACGCTCAGGGCCGCCCCCAGATCGTCGATGTGGCCGACGTGGGGGAGGAGAACCTCCTCATCCACGACGAGGAGCGCGACGCCCCGGGCCTGGCCTTCATGCTCTCCCGCCTGTCGCGCGGCCCCTTCGAGCCCACGCCCATCGGCGTGTTCCGGGCCGTGGAGCGCCCCACCTACGGCGATCTCATCCAAGGCCAGCTGCTCGACGCCCAGTCCCGCCAGGGCCCGGGCGACCTGGCCGACCTCCTGGCCTCGGGGAGCACCTGGGAGGTGTGAACAGCCGCTGACGGGTGACTGTCGCTCGCAAGCTACTCACGGGTAAGATCCCGCCATCATGCGGGGGAGATCGTACGGATTGGTCCGAGTGTGGCGCGGTGCCGGAGCGCTGGCTCTGGCGGCGTCGGCCTTGCTCGTCGGCTTCGGCGGCTCGCCCGCCCAGGCGGCCAGCACGCTCCCGATCACGGGTACGTCCTGGTACTGGAGCGAGCAGGTGAAGCCCATCGGAGTCGTCTGCCCGCCCCCGCCCCTACCCCAGGACCCCTCGCAGTGCGTGGCGCCGCCCGGGCAGGTCACCGCCCTGCCCGCGCCCGATGTCCCCGACGGCGACCTCGCCGTGGCCGCCAAGAACGACGGCATCGACAAGGTCACCGCGCTGCACATCGATCTCGGCGCCGTCCCCCTGGGGTCAACGGTCAAGGACGCCACGCTCCGGTTGGTGGAGGACGCCAAGGCGGGGAACATCAACAACACGACCAACCCGAAGATCATTGCCACCCCCACCGACTACTTTGCCGATGGCGCCAACGCCAACCCCTTGGATCAGGCGCCCAACATGGAGCAGCAGCCACAGACGCAGGGTGCCAGGACCTTGGTCGGCACCGACGGCGTGTGGACGTTCGACATCACCGGCCAGCTCAATGCCTGCCTGGCCACGGGCGACCCCGCCTGTGGGGTAGGGCTGCGGCCCCCCTTCACGCAGGGCGGAAGCTTCGAGGTGGTGTGGTTCGGGCTCACCTCGAAGGACCCCACCTTCACCGAGGCCAACAAGCCGACCGTGACCGCCACGGTGGTCGCCGGGACGGAGGTCACGACGACGACCGTGACCGTGCCCCTCGACACCACGCCGACCCAGCCGTCGGTCACCACGTCGCCCCCGTCCGACCAGCAGTTCACGCCCGGATTCGTCTCAGTGGGCTCACCCCTGCCTGCCACCTCCGCCACGTCGACGAGCACGACCACCACGCCGCCGAAGACGGGCACCGCCGCCCCCCGCATCCGGAGGGCCGCCCACGTGGGGAAGGCTCCCCCTCTCGCCTTCTTTCTGGCCGCCTTGGGCCTGGCCGCTCTGGTCGGCTCGAGCATGGTGGCGCTCGGAGACGCCGGCGAACCCGTACCCGCGCGCCGGGGGAGTGTGGTGCAGGCCCTCGAACGGCGTGGCCGCGCCAGTCCAGTCGAATAAGGAGTGAACGTGCCTCGCAACCGTCGCACCATCGTTGTCTGTGTGCTCCTGACGATCTGCGCCCTCATCACCGCCGCATGCGGGCAGAAGGCAGGCGTCCACCTGACCTCGGCGGGGAGTAGTGCCGGCGGCGGCACGTCCGACGCACTCACCGGCGCCGGTGGCGATACCGGTGGCGATACCGGCGCGGGGGCGGCGAGCGGTGCGAGCGGCGGCAGCACCACGGGCGGCTCCAGCACCGGGTCGGCCGGCAGTGCCGCGGCCACGGGGTCGGGGACGAGCGGCGGCTCGACCGGTCGGTCCGGCGGCACCAGCGGCGGCGGCACCAGCGGCGGCGGTGGTGGGACGGCATCCACGCCGGGGAACGATCGCACCGGTATCACCGACGACACCATCGTGATCGGCGTGCACGGTCCGGCCAGCGGCGCCGGCGCCCCGGCGACGAGTTTCTACAAGTACAAGCAGCTCTACTTCGACCGGATCGGCAAGGCCATCAACGGGCGGCGAGTGGTGGTCGAGTTCGCCGACGACGGGTACAACCCCAGCCAGGCCGTGCAGGCGTGCAAGACCCTCGTGCAGGACAAGCACGTGTTCCTGCTCGTGGGCGCGGCGGGCACCGACCAGATCGTCGAGTGCGCCAAATACGCCCGCAGCGCCGGCGTCCCGTACCTGGCCGAGGGTGTGACCGAGGCGGCGTTGGCGGGCGTGAACAACTACTTCGCCGAGACCATGACGTACAAGGCCCAGGGCCCGCTCCTCGTGCAGTACATGAAGAACGTGGCCAAGAAGACCAAGTGGGCCATGATCCGGGGCAACACCGCCAACTTCGAGGACGCCCACACCGGCTTCGTGAATGCGGCCAATGCCGCGGGCATGACCAAGATCTTCGACGACGCTGTCCCCAAGGACGGCACCAATCAGGACATGCAGTCCGAGGCCCAGAAGTTCTGCAAGACGACGCCCAATCCCGGAGGCCCCCTCGACAAGTCGGACGTGGCCCTGTACCCGTTGATGTCGCCCAAGCTGTTCATCGCCTTCGCTGGCTTCGTGGCCCAGGCAGGGTGCTTCCCCCGGTATGCGGGCATCGGCATCACCCTGGCCCTCAACGTGGTGGCCAGCGCAGTGTGTCCGTCGGGGGCGTTCCAGAACGGGGCCACGTTCTTCTCGCCCTACGTGGGCCTCGACCAGGCCGACCCGGAGTTCAAGGCGGCAACGCAGGGGCAGTCCGACGCCGACGACATCGCCTACGGCATCTGGGCCGCGGAGAAGCTGTTCGCCGCCGAACTCCAGGCGGCCGGGCGGGACCTGAGCCGCCAGAGCTTCATGCAGACGCTCCTGACGAAGAAGGTCTTCGAGGTGAACACCTATCCAAAGGTCGACTTCTCGAACAGCCATTTCGGAGGGACCGCCGTGAGCGTGCAGCGGGCCGATTGCACCAAGAACCCCGGCGCGTACGTCACCGAGGCTGTCAACAAGTCGAGCTTCTGACGGATGCTCGCACTGGTCATCGCCCCAGCCATCGTGCTGGGGATCATCCAGGGTGCGGTCTACGGCCTCGTGGCGGTGGGCTTGGTGCTCATCTACAAGAGCACGCGCATCTTCAACTTTGCTGCCGGTGAGTTCGCCACCATCGCCGCCTTCGGCACGTACCTCACCAAGGACTCGGTCGGCTACTACCCGGCCCTGCTCGTGGGCATCCTTGCCGCCGTCGCCACCGCGTTGCTCGTGGAGCGACTCATCATCTGGCCCCTCTCGGACCGGCCCCGGGTCACCCTCCTGGTCGCCACCGCCGCCACCGCCATCAGTCTCATCGCCCTCCAGTTCGTGTTCGGGGCGGGTGGCAAGATCTTCAGCGCTCGCGACACCGTGGTGGGCGGCAAGTTCGCTGAGATCTTTGGCGTCAACGTCTCCTACCAGCAGCTCGTGGTGCTGCTCATGCTCCTCGTGGTGGGTGTGGGCCTCGCCCTGTTCTTCGCCTTCACTGACACTGGCTTGGCCACCTTGGCCACCAGCCAGGAGCCCACGGCCAGCCGCTTGGTGGGCATCCGCCTGAGCCGCGTGTCGATGCTCGTGTGGGGCATGGCCGGGCTGCTGGGCGGCTTGGCCGGCGTCTTGTTGCCCCCGCTCACCGGCAACTTCACCGGTGCGTTCGGGACCATCGACTTGCTCATCCCCGCCTTCACCGCCGCCGTGCTGGGCGGGATGACCTCGATCCCCGGCGCCTTCGTGGGTGGACTCAGCCTGGGTGTCATCCAGAACCTGGCCTCGTTCAACATCAGCAGCGACCGCCTGCCGGGTGCCACGTCGGTGGCAGTGTTGATCGTGCTCGTCGGCATCCTGCTCGCCCGGCCGAGCGGCCTGCTCGGGAAGGAGGCGTAATGGCGGCCACGCTGGAGCGCCCGGACGCAGAAGTGCCGGTTGGCCCTGAGCCAGGCGTCGACCGTCAGCGCACCCGGCCCGGCATGGCCGGCTGGGCCGGCCGAGCCGCCTTCCCGTTGGTGTTGCTCGCCGTGGGCACCTGGTACGTCCTGTCCAGCACACCGGTCCACTCCGACGTCCTCGCCAGTGGCGTGATCATCGCCGTGGGTGCGCTCTCGCTGAACGTCCTCGTCGGGTACGTGGGCCAGATCTCCCTCGGGCACCAGGCCTTCATCGGTATCGGCGCCTTCACCGCCGCATACGTCATGACCAAGAGCACCGACAACTTCTTCGCCGCCCTGGTCGTCGCCGCCGTGGTCGGGGCACTCCAGGCCGTATTCCTCGGCCTCATCGCCCTGCGCGTCCGGGGTCTCTACTTCGCCCTCGTGACGCTGTCGTGGGGCGCCGTGGCCGAGCAGTGCGTGTTCCGTCTCAAGGGCTTCACCGGTGGCGGCGCAGGGGCGTCGGCCCCCCGTCCCGGCCTGTTCGACAGCGACCGGGGGTATCTGGTCCTGGCGTCGATCGTGTTGGGCATGGTGTTGTTGATCGACTGGCGGCTGATGGCCACCAAAGCGGGCCGGGCCATGCAGGCCATCAGGGAGAGCCCGGCGGTGGCGGCCAACTACGGCATCAGCGTGCCCAGGTACACGCTGTTCGCCTTCGGCGTGTCCGGCTTGTATGCGGGGATCGCTGGTGCTCTGTACGCGTCCCGCAGGCTCACCGTCCAGGCAGGCGACTTCACGTTCGCCGGCGTCGCCCTCACGTACCTGATCGTCACCGTGGTCGGGGGCCTGCGCCGGCGAGGTGGCATCGCCACCTTCTCGATCTTCTACGTCCTCGGCGGGTTCTACCTTCCCCAGTTGGCCAAGCACATCAACGAGTCGGTGGCGGCCAACGCCGGGTACTACGTGCAGGTGATCTCCGGCGTGCTGGCAATCCTCACCCTGATCTTCCAGCCCGAGGGCCTGGGCACGTTCACGGCGCCCATCGGCCGGTGGTTGAAGGGCGAGCGGTTCCAGCTCGGGCACGGCGGTGGCGGCGCGGAGGGCATCAATGTCCGTCCTTGAGGCCACCGACGTCAGCATCCGCTTCGGCGGCGTCCAGGCGCTCACGGACGTGAGCATCCGGGTGAACGAGTACGAGATCGTCGGCCTCATCGGGCCCAACGGGGCGGGAAAGACCACGATCTTCAACTGCATCACCGGCTTCTACAAGCCCCAGCAGGGCCGCGTCGTGTTCGAGGGCCAGGACATCTCCGACCTGCCCGCCCACGAGCGCAGCGCCCTGGGCATCGGGCGCACGTTCCAGAACGTCGGGCTGGTGAAGACGGAGACGGTGCTGGCCAACATGCTCACGGCCCAACACGCGGCCATCGAGTACAGCCCGGTGGCGGGCATGGTGGGCCTGCCCAACACCATCGCCGAGGAGCGCCGGCTGCGGGCGCGGGCCGACGCCTTGCTGGAGATCCTCAACCTGGGCGACCTGCGGGACCGGCCCGTGGCCGGGCTCCCGTACGGCGTGCTCAAGCGGGTGGAGATCGCCACCGCCCTGGCCACCGACCCCGACCTGCTCATGCTGGACGAGCCCGGGTCGGGCATGGGCCCTGAGGAGGCGGACCATCTGGGCGACGAGCTCCTGACCCTGCGCAAGGAGTTCGACCTCACCATCTTGATGATCGAGCACCACGTGCCGTTGGTGGTGCGCATCTGCGACTACGTGTACTGCCTCAACTTCGGCAAGCTGCTCACCGAGGGCCTGCCCCTCGAGGTGCGCAACCATCCCGAAGTGGTGGCTGCCTACCTGGGCGAGGAAGCCCCCGAGGCCGAGGCCGAGGCCGAGCGCCGGGAGGCCGGCATCGTGGCGGCCGAACTGGGCGAGACGAGCGGGGTGAGCGAGTAGTGGCGTTCCTCGAAGTGCGCGACCTGCGCGTCGGCTATGGCGCCATCCCCGTGCTCCAGGGGATCGACTTCGACATCGAGGAGGGCAAGACCACCGTCCTGCTCGGCCTCAACGGGGCGGGCAAGACGACCACCGTCGCCACCGTGGCCGGCCTGTTGAAGCCGTGGGGCGGCACCATCACGTTCGACGGCAAGCGCATCGACGGCATCGACGCCGCCCGCCTGGTGGAGCTGGGCCTCACCCTCGTGCCCGAGGGCCGCCGGGTGTTCCCGGCCCTGAGCGTGGCCCAGAACCTGCGCCTGGGGACGTGGACGAAGCGGCGCCGCCGGGCCGAGCTGCGGGAGATGCAGGACCGGGTGTACGACTACTTCCCGATCCTCGCCGAGCGCCGGGACCAGCTGGCCGGCACCCTGTCGGGCGGGCAGCAGCAGATGCTCGCCATCGGCCGGGGGCTGATGAGCCTGCCCCGGCTCATGCTGATCGACGAGGCGTCGCTCGGCCTCTCGCCCGCCCTGGCCAAGACCGTGTTCCAGATCGTCGACCGCATCAGCGAGGACGGCACCACGGTGATCATCGTGGAGCAGAACGTGGGCGTGCTCCGGCACGCCAACGCCGCCCTCGTCATGGAGAAGGGCGAGATCGTGTACCAGGGGTCGGGCGAGGAGCTGCGCCAGGGCGACGAGCTGCGCAAGACCTACCTGGGCGGCGCCGCCTAACCACCCGCCCAACCCACCCGCCTGACGCTTCTCGTAACGCGTGCGCCGGCATAGTCCTCGCCCGCGTTACGAGAACGCTGAGGGGTGTGGGGGTTACCCGCGGACGCGGCGTCGGACCCGCCGGCGGCCGGCCTCGGCGTCGCCGGCACCAGCGCCCTCCAACTCGGCCACGTCGGCCAGCGGGTCGCAGATGCGGCAGGGCGTGAGGCCCTCGGCCTGGGCGGCGGCGACGGGCATGGCCGCGAGGGGCTTGCCCTCGGCCAGCCGGCAGTCGGGCCGGTGGAAGGACGTGGCGCCCACCAGCACCATGTCGGGGCCCAGCGAAGCGGCCGAGAGGGCGGAACCGTTGGCCCCACCCCCGGCCACGACACCACTCCCCAGGGCGGTGGCCAAGCGGGCGACGGCGCTGCTCAGGCTCCGCAGCTCGGCTTCGAGGATGGCCCGGTCCTTGCGGCCGTTCTGCACGACCACGAGCGTGACCCCGATGACGACCAGCGAGAGGCCGAGCGCCCCGCCGGACAGGAGGTAGGGGACCTGGCCGGACACGAAGTCCAGGCTGGCGGCCCCGTTCCACGCCAAGCCGATGAGCAGCAGGCCGATGGCCGCGAACCCCAGACCGAGCTGGCCCCCGAGCTTCCCCCACGTGCGCTTCATACGGGAATCGTAGTCGCCAGCACCCGGGTGCCGTCCTGTCGGGCGGTGCGAAGGCGCAGGCCAGCGGCATCGAGGACCCGGCACAGGGCCCCGATGTCGAGGGACCGGATGGACACCACGTCCTCGTAGACGTCGCCGCCTTCCGTGAACCGGCGGTGGTAGTGGAGGACCCCGTCACCCCCGACTTCCAGCGACCCCACCAGCGTCACGCCGTCGACCGACGCCAGCAGCTCGGGCGCCACCGCGGCAGGGGCGGCGAAGGGGGTGGCCTCCAG
>DASRGI010000272.1:0-4482 GCA_035651095.1 Acidimicrobiales bacterium | reverse complement strand
AAGTCCCGGGCCGAGCTGCACCACGTGTACCTCGAGGGGACACGGGGGCTGCGCGATGACCTCCCCGCCTAGGCGCGCCCAGATCTGGGGCACCGGCCTCATCGGCGGTTCCATCGGCCTGGCCCTGCGGGACCGGGGCTGGCACGTCACCGGCACCGACCGGGACGAGGCCCGGGCCGAGCGGGCGTTGGCCCTGGGTGCCCTCGACGCCGTGGGTGTCGACGGCACCGCCGAGGTCACGTTCGTGGCCACGCCCGTGTCGGCCGTGGCCGGCGCTGCTCGGGAAGCCCTGGCCGCCAACCCCACCGGTCTGGTCACCGACGTGGGCAGTGTGAAGGCGGCCGTGGTCAGCGCCGTGGACGACCCCCGGTTCGTGGGCGGCCACCCGATGGCCGGGTCGGAGCAGGAGGGCGTGGACGGGGCCAGCGCCGACCTCTTCACCGGGGCCACCTGGGTGCTCACCCCCACGGAGGAGACAGACAGCGTTGCCTTCACACGGCTGCGCTCAATCATCTCGTCGCTGGGCGCCGACGTCGTGGCCCTGCCTCCCGACCGCCACGACGCCCTGGTGGCCGTCGTGTCGCACGTGCCCCACCTCACCGCCGCGTCGCTCATGCGCCTGGCCGCCGACCGGGCCGAGGAGCACAGCGCCGTGCTGCGCCTGGCCGCCGGCGGCTTCCGGGACATGACCCGCATCGCCGCTGGCCATCCCGGCATCTGGCCCGACATCTGCGCCGAGAACCGCGACGCCATCGTCGACGCCCTCGACCGGTTGGTGGGCGCGCTGACCGAGGTGCGGGCCGTGGTGTCGGCGGCCGACCGAGAGGGGCTGCTGCGCATCCTGGAGACGGCCCGGGCCGCCCGCACCAACCTGCCCGCCCGGGGCGTGCGTCCCGAGGACCTGGTGGAGTTCCGCGTGCCCGTGCCCGACCGGCCCGGCGTCATCGCCGAGGTCACGACCCTGGCCGGCGAGCTGGACGTGAACATCTACGACCTCGAAGTGGCCCACTCGTCCGAGGGTGACCGGGGCGTGCTCGTGCTGGTGGTCGACGCCAAGGCGGCCGACCTGTTCCGGGGGGCGCTGCTGGCTCGCCAGTTCCGGCCCGCCGTCAGCCCCCTGGCCCGATGAGCGGCCCGGACCCGCGGCCGATCGTGCCGCTCACCCGGCCCCCCCGTGCCGTCGTGCGCGTCCCGGGTTCGAAGAGCTACACCAACCGGGCCCTGGTGTGCGCCCTGCTGGCCGAGGGCACGAGCGTGCTCACCGGCGCGCTGGACGCCGACGACACGAGGGCCATGGCCGCGGCCATCGAGGCCCTGGGTGCGACCGTGCGGTGGGAGGGCGACCGCATCGAGGTGGGGGGGACGGGGGGCGCCCTGCGGCCCGGCCCGCTGGCGCTCGACGTGCGGGACTCGGGCACGTGCGCCCGGTTCCTCGCGCCCGTGCTGGCGTTGGGGCAGGGGGAGTACCGCCTGGATGGGAGCGAGCAGCTGCGGCGCCGACCCATGGGACCGCTCATGGGAGCCTTGCGCTCGTTGGGCGTCCGGGTGGACGGCTTGGGCGGCGGCGATGCCCTGCCCTTCGTCATCCACGGGCAGGGGCGCCTGCCGCCCGGGCCGGTGGACGTGCCCGCCAACGTCTCCAGCCAGTTCCTGTCCGGCCTCATGCTGGCCGGGGTCGCCGTGCGTCCCACCACCGAGGTCGTGTCGGCGCCCTACCTGCGCATGACCGAGCAGGTACGGGCCGCCTTCGCCGGCGGCGCCACCACCTACGCCGTCGAGCCCGACGCCACCGCCGCGTCCTACTTCTACGCCCTCAACGCGCTCTTCCCCGACGGCCACGTCGAGGTCGAGGGTCTCGGCCCCGGCACCATCCAGGGCGACTACGGGATCGTCGAGCTGCTGCAGCAGCGCCACCCCTACGGCGACGTCGACCTGCGGGACATGCCCGACATCGCCCCCACGCTCGCCGTGGTCGCCGCTTTCGCCGAGGGCCGCACCACGGTCAGGGGCATCGACTTCATCCGGGGCCACGAGACGGACCGCATCGCCGCCGTGGTCACCGAACTGCGGCGCATCGGGATCGAGGCCGAGGAGCACGAGGACGGCTTTTCCATCGTGGGTGGCCGCCCCCACGGCGCCGTCGTGCAGACGTACCGCGACCACCGCATGGCCATGAGCTTCGCCCTGGTGGGACTGAAGGTGCCGGGCATCGAGATCGCCGATCCGGGCTGCGTGGCCAAGACGTTCCCCGGCTACTGGGACGTCCTGGACTCGCTAGCGTGAGCCGCCCATGCGCGTGATCGCCATCGACGGCCCGGCCGGGTCGGGGAAGTCCACCGTGGCCCGGGCCGTGGCCGCCCGCCTGGGGCTCGACTACCTGGACACCGGGGCCATGTACCGCTCGGTGACGCTGGCCGCCCTGCGCCGGGGCATCGCCCCCGAGGACACCGCCGCCGTTGCCGCGTTGGCGCCGGACGTCGCCATCGAGTTGGCGGGTGGCGCGGTGACGGTCGACGGCCAGGACGCCACCGACGCCATCCGGGGTCCCGAGGTGAGCCAGGCCGTGAGCGTGGTGGCGGCCAACCCGGCCGTGCGAGCCGATCTGGTGGCGCGCCAGCAGGCGTGGATCGAGGAGCACGGCGGTGGGGTGGTCGAGGGGCGCGACATCGGCACCGTGGTGTTCCCGGCGGCCGAGCTGAAGGTGTTCCTGACCGCCAGCGACACCGAGCGAGCCAACCGCCGCACCCGGGAGGCAGCCGGGTTCGCCGACGAGTCGGCCGTGGCCGAGAACCTGGCCCACCGGGACCGGCTCGACTCCACCCGGGCGGCGTCGCCCCTGAAGGTGGCCGACGACGCCGTGGTGATCGACACCACCGGCCGACCGGTCGAGGAGATCGTCGAGGAAGTGTTGCGCAAGCTATGACAGCCGATCTGTGGTTGTACCGCGCCGTGCGGGCTCTGGTCGTCGGGTTCTGCCGCCTGTTCTGGCGTCTGGACGTGGACGGGCTCGAACACGTGCCCACCGACCGGCCGTTCGTGCTCGCCCCGGTGCACCGGTCCAACATCGACACGCTGGTGGTGGCGGCCGTGACCAAGCGGCGGTTGCGCTACATGGGCAAGGACTCGCTCTGGAAGGTGAGCGCGTTCGGCAAGCTGCTCAGTGCGCTGGGCGCCTTCCCCGTGCACCGGGGGAGTGCCGACCGGGAGGCGTTGCGGCGGTGCATGGCCGTGGTCGAGGGCGGCGAGCCGCTGGTGATCTTCCCCGAAGGCACTCGCCAGTCCGGCCCCATCGTGCAGCCGCTGTTCGAGGGCGCCGCCTACGTGGCTGCCCGCACGGGCGTGCCCGTGGTGCCGGTGGGCATCGGCGGTTCGGAAGCGGCCATGCCCAAGGGGTCGAAGCTGCTCCGGCCGGTGAAGGTCCGCGTGATCGTGGGCCCGCCCATCGAGCCGCCCGCGCCCGCCGACGGCGGCAAGGCGCGCATGTCGCGGCACGCCGTCCACGAGGTCACCGAGCGCCTGGCCAACGAGCTGCAAGCGCTGTTCGACCAGGCGCAGGTCCGCGCCGGAGCATGACCGACGCCCTGGCGGTCGACCGTCCCACTCGCCGCTTGGGCACCTACATGGCCGTCGGGTACGCGGTGCAGTTCTGCGCCCACCTGGTGGGCATCGGCATCCGCCACGGCTTTCGCATCGAGCTGTTGCACCCGTTCTTCTTCGCCGCCGCGATGGCGATGCGCGCCGGGCGGGTGTGGGGCCGCTCGGTCCTGCTCGTGGTGAACGGCTTCTTGCTGGTGGTGGGCGTGGCCGTGGGCCTGTTCGCCACGTCACGGAGCACGGCGTTCGTCCCCCTGGTCCTGTTCGCCATCGCCGTGTCGGGCCTCACCATCGCGGCCGTCGACTTCACCATCCCCGAGCGGCCACCGCTCATCCGGTTGCCCGAGTCGTGGCGGCCGTGGGCCACCAGTTCGTGGGCCCACCTGATCGTGCTGATCAGCATGCTGCTGGCCGCCTTCCAGCCCCAACAGCCGTTCTCGTAACGCTGGCGCCGCCTATGTGCTCGCCTGCGTTACGAGAACGCTGACGATGTGGGTCAGAACCAGCGGGGGCGGGCGAAGACCTCGCGCACGAGGGGCTCGAAGTGTTCGAGGGGCTCGGTGTCGTAGTCGGGGTCGAAGCTGACCTGATCCCAGTCGTCGGCGAAGCGCTCGGCCAGCTCGTACCACTCGTTGCCGGCCCACACCGCACGGGCGTCGGGGTCCTTGCCGAAGTGGGCGTAGTAGTGCTGGCCCTGGAAGTCCTGGTGGGCCCGGATCATCCAGTACACCTCGTCGCGCACGTACGGTTTCAGGATCTCGGCGGCGATGGCCGGGTGGTTGGGGTTGGAGATGGCCTTGCCGATGTCGTGGCAGAGCGACGCCACCACGACCTCCTGGTCGGCCCCGTCCCGCTCGGCCCGGGTGGCCGTCTGCAGGCAGTGCGTGA
>DASRGI010000271.1:0-5269 GCA_035651095.1 Acidimicrobiales bacterium | reverse complement strand
CGCCGCCGTCCTCGGTGACGAACACCTCGCCGTGCTCGAAGGGGTTCATGGTGCCGGGGTCCACGTTGATGTACGGGTCCAGCTTCTGCATGGTGACCCGCAGGCCCCGTGCCTTCAGGAGCCGGCCCAGCGAGGAGGCGGTGAGACCCTTGCCCAGCGAACTGGCGACGCCGCCCGTCACGAAGATGTGTTTCGCCACGGGCTCCCACGGTACCCCACTGCCGCCCCCTTCCCGCGGACGGCCCCCCTCCCAGCCGTTCTCGTAACGCTGGCGCCCACTATGGCGGCGTGAGCGTTACGAGAATCCGTCAGGGGGAGGGGTGGAGGCGGCCGAGGTTGTCGAGCGCTCGCAACGGGGGCACCGCGGCGATCACGCGGCTGAACGACACCACCTCGGACAGCACGTTCAGCACGGCAACGGCGACCAGCACGACGAGCCGGATGCCGGGAGCGCAGGCCAGCACCACGCCCAGGCCCAGCGCCCCGCCCAGCACGTTGGCGCCGGTATCGCCCAGCATGAGCCGCTCGTGCAGATCGTCGAGCAACAGTGCCGCCGCCGCGCCCACCACCGCAGCCACGGGCGCCACCGCGTAGGCCGACCGGGTGGCCACCGCCAGCGCCACGAACGCCACCAGCGAGCACTTGGTGGCCCGGCCCGGGCCCCGGTCGAGCAGGTTGCCCAGGTTGGCGGCCAGGGCCACGAGGGCGGCGTCGGCGGCCAGCCGGCCCAGGGACGACGACGAGTCGGGCGACGCGGTCGCGACGGCCGCGGCCGCCAACGCCAGGCCGCCCACCAGCTTGGCCCCGCCCGTCGTCAGCCGGCCCCGCAGAAGGGCGAGCACGTGGCCCCGGAACCCGCGTGACGCGTCGGGCACCGACCCGGCCAGGTCGTCGAACAGCCCGACCATGCCGAACCCGGCCGCCACCAGCAGCACGCCGGCCCGGGCGGGCGAGAGGCCGGCGTCTCCCACCCCGGCGGCGCCGGCCACGGCCCGGCCCCCCTCCACGAGGAACAGCGTGAGGGGCACCGATATCCCGGCGGCCACCGGCACGGGCACGCCCCGGTAGTTGGCCCGCTCGAACATGGTGTGGGCCAGCGTGGGCCGCACCAGCACCCACACCAGCCGCCCGCCCAGGAAGCCGATGGCGAAGGTGACGAAAACGCTCATGCGCGGGCCCGGACCTCGGCGCCCCGCGGCTCGAGCAGCACGGGCGAACCTCGCTCACGCTCGAGCGCCAACAGGGTGAGGAACGGGCCCATGTACACGAACACCAGCGCCGTCACGACCGCCCCCGAGTCGTTCAAGAGATTCCCCAAGAGGCCGGCGGCCAGTACCGCCATCACGCCCACCCGGGCGGCCGACCGCTGGGGCAGCAGCGACGACCACCCCCGGGCCCACCCGAAGAAGAACAGCATGTAGGCGGCCACGATCACGATCACCCACAGCCACACCGACTTGTACGTGCGCAGGTTGGTGGCCAGCTTCCGCGCCACCGTCGTGAAGAACGTGCCCGACCCGTGGTTCCCGATCGACGACACCAGTTGCCCCAAGTGGGTGCGGGCTTCGGGCGGCCGCAGCAGGTCGACACCCGCGGCGACGCCCAGCACCACCAGCGTCACCGCCGCGGCGATCGCCAGCGTGCGCAGCCGCACCCGCCGCCCCGACAGCACCAGCACGCTGATCCCCAGCACGGGCACGAGCGTGAGGATGCCACCCACGTCGTCACCCAGGCTGGGCGCGCCGTCCACCAGGACCACCAGCGCGAACAGGGCGGCCACCGCCACCAACGCCTCCCGCCGCCGGGCGGGCGAGCCCATCTGCTCCAGATGGATGACCCCCACGAGGATGGCCGACGCGGCCAGCACGGCG
Organism: Acidimicrobiales bacterium; assembly: GCA_035651095.1. Lineage (GTDB taxonomy): Bacteria > Actinomycetota > Acidimicrobiia > Acidimicrobiales > JAUTXP01 > DASRGI01. The sequence continues at coordinate 3,398 of DASRGI010000271.1, read as the reverse complement.
AAGGCGGTGTTGCCGATGCCCGTGAACCGGGCCGCAGTGTGGATCGAGTACCCGAGGATGCTCGACACCTGCAGCCGCGCCCCGGTGGCCAGGTCGACCCCGATCAGCGCCACCGTGGACCCGAGGATCCACGACAGCGGTGCCAGGGGATGGCGCCGGGCCCGCAGGGCCAGGGCGACGATCAGCGCGTTCACGCCCAGGAGGACCGCCACCGCCCACGGGCCCAGGGCAGCCATGTTGGGCAGGGCGCGGAACACGAAGGTGGCCAGCGGCCAGGCGGCCACCCCCAGCACGATCCACCTCAGCAGCCGCCCGGCTCCGCCCACGCCGCCCAGGCGCCCGAAGGCCACCATGGCCAGGAGGTACACGATGGCCTGAAAGATGATGTAGACGAGGGTGATCGGGAAGTAGATCCGTTCCCGGAAGGCGGCGTCCCGGTCCAACCGGCGCAGCTGTTCGAGCTGCACTGTTCCCGGGTGGTAGCGCAACGGATGGCCGATCATCCCGGAGGGCGCGGGCACGCCCACAGCATCCAGCACCGTCGGCGCCAGGTCGGTGATGGTCACCACGCCGACCCGTTTGACGGACGGCGAGTGCAGGTAACCCTGGCGCACCCCGGCGCCTGTGGCGACCAGGGGCGTGGTCCGCCAGGTCTGGCCGGGCGGGTCGACGGACACGACCAGCACCAGGGCCTCGGGCCCGGCCAGGGCCACGACCCGCCCCAGGAGGAGATCGGTGTCGTGCAAGGCCCGCAGCCGCTCGGCTCGGGCCGCCGCCGGCGTGGCCACTTGGGCGAAGGCGGCGGCCCGGTCCATGTCGCCCGGGTCCACGACCACCACGTCTGCCTCCCGCAGGGCCTGCTGCGTGGCCCGCACCACGGCCGCGGGATCGGCCCGCACGCCGAAGGGCGCGTCGACGTCGGGCGCCAGCAGGGCCGACGACACCGTGCCCGCATCCACCCCGCCTTGGCCATCCATCAAGGCCGCCGCGGCCGGGCGGGCGGTGATCTGGCCGAGGTCGGCGTTGCCGACCACCGCCGTGCGCTTCCCCGCGGCGTGGAGGGCGTCGCCCAGCGCCCCGGGATGGCTGGACAGGTGCTTGCCCTGGTTGAGCCGGACCGTGGCCGGGGCGCCGACCACGAGGACGTCACCGCGCACGTCGGTGCCGGTGCGGCGGGCCAAGGCCTCGGCCGCTGTTCCCGGCTCGCCCCCCGCCCGATCCTCGGCGTCGTAGGCCGCGGCCGCCTGCTCGTCGGCCTTGACCCGCGTGCCGGCGCCCACGGTGGCGTAGGCCTCGGCCGTGAGCGGCTTGGTCGACTGGGTGCGCACGCTGGTGGCCGCCACCGCACCCGACCGCATGAGCCCGTCGAGGGTGGGCATGCGGCCGGTACCCACGTCGGGCCAGCCCAGCTTGGGGATGCCGAAGATCACGACCTTGGCCGGCTTGGCCGTGGCCGCGGCGCTGGACGGCTGCACGTGGACGCTCTCGGCCAACGCCACCGCGGCCAGCAGCACGGCCACGGCCACGATGACGCCCACCCGCTGGGCCGACGTGGTGAGCCGGGGCCACAGCGCCCGCACCACGTCTGCGCCCTGGCGGCCCCGGTGCCAGAAGCCCCGCACCGAGCGACTCGTGTGGCGGTGGTCCATGGCCACGTCGATCTCGACCACCGAGCCCCCGCGCCGCACCACGTCGATGGTGAGGGCCGTCTCCAGCCCGAAGCGGGGGGCCAGCTCGACCGAGCGCAACACGGGCGCGGACACCGCCCGCTGCCCGGACAGCGGCGCTCGGGCCTCGAACCCGCATGCCCGGCGGATGCCCGCCCGAGCCAGATCGCGCACCTTCCCCAACCCACCCCGGCCGCCCGCCGGCGGCAGGACGCCCACGGTCATGTCGGCGGCGCCGTCGAGCACGGGCGGGAGCAGGGCCCGCGCCCCCGCCGCGGCGGTGTCGCCCACGTCGGCGTCGATCAGCAGGTAGACGGACGCGTGCGGCGTGGCCTCCACACCGGCCCGCACGGCCCCACCCTTGCCCACGTTGGCGGGCAGGCGCAGCACCCTGGCGCCGGCAGCCAGGGCGACGTCGGCGGTGCCATCGGTGGACCCGTCGTCGACCACCAGCACCTCGTCGACCTCGGCCACGTCGAGCAGGGCGAGCGCGGTGGCGCCCACCGAGTGGGCCCCGTTCTTGGCGGGCACGATGGCCACGACCCGGGTCATGCCCGCAACCACTTCCACGGCGCCCCCACGACCGCGTAGGCGGCGACCAACCCGAGCCCGCCGCCCACCACCAGCACCACGGCCGCGCCCGTGCGAGTGGACGACGCCACCGAGTGGGCCACCAGCGCGGCGGCGGCACCGCCCACCACCGCGCCGGCCACGCTGCGGGCCACCACGCCGAGGGCGGGCATGGGCCGCCCCGCCTGGCGCCGCAGCAGCACGAACAGCACGGCCGCCCCGACCGTCATCACCACCGAGTGGGCCACGCCCAGCGCCACCACCCGGTCACGCCCGCTGGCCGCGCCCGCGCCCGCGAGCATGAGCACGGCGCCCGCGACCGTCATCCCCCACGCCACCAGTGCGGGCAGGCGGGCGTCGCCGGCGGCGGTGGAGGCGCGGGCCAGGAGCTGGAACACCGCGTACCCGAACAGGCCCAGGGCGTAGGCGGCCAGCACCCGCGCCACCAGGTCGGCGCCGGGCCGGTCGAGGGCGCCCAGGTGCACGACGCGCAGGGCGGGCCGGCCCAACACGGCGAGGAGCACGGACACGGGCAGCAGCAGCGCGGCCAGCCGTTGCACGCCGTCGGCCACGTCGGCCGAAAACGCGCGGGCGTCCGACGCGTGCACGTGTGCCGCCAACCTCGGGTACAGCGCCGTGTAGAGCGGGTGGGCGATCACGGCGTGGGGCAGCAGGAAGAAGGTGAAGGCGATGGTGTACGCCACCACGCCGCCCTCCACCCGGTTGGCGAGCACGAGGGTGACGCCGATCAGCACCTGGGCGGCGGCCAGCATGGCCGCGCCCCACGCCCCCACCCGAGCCACAGCCCGCAGGTGGGGGTTGCGGGCGTCCAGCCGGGGCCGCAGCCGGTAGCCGGCTCGCCACAGCGCCACCAGCGGCACCACGCTCATGGCGAGCACACCGCCGGTGGTGCCCAGCGCCAGCAGCAGCTTCTCGGACAGGCGCACGTCGAGGCCGGGCCGCACGCCGCTGCCCCGCAGGGCGATGAACGCCAACATGGTGACGATCACCACCACGTTGTTGGCCACCGGCGCGGCGGCCGCGGCCGCAAACCGCCGACCGGCGTTGAGGAACGCGCTGGCTACCGCCCCCACCGCGTACAGCAGGAGTTGGGGCAGGAAGAACCAGAGGAAGAAGGCGCCCAAGCGGACCTCGGCGGCC
>DASRGI010000270.1:0-12364 GCA_035651095.1 Acidimicrobiales bacterium | reverse complement strand
CGGCCCCGGCGCCGGCGCCCGACCGGCCCGCACCGGCTCCGCCCGTCGCCACCGCACCACCGCCACCAGCCCCGCCACGCGCCACCGCGCCACCGGCGGCGCCCAGGAGCCGCCGCCTCACCGTGCGCCTGGTCCTCTTCCTCCTCGCCCTCGTCATCGTCCTGACCGGCGCCGCCGCCGCGGTGGGCGTGTACGCCCGGGGCTCGTACTACGTGGGCCTGCACCAGGACCGGGTCACCATCTTCCAGGGCCGCCCCGGCGGGCTCCTCTGGTTCCAGCCCACGGTGAAGCAGCAGTTCGACCTGACCACCGCCCAGGTCCCCCAGGATCGCCTGGCCGCCGTACGCGCCGGCAAGGCCGAGCCCTCGCTGGCCGACGCCCGCCGCTACGTCCGCAACCTCCAGACCGAGGCCCAGGCCACCAGCGGCACGACCACGAGCACGCCCACCAGCACCACCCCGAGCAGCACAGCCCCCGGCTCCACCACCACCCCATGACCCGTGCCCCCCGCCGGGACACCGAGCTCGGCCTCATCGTCCTGGTCGCCCTCATCACCGCGGGCGCCTACGCCCTGGCCAGCCTGGGCAAGAGCGCCTCCCTCCCGGCCAACATCGGGCCCTTCCTCGCCATCATCCTCGCCATGCTGGCCGTGGCCCACGTGGCCGTGCGCCGCCTGGCCCCCCGGGGCGACGCCGTGCTGCTCCCCGTCGCCGGCCTGCTCAACGGCCTCGGCTACGTCTTCATCGCCCGCCTCGACCAGAGCCTGGCCGGCCTCCAGGCCGTATGGACGGGCCTGGGCATCCTCGCCTTCGTCGCCACCCTGGTGGTGGTGCGCCAGGCCCGGGACCTGGAGCGGTACCGCTACTCGTTCGCCCTGCTGGGCGTGGGCCTGCTGATGATGCCCCTCCTCCCCGTGGTCGGCCGCAACATCAACGGCGCTCGCCTGTGGGTGCGCCTGGGCCCGATCAACTTCCAGCCCGGCGAGATGGCCAAGATCACCCTGGGCATCTTCTTCGCCGCCTACCTGGTGGAGAAACGGGAGCTGCTGTCGGACTTCGGCAAGGGTCGCCTCCTCCCCCAGCCCCGGGCCATCGGTCCCATCCTCCTGGCCTGGGGGGCGTCGATCCTGGTGATGACGGCCGAGAAGGACCTGGGCTCGTCCCTCCTCTTCTTCACCCTCTTCATCAGCATGCTGTGGCTGGCTACCGACCGGGGCGCCTACCTGGGCATCGGGGCCGTCCTCTTCGGCGTCGGCAGCTTCTTCGCCTACAGCTCCTTCGCCCACGTGCGGGAGCGGGTGGAGATCTGGCTCGACCCCTGGTCCCGAGCCGCCTCCCAGGGCTACCAGCTCGTCCAGGGCCTCTTCGCCCTGGGCTCGGGCGGCATCGCCGGCACGGGCATCGGCCTGGGCAGCCCCCAGCAGATCCCGGCGGCGGCCACCGATTTCATCTTCGCCGCCATCGGCGAGGAACTGGGCCTCTTGGGCACGGCGGCACTCATCGTGGCGTTCTTGTTGATCGTGGGCACCGGCATGCGCATCGCCATCCGGGCCGAGCAGCCGTTCGAGAAGCTGCTGGCGGCCGGCCTCACCACCATCGTCGGCGTGCAGACGTTCATCATCATCGGGGGTGTCACCCGCATCGTGCCCCTCACCGGCATCACCCTCCCGTTCGTGTCCTACGGCGGGTCCTCGCTCCTCGCCAACTACGTCCTGCTCGCCCTCCTCATCCGCATCTCGAACGACACGGCCGAGCGCCGGGACCGTGTCGCTCAGGAACTGACCGCCGCCCGCGTGGACAGGCAGCATGGATAGGCGGCATGGATAGGCAGATCCGCCGGCTGGGCCTCGTGCTCATGGCCCTGTTCCTCGTGCTGTTCGCCCAGCTGAACTGGCTCCAGGTCTTCCACGCCAAGGCCTTGGCCGATGACCCTCGCAACACCCGCCGGGTCACCCGTGACTTCAGCCAGGACCGGGGCACCATCTCCTCGGCCGACGGCGTGGTGCTGGCTCAGTCGGTGGCCACGCCCGACCGCCTGAAGCGACTGCGCCAGTACCCGGAGGGCGACCTGTTCGGCCACCTCACCGGCTACTTCTCCTTCACCTACGGCACCGAGGGGCTGGAACGCCAGTACAACAACGACCTGGTGGGCCGCACCCTCCCCGTGCGCAACGTGCGTGATTTCCTGGGCGACCGCACCCGTACGGGCAACCTCACCATCACCATCTCGAAGAAGCTCCAGCAAGTGGCGCGCGACGCGCTGGGCAACCGCAAGGGCGCGGTCGTGGCCCTCAACCCCCAGGACGGGTCGATCCTCGCCATGTGGAGCTTTCCCAGCTTCGACCCCAACCCGCTGGCCGCCCACGACCAGAAGGCCGTCCAGGACGCGTGGAAGTCGCTCCAGGCCAACGCCGACCGTCCCCTCCTTCCCCGGGCCTTCCGGGAGCGCTACGCGCCCGGCTCCACCTTCAAGGTGGTGACGTCGGCCGCCGTGCTCGAAAAGGCCCCCGACCTGGCCACCAAGCCCTACCCGGTGCTGCGCCAGCTGCCCCTGCCCCAGACCACCAACAAGCTCAGCAACTTCGGCAACGAAGCGTGCGGCGGCATCCTGCCCGACCTGTTGAAGGTGTCGTGCAACACCGGCTTCGCCCAGATCGGGCTCGACCTGGGCGCGGCCAAGCTGTCCGACCAGGCCCACGAGTTCGGCTTCGGCCAGGCCGCCCCGCTGGACATGCCGGCGCCGGCCAAGTCGATCTTCCCGGACGCCTCGGCCTTCGCCCACGACCTACCGGCCCTGGCCCACTCCGCCATCGGCCAGCAGGACGTGGCCGCCACCCCGCTGGAGATGGCGCTGGTGGCCGCGGGCGTGGCCAACGGGGGCGTGATCATGAAGCCCCACCTGCTGGCCCAGCTCCGCGACAACGAGGGCAACGTGGTGCGCAGCGCCCAGGCCGACCCGTGGATGCGGGCCATGTCGGCCCAGAGCGCGTCCACGCTGCGGGACATGATGGTCGCCGTCGTGCAGAGCGGCACCGCCACCCGGGCCGCCATCCCCGGCGTCCAGGTCGCGGCCAAGACGGGTACGGCCCAGACGGTCGGCGACAACGCCCACGCCTGGCTCATCGCCTTCGCCCCCGCCGACGCCCCCAAGGTGGCGGTGGCCGTCATCGTCGAGAGCCAGCCCGGCTTGGGCGACAACGTCACCGGTGGCAGGGTGGCGGCGCCCATCGCCCAGAAGGTCCTCCAGGCCGCCCTCGCCCCCTAGGCTCGTCGCCCGATGTCCACCACCCCGCCCGTGTACAGCGGCCGCTACGTCATCGTGCGGCAGATCGCCCGCGGGGGCATGGCGGAGGTGTACCTGGCCCGGGACCAGCTGCTCGACCGGCCCGTGGCCCTCAAGATGTTGTTCCCCGAGCTGTCCACCGACCGGTCGTTCGTGGAGCGCTTCCGCCGGGAGGCCCAGGCCGCCGCCAACCTCTCCCATCCGAACATCGTGTCGGTCTACGACTGGGGCGAGGAGGACGGCGCCTACTACATCGTGATGGAGTTCGTGGACGGCCGGCCCCTGTCCCACATCATCAGGGCCGAAGGTTCCCTCCTCCCCGATCGGGCCGCCGACATCGGCGCCGACGTGGCCGCCGCCCTGGCCTTCGCCCACCGCAACGGCGTGGTCCACCGGGACGTGAAGCCGGGCAACGTGCTCATCGACATCGACGGCCACGTGAAGGTCACCGACTTCGGCATCGCCCGGGCCGCCAGCGCGGCCGAGAACCTCACCCAGACCGGCGCCGTCATGGGCACGGCCACCTACTTCTCTCCCGAGCAGGCCCAGGGCTACGGGGTCGACGCCCGCAGCGACGTGTACTCGCTCGGCGTCGTCCTCTATGAGATGGTCACCGGCCGGCCGCCCTTCACAGGCGACAACCCGGTCACCGTCGCCTACAAGCACGTGCGGGAAGAACCCGTCCCGCCCCGGCAGATCAACCCCGCCATCCCGCCCGCCTTCGAAGCCATCGTGATGCAGGCCATGGCCAAGGACCCCGACCTGCGCTACGCCAGCGCCGACGAGCTGCGGGCCGACCTCATGCGGTTCCGCCAGGGTCGCCAGGTGGCCGCCGTTCCGCCGCCGCCCCCGACGGCGGCCGTGCCCCGCACCGAGATGGTCGGTGCCGTGGGCGGCACCCAGGCCATCCCGGCCACGGCCGTGGGCACGGCGGTGGCCGAGGCCCCCGCCCGCCGGCACACGGGCGCCTACGTGGTCGTGCTCCTGGCCATGCTGGCCGCCCTCGCCGTCATGCTCTTCCTGCTCGGCCGCACGCTGGGCGTGTTCAACTCGTCGTCGGGCACGAAGCAGGTGGTCGTCCCCAACGAGATCGGCAAGACGGCCGACGCCGCCCAGGCCGAGCTCGAGGGCCAGGGCTTCAAGGTCGAGCGCAAGCTGGAGAACAACCAGGCCGACGCCAACACGGTGTTCGACCAGGATCCCAAGGGCGGGGTCAAGGCCGACAAGGGATCGGTCGTCACCCTGCACGTGTCCCAGGGCGAGGCCCAGGTGCGCGTGCCCAACGTGGTTGGCCAGACCGAGCAGGAGGCCACCGACGCCCTGACCGGGGCCGGCTTCAACGTCCCCGCGCCCATCCAACAGCCCAGTGACACCGTGCCCCAGGGCCGGGTCATGGCCCAGGACCCCAAGGCGGGCACGCCCGCGGCCAAGGGGTCGAACGTGGTGCTCACCGTCTCCAGCGGCAAGCCCCAGGTCGCCATCCCCAACGAGGCGGGCAAGGACGCCACCGATGCGGCAGCCGAGCTGGGCGGGCTGGGCTTCCAGGTCAAGACCACCAAGCAGGCATCGGCGAGCGTGCCCGAGGGCAAGGTCATCGGGACCGACCCTCCGGGGGGCAGCCAGGCGGCCAAGGGGTCGACGGTCAACCTCATCGTGTCGAGCGGTCCCCAGCAGGTGGCCGTTCCCGACGTGGTGGGCCAGACCCAGGACCAGGCCACCAAGAACCTGCAGGCCGCCGGCTTCCAGGTGAAGGTCCAGACCAAGACCAGCGCCAGCGACCCCGACGGCCGGGTCACCGACCAGAGCCCGGCGGGCGGCAGCCAGGCCCCGCAGGGATCGACGGTCACCATCACCGTGGCCAAGAACCCGACCAGCTCGTCGAGCACCACCACGTCATCCACGACGCCCTGACGCCCTGACGCCTTCACCCCGGCGTCGCCGGGGGTCTCAAAGGTTTCCCAAAGGTCCTAGGACGAAAGTCCGGTGTGGGCCGAGGCGGTCATACCGAGGCCCCCACCCGGAGAAGGAGGGCTTCTTCATGGCTGCTCGTAGGCCCCTTGCCGTTATCGGCGCGCTGGTCGTTGCCGCGCTCCTGCCCAGCGCGGCAGCCCGAGCCGTGAGCACCGGACCGATCGACCCCGCCACCAAGTTTCCCCGGTCCTACGGCGACAGCGCCGGGACCAACCTCGATCTCTGCCTCGACGGCCCGCCGTTCTGTTTCGGCGCCGCCGCCGACATGGTGGCCCCCGACGGCGAGGCCTTCTACCTCCTGGCCTCGGCGGACTTCACCACCGCCGGCGGGCCCGGCCTGTGGGAGGCCGGGGTGGAAGCTGCCTACGCGGGCGACGGCAACGACCAGGAGAGCACCTTCCAGCGCATCCGCATGCGCATCAACGTCCCCCAGGTGGGCACCTACACCGTGACCCATCCGTACGGGCAGAAGACGTTCAACGTCACGTCCGTGGGTCCCGCCTTCGAGATCAACGACACCCTGGACGCCGGCTGCTTCTCATCCCCGCCGGTGAACACGTGCAACGACGGCGTGGCCCCGGAGTTCAGCGACACCACCCTCGGGCCCTTGACCACGTTCCTGCGCTGGGACCCGGCCGTGGCTCCCGCCGCTCCCGCCGGCTTCATCGGTGACAACGCCTCCGAGCACGCCGTGATCGGGAGCCCCTTCGGCACCAACTTCTTGCGCATCGACGGCCCGAACATCGGCGGGCCCGGTACGAACGTGTTCCAGATCAACGGTTTCGTGGTGCAGGGCAAGCTCTCTCCCGGCATGAGCGCGACGCCGTCGGCCTTGAGCTTCGGCCCGGCCACGGTGGGCACGGCCACAGTGGGCCCGTCCCCCGGGGCCAAGTCCGTGACCGTGGCCAACACCCTGGCCACCGACGTCAACCTCACCAGCGTGACCCTCGCGGGCACCCAGCCCGCCGACTTCACCATCCAGCCGGGCGGCACGTGCGGTGCAGTGGTGACGGCCGGGTCGTCGTGCACCATCTCGGTGGCCTTCGCCCCCACGCCGTCGTCGCTCGGCCTTCGTTCGGCCCAGTTGCGCGTGGTCCACGACGCCACGGGGAGCCCGCTCACCGTCGCCCTGTCGGGCACGGGCCTGCCCCTGGCCCCGCCCGCTCCCACGGCCTCGCCGGGACAGGGTGCGCTGGCCGTGCCCCAATCGGTGACGCTGAGCGACGCGGACACGAGTGCCGTCGTCCACGTGACGACCAACGGCTCGCCCGCCAGCGCCGCCAGCCCGACGTACGCCGGGCCCATCCCCGTGGGAGTGGGCACCACCACCATCCGGGCCGTGGCCGTCGACCTGCTGGGCCACGCCAGCCCCGAGGCCACCTTCACCTACACCATCCTGTCGCCCCTCCAGCTCACCCCCGCCTCGCAGGACCTGGGCTCCGTGGGCCTGAGCTTCCCGACCGCATCGCGCACCTACACGCTGAAGAACGACGGGGCCACACCGGTGAACGTCGTGGGCCTCACCGTGGCCGGCACCAACTTCGCCGACTTCGCCATCACCGGCGGCACCTGCGTGGTGGGTTCCCTGGCCGCCGGCCAGAGCTGCTCGGTCAACCTGGTGTTCACGCCCACGGGCATCGGCGCCCGCGACGCCGCCCTCCTGGTGGCCTCGGACGCACCGGGGGCGCCCCACACCGCCGCCCTGCACGGCACCGGTCTGGCCCCATCGATCAGCGCCGCCCTCACCTCGACGGCCCTCGACTTCGGCGGCCAGCGGGTGGGCAACGTGAGCGACCCGCTCCAGGTCACGATGAGCAACACGGGCACGGCCACCATGCACATGGCGTCGCCCTCCATCACCGGCGGCGACAGCCGCCACTTCGCCCTGGCCAGATCGACGTGCGGAAACATCCCGCCCGGCGGGTCGTGCTCGGTGACGGTGCGGTTCGAGCCCCACGCCCGGGGCGCATTCAGCGCCGCCCTGCGGCTGGACAGCGACGCCGCCGGCAGTCCCCATACGGTCGTCCTCACGGGTCGGGGCTCGCCGCCCGGGTACTACCTCCTGGGCCAGGACGGCGGGATCTTCGCCCTGGGCGACGCCCCCTTCAAGGGCTCGGCCGCCGCCGTGGCCACCAGCACCAACGCCGTGGCCATGGCCACCACCCCGTCAGGCCGGGGCTACTGGATCGCCACCCGGGACGGGAACGTCTACCCCTTCGGTGACGCCGCCGACTTCGGCTCCATGGGCGGGCTCCGCCTCAACAAGCCCATCGTGGGCATGACGTCGGCGCACGACGGCAACGGCTACTGGTTGGTGGCCGAGGACGGTGGCATCTTCGCCTTCGGCCCCTCGGCCAAGTTCTGGGGCTCGACCGGCTCCATCGCCCTCAACAAGCCCATCGTGGGCATGACCACTGCTCCGGACGGAAACGGCTACTGGATGGTGGCCGGTGACGGCGGCGTCTTCGCCTTCGGCCCCGGCGCCGTCTTCCACGGCTCGGCCGCTCGCAACGGCGTCACCCGGCCAGTCGTGGACATGGAGGTCACGCCCTCCGGCGACGGCTACTGGATGGTCGGCGAGGACGGCAACGTCTACGCCTTCGGCGACGCCCGCAACCTTGGCTCGCTGGCCGGCACCCGGTTGAACAAACCCATCGCCGCCATGATGAGCACCGAGGGCGGCAACGGCTACTGGCTGGTGGCCCAGGACGGCGGCGTGTTCTCCTTCGGTGACGCGCTCTTCGCCGGCTCCGTGGGACGGCTCACGCTGGCCCGGCCGGTGGTGGGAGGTGCCGCCATCCACTGACCGCACGCGCAGGTCGAAGAGACGGGCCATCAGCCCGAGGCCGGCGCGCCCTCCCGCTCGACCTGCCCCAGGAAGTTGGCGAGCATGGGTTTGCCCGCCTGGGTGAGGATCGACTCCGGATGGAACTGCACGCCCTCCACCCGGTGCTCCCGGTAGCGCAGGCCCATCACCAACCCGTCGTCCGACGTAGCCGTGACCACCAGCTCGTCCGGCACCGAGCCGGCGTCGACCACCAGCGAGTGGTACCGGGTGGCCTCGAGCGGGTTGGGAAGCCCGGTGAACACGCCGGCGTCGTCGTGGCGCACCACCGACGTCTTGCCGTGCATGACCTGGGGTGCGCGCACCACGTCGCCCCCGAACACCTGGCCGATGCACTGGTGACCCAGGCACACGCCCAGGATGGGCACGTCGCCGGCCAGCCGCTCGATGAGGGCGTTGCTGATCCCGGCGTCCTCGGGCCGGCCGGGGCCGGGGGAGATGAGCACGGCGTCCGGCCGGAGGGCGACGGCGGCGTCGACACTCAGGTCGTCGTGCCGGTGCACCAGCGGCTCCGCCCCCAGCTCGCCCAGGTACTGCACCAGGTTGTAGACGAAGGAGTCGTAGTTGTCGACGACCAGCACACGCGCACCCATCAGGGCGCCGACGTTACTAACCGCCGCCCCCGACGGGCCGAGCGAATTGGAACTGGGTGGCGCCCTGGAAGGCGGGCAGGTCGAGTTGGTCCTCCCGGCTGACGGAGAAGCGCAGGCCGAACTGCTTGGCGTCCTCGTGCAGCTGGCGCACCAGCCCGTCCGCCTCGAAGCCGTCGCGTGACGCCCCCACGGCGGTGACGACGTAGGGCGGGGAGGACACCGTGCCGTTGAGGAGCAAGGTGTTGCCCACGCACAGCACGGCGCTGGTGCCCACCAGGCGCTGGCGGTTGATGGCGATGGCCTCGGCCCCCGACCGCCACAGGGCGTTGACCACCGCCTGCACGTCCTGGGAGTGGATGACCAGGTCGTTCACGTTGCTGCCGGGCGGGGCCTGGTCGAGGTGGGAGTCGTCCAGCGTGACCTTGAGGCCGGGCCCCCGCACGCCCACCAGGCCGGCGGTCAGCGAAGCGGCCTGGAGATCGGCCTCCCGAGTGGCCCCGGCCAGGTGCTGGCTGGCCGTGTCCGCCCGCAGCTTGGTGAGCCGGGCCCGCAGGTCCTGCACCTCCTTGCGCAGGTCGGTCGTGGACTTCTGCTGGCGCTCGATGAGGGCGGCCAACCGGAACTGACGGGGCAGGCGGCCCTCGGGATCGGCCGGGCGGGTGCGGATGGCCACCACGGCCAGGAAGCCGAGGAGCGCGCACGACACCACGAGCAGCACCCGCGAGCGCCCCATGGCTATCCTCCTGCCGTGGCCAGACTGCTGCCCCGGCGCCGTTCTCGCGAGGAAGACACCACGGCCGCCACGGTGAAACGCCGGGTGACGTCAGGCCGGGTCACGCCCAAGCCCACCGGCCGGTACACGCCACCGATCCCGAAGTCGTACCGCCACAGCCCGACGTGGGTCCCGGTGTTCATGCTCACGCTCCTCATCCTGGGCATGGTCGTCATCATCAGCAACTACCTGCCCGGCGCAGGCATCCTGCCCGGCGATTCGAACAACTGGTACCTCATTCTCGGGTTGGGCCTCATCACCGCCGGGTTCATCGCCGCCACCAAGTGGCACTAGTTCCAGGGTTGTAATTACCCCCAGGTTGTTCCCAGTCTGGGGATTGCGTCATTCAATGGCTGGCGCCACCAACTGCATGTCCTCCAGGCAGTGCCGGGGCGGTTCGGGCAGTTCGTCGGGGGCGGCCGTCATCTTCACCTCGGTGCCGCAGATGCTGCAGCGGTAGCGGAGGTTGACCTTGCGCAGCGCGCCGGGCGGGGCCGGGGGCGGTACAGGCCGGCCGATGCTGCGGATCAGGCCCAGGCTGACGCGCATGATGACGAGGAAGATCACCACGCACACCACGACCTTCAGCACGCCTCCCAGGCTAGGTGGCGCTCACTCATCCGACCGCGGCGCGGGCCGATAAGGCGACATGCCACAGCGGGAGGGCAGCTCCGAAGCGCGCCTGGCACGCCTCATGGACCTCCACGCCCTGCTCGCGGGCGTGGCCAGGGACATCGGCCCTGCCACCGACCTGGGCGCCGTGCTCACCGTGGTGCTCCGGGCCATGCGCTCACTGGTGGCCTTCCGGGGCGGGACCATCTGCCTGGTCGACGGCGAGAACCAGGTGTACGTGGCCGCGTCCGACCCGCCGGTGAGCCCCGAGGTCATGGCCGCCCGCCTTCCGGTGGGCTCGGGCCTGGCCGGACGGGTGATCGCCACCGGCCAGACCGTCTACTCCCCCGACCTGGACAGCGACCGCCGGGTCGACCCTGACCTGCGCCGCCTGGGCTCCAACGCAGGCATGACCACGTTCCTCGCCGTTCCCCTGGTGTGCCTGGGCCGGGTGATCGGCGTGCTCCAGGTCGACTCGGCCGAGCACGATGCCTTCGACGACGAGGACGTCCAGGTGCTCGAAGGCCTGGCCGTGCAGGTGGCCGGGGCCATCGAGAGCGCCCAGCGTCACGAGGAGGCCATGCGCCTCGAGCAGCTGAAGTCCGACTTCATCGCCCGCGTCTCCCACGAGCTGCGCACGCCGCTCACCATCGTCAGCGGCTTCACCGAGACGCTGCTGGCCCACGGCGACGGTTTCGACGAGAGCCAGCGGGCCGTCATGCTCGAACGCATGCAGGCGGGCATGCAGCGGCTGGAGACCCTGGTCGAAGAGCTGCTCACCGTGTCCGGTTATGAAGCGGGCGTGATCTCGCCCCGGCCCAGCCGGCTGTCGGTGATCGAGGTGCTGGAGAGCGTCCGGGCCGCGGCGGGCGACAACGCCGAGCGCATCACCACCAGCTGCGATCCCGACCTGTCGGTCACCGCCGACCGCCGCCTGCTCTCCCACGCGGTGACGCTGCTGGTGGACAACGCCCTCAAGTACGCAGGCGAGGCAGAGCTGACGGCCGGGCGCGACCCGTCGACGAGCGAGTTGATCGTCGACGTGCGCGACCACGGGCCCGGGGTGCCCGGCTTCCTGGGCGACCGCGTGTTCGAGCGCTTCACGCGGGGCGACACCAACAAGCCGGGCATGGGCCTGGGCCTCCCGCTGGCCAAGATGCTGGCCGGCGGGTGCGGCGGCAGGTTGGACCTGCTGGTCCCCCCCGACGGGGGGGCGTTGTTCCGGATCAGGTTCGTGGCCGCGCCCGTGTCGATGGCGGCGCCGCCCGCGGCGCGTAGCCGCTAGCCCAGACGCTCGATGATGGTGGCGTTGGCCAAGCCGCCGCCCTCGCACATCGTCTGCAGGCCGTAGCGACCACCGGTGCGCTCCAGCTCGTTGACGAGGGTGGCGAGGAGCTTGGTGCCCGAGGCACCCAGCGGGTGGCCCAGGGCGATGGCCCCACCGTTGACGTTGACCTTGGCCATGTCCGGGCGCAGCTCCTTCTCCCACGCCAGCACGACCGAGGCGAAGGCCTCGTTGATCTCCACCAGGTCGATGTCGTCCATGGACATCTTGGCCCGCTCGAGGGCCTTGGCCGTGGCCGGGATGGGGCCGGTGAGCATGGTCACCGGGTCGACGCCGGCCAGGGCGAACGTGTGGAACCGGGCCCGGGGGGTGAGGCCCAGGGCGGCGGCCTTCTCCTCGCTCATGATCAGCGCGGCGGAGGCCCCGTCGGTGATCTGCGACGAGTTGCCGGCCGTGACCTTGCCGTCGGGCTTGAAGGCGGGCTTCAGGTTGGCCAGCGTCTCGGCCGTGGTGCCCGGGCGGATGCCCTCGTCGACGGTCACCAGCTCGTCGGTCTCGATGATGTTGCCGGTCTCGCGGTCCAGCCGCTTCTCCTTGACGGCCACGATCTCCCGCTCGAAGCGGCCCTCGGCCGTGGCCTGGGCGGCCAGCTCCTGGCTGCGGGCGCCGTACGCGTCCAGCTCCTCGCGGGACAGGCCCCACTTGTCGGCGATGAGCTCAGCCGAGATGCCCTGGGGCACCAGGCCGCCCACGGAGGCGTAGCGCTCCATGACCTTGGGGCCGAAGGGGACGGAGCCGGGGATGATCGACGCGCCCATGGGCGTCGTGGTCATCACCTCGACGCCGGCCGCCACCACGATGTCGTAGGCCCCGGCGATGACACCCTGGGCAGCGAAGTGGGCCGATTGCTGCGAGGACCCGCACTGGCGGTCGACGGTGGTGGCCGGCACCGACTCGGGCCACCCGGCGGCGAGCACGGCGTTGCGCCCGATGTTCAGGCCCTG
>DASRGI010000269.1:0-11088 GCA_035651095.1 Acidimicrobiales bacterium | reverse complement strand
GAGTCGAAGATCGGGCCCGAGATGTGCTCCTGGCGCTCGAACGCCTCGTCCGCCGGCCAGTCCGCCGACTCGTTCACGATCCGCTTCGCCGCGCGCACGGCGAGCGGCGCGTTCTCGATGATCCGCTGCGCCATCGCGATCGCCGTCTCGCGGGCACGGCCCGCCTCGACGACGTGGTTGACGAGGCCGACCTCGTAGGCGCGCCGGGCGCCGATCGGCTCGCCGGTGAGCACGACCTCCATGGCGATCTTGGGCGGCAGGGCCCGGGGCAGCCGGAACAGCCCACCGGCGGCGGCCACGAGGGAACGCTTCACCTCGGGCAGTCCGAAGGCGGCCGCCTTGGAGGCGACGATCATGTCGCAGGCCAGTGCGATCTCGCAGCCGCCGGCCAGGGCGGGTCCGTCGACGGCGGCGATGATGGGCTTGACGCGCTCCCGCCGGGTGATGCCGCCGAAGCCGCCCAGGGGAGTGGCCAGCCCCGCGGCGTTGCCGGCCGCGATCTCCTTGAGGTCGGCGCCGGCGGAGAAGACCGGGCCCTCGCCGGTGAGGATGCCGACCCAGAGGTTCTCGTCCGCCTCCAACTGGTCGATGGCCGCCTCCAGGCCCTGGGCGACGGCAGCGTTGACCGCGTTGCGCGCCTCGGGTCGGCGGATCGTGAGCAGGGCGATATGACCTTGGGGTTCGAGTTCGACCATGGGGCGGCACGATAGGCCGGGATCCGTGAGGAGGCGGAGTCGTCTCGGTAGCCTGAAAGGGGTGTCACCGCCCGAGGCCCAGCAAGACCGCACTGCACACTTGGCCTGTCCGTTCTGCAACTCCTACGACGTGTCGCGGCTCTACATCGCGTCGATCAAGGTCGACTCGTGCGAGTGCTGCAGTTGCGGCGCCCGTTGGGACGAGGAGGCCGGCTCCGGTCGCTACCGTGGCCGCTCCGGCCGCTCGTCGGTGTTGGCTCCTCGGACGAACTAGACGCTGCCGTCGGCCGGCTGGTGGGCGACGACGGCTGACTCGGCCGGCGGTTCGCTGGCCTCGGCCGGGTCCGGCGTGGGCGGGGGAGCGGGGGCCTGCGCCTCGGGCGCCGGTCCGGGCTCGGACGGCGACTGGGGCTCCGCGCTGGCGCCGGCGGCCTCGGGTTCCGGTGCGTTGACCTCGGGCTCCGGTGCGGGGACGTCGGGTTCGGTGGCGTGGACCACCTCGGGTGCCGGCACTGGGGCCGCGGGCGCGGTCGGCGCCGCGGGCGCTGGAGCTGGGGGCGCGGGCGCGGCTGCCTCGGGTGCAGGTGCAGGTGCAGGTGGCGTCGGGGCCGCGGGTGCGGGTGGCGCCTGGCGCGCCGGCGGGGGCGGCACGGGGCGGCCACCGCCGGGCCCACCAGGGCGGCCCGAGCGGGGCGGGCGGGCGCCTCGCACCGGTCCGGGCGGGGGCGGCATGTCGATGCCCAGCAGGGCGGCCAGGGCCGGGACCCGGCCGGAAGCCTGCTTGGCCGCCTGCAGCAGGGCCTCGCCGGGCTCGGCGGGCAGGCCGACGGGCTTCACCGTGCGCCGCACGGGCGAGCCAGCGACGGCGTCGAGCACGGTGGCCCAACGGTCGGGGGTGATATCGGGCGTGAGGGCGGCGCCGGCGGCCTCGGCCAGCTTGGTGGCCAGCTCGGCCGGGAAACGGCTGCCCGGGTCGGGCGGGCGGGACGACAGGCGCAAGGCCCGCACCAACCGGCCCTCCTCCAGGGCGCTGCCGATCTCGACCGCCCAGTCCTCCCGCTGCTTGGTGAGCCGGCGCTCGAACGCCTCGCGCAGCGAGCTGGCCAGCAGCCGGGTCTCGTCGTCCCGGGCCACGGCATCGGCTCCGGCCACGACGGACCGGAGGTCGCGCAGCGAGATCTCGTCCATGTCCTTGACCGCGGCCTCGGCCCGGTCTCGCCACTCGGCGGCCTTGAGGCGGGGGAGCAGTTCCTCGGCCATGGCGAGCAACGGCTCGGCTTTGACCTCGGGCTCGCCCTTCTGCTTGCGCTCGGTGTTCTCGTGCTCGACGGCCTGGCGCACGGCGGGGATGCCGCCACGAAGCACCTGCTCGGCGATGGGCCGCTGCTCGGGCGACAGGGCTTCGAGCACGGCGGCCCGGTGCACGTTGGCGGGGGAGAGGCGCTTGGGCTTCGGCGGCGGCGGGCGCTCCTCGACCCGGGGCCGCCGCTCCGGGCGGGCCGGGCGCTCACTGCGCGCCGGACGTTCCCCACCGGCAGGGCGCTCGCCGCGGTTGGGCCGTTCGCCGCGGTTGGGCCGTTCGCCGCGAGCAGGACGGTCACCCCGGGACGGGCGGTCGCCCCGATCGCGATCGCGATCCCGGCCCGACTTGGGCACCAGCGATGACGTGACCCCCGGCGCGTCCCGCCGGGTGCCGAGGATCTCGATGCGCTCCGGCTCCTTGCGCTCCTCGGCCTTGGGGGGCAGGACGGAGACGATGGTGATGCCGTCGATCTCGAAGTCGGCCTCCGCCCGCACCACGTCGCCCGCCTTGGCGCCCGGGTAGAGGAGAGCGGCTTCCACCACGCCCTTGGGTTGCTTGGCCCCGGCCGCGCGCCACGTCCACGTGCCGTCGTCACGCGCACTGGTCAGCTCGACGTCGATCCTTCGGGACATGGCCCCCGAAACTTAGTCGCGGGTAGCGAGGGTGGCCGTCGCCACCGCGGTGGCCCGGAGGAAGTCGCGCACCTCGGCGGCTCGTGCTGCTTCGTGCAGTTCGGCCGCCGTCATGCGCAGGTAGACCTCGGTGGTGTTGAGGCTGGCGTGGCCCAGGAGCTTCTGCACCGAGGAGATGGGCACGCCCCGGGCCACCAACCCCTTGGCGTACGTGTGGCGGAAGGCGTGGGCGGCCTCGCCCTCGGGCTTGCGCACGCCGGCCCGGGCCAACCATTTGTAGACGTGGTAGTTGAGCGACTCCCGGGTGTACGGCTTGCCGCCCCGGGCCACGAAGAGGGCGTCGGTGGGCGAGTGGCTCCCCCGTTCGGTCACGAGGTACAGGTCGATGGCCTCGACCACCTCGGGGGCCACCGGCACCCGGCGCTCCTTGTTGCCCTTGCCGATCACCCGCAGGTAGGGCTCGGCCTCCCGGACGACGTCGGCCACCCGCAGGCCGGCCGCCTCCGAGGCCCGCAGGCCGGCGCCGGCGAGGACGGCCACCAGGGCCCGGTCCCGCAGGGGCCGGGGCGGGCGGGCCGTGGGGTCGGGCGTGGACACGACCCGGACGATGGCCTCCAGCTCGGAGGACAGGAAGGCCACCGGCATGCGCTCGGCCGGCCGCGGGTTCTCCAGGCGGGCGGTGGGGTCGGCGGCCAGGTGCCCTTCCTGGGTCAACCAGCCGCAGAAGCCCCGCAGGGCGGCCAGCATCCGGGCCCGGCTGGCTGGGGCATACGCCTCCCGGGCCAGGCTGGCCAGGGCCCGCTTGACGTTGTCGGCGGTGAGGTCGGGCAGGGACAGGCGGGCCAGCTCCTCCTGGAAACCGGCCGGGGCCGGCGCCTCGGTCGTGTTGCCGCCCGGCTTGCCCGCCAGCTCGGCGATGCGCCAGGCCCAGGCCGTCAGGTCCCGCCGGTACGCCGCTTCGGTGGCGGGGGAGATCCCCCGGCCGATCGTCTGGCGCTCGTCCAGCCACTCGTCGGCCAGCGCCCACAGGAGCGGGCCCCCGCCCTGGCTCTCGCTAACTTCCATAAGGCTGATTCTTGCAGTTAGTGGGCTGGGGCCGGTGGACCTGCAGGATTCTCGTAACGCTGGCGCCCACTATGACGGCGCCAGCGTTACGAGAACGGATCAGGTCAGCGGGGCGTACAGCAGTGACCGCACGGCGGCAACCAACTGGTCGGGCTCGAACGGCTTGGTCATGTAGTCGACGGCGCCCAGGTCAAAGGCCCGGGCCACGTCCGCGTCGTCCGTCTTGGCCGACAGCATGAGGACAGCCGGCCTGACCGACGGGTCGCCGCCCTTGGCCTCCCGCAGCGCCCCCAGGACGTCGTGGCCCGACAGGCCCGGCATCATGATGTCGAGCACCACGGCGTCCACGTCCGACTCGACCAGGGCGTGCAGGGCCTCCACGCCGTCGCCCGCCTCGAGGACCTGCATGCCGCCGCCCTCCAGGGCGTAGCGGGCCAGCGACCGCACGACCGGGTTGTCGTCCACCACGAGCACCAGAGCCACACGTTTGTATCGGCAGGAGGCAACGACCGGTCAACCCAAGACCGCCCCGGGCCGACAATCCGGGCATGACCGACGCGCGCCCGGACCTGGACGGCACCCTCGCCGACTTCCGCCCGGCTGCCCTCCTGGCCTTCCTGGCCGCCACCGGGAGCACCGGAGCACTCACTGTTCGAGGCAACCAGGCCACCGTGACCGTCTGGATGGAGCACGGGGTGGCCGTGGCCGCCGAGTCGGCCGGCGGCGACGACGTGGTCGAGAGCCTGGTGGGCCTCCTGCGCACCCCGGCCGGGTCGTTCCGCTTCCGGCACGACGAGCAGGTCCCGCTCCACCGGGCCCAGCCCATCGACGAGGACCTGCTGAGCGCGGTGGCCGAGCGCCTGCACGAGTGGGAGTCGCTGTCCGACGCGGTGCCGTCCCTCAGCCTGGTCGTGAAGCTCCTGCACGCCGACAGCCGGGAGGACGTCATCCTCTCCGGGGCGGCCTGGTCGGTGAGCGTGGCGGTGGCATCCGGCCACAGCAGCGTCTCGGCCGTGGCCGACCACCTGGGCTGGTCGACGTACCGGACGTGCCGAGCCGTGCGGGAACTGGTCGACGCGGGCCGGGCCACCCTGGTGCCGCCGCCCCGGCGCCGGCGCCGGCGGGGGGCCGACGATGCGGTGGCCGGGCCCGCCGTGTGGCACCCGGCCAACCGCCCCCTGTGGCCGGGCGCGGGCTCGTCGGAACGGGACCGCTTCGCCGAAGCGTGGGACGACTGATCGCTCGCCCTCGGGGACGACGAACAGGCCGCGCCCGGGGTGCGGGCCGGCGCCCGTCGCCGTAGGTCCACCCGGCAGCCCGGCCCACGTGCACGCTGACGCTGGCAGCGGTCCGCACCTTCCCGGTACGTTTGGGCATGGCTGCCTTCCGCCTTCCCGTGCCTCCCAGCTTCGATTCCGTGGAGGAGGAGCGCCTGCACCGCAAGCAGCGGCTGGCCGCCGGGTTCCGCCTCTTCTCCCGCTTCGGGTTCGACGAGGGCGTGGCCGGCCACATCACCGCCCGCGACCCCGAGCGCACCGACTGCTTCTGGGTCAATCCCTTCGGCATGCACTTCGGCCACATCCGGGTGTCGGACCTCATCCTCGTCGACCACCACGGCGAGGTGGTCGAGGGCGACAACCTGGTGAACGCGGCCGCCTTCGCCATCCACTCGCAGGTCCACGCGGCCCGGCCCGACGCGGTGGCCGCCGCCCACTCGCACTCCACCTTCGGGCGGGCCTGGTCGACCTTGGGCAAGCGCCTCGATCCCCTCACCCAGGACGCCTGCGCCTTCTACGACGACCACGCGTTGTTCGACGACTACACCGGCGTCGTCCTCGACATCGAGGAGGGCAAGCGCATCGCCCACGCCCTGGGCGAGAACAAGTCGGTGATCCTGCGCAACCACGGGCTGCTCACCGTGGGCCACTCGGTGGACGAGGCCGTGTGGTGGTTCATCACCATGGAGCGCTCGTGCCAGGTGCAGCTCCTGGCCGAGGCCGCGGGCACGCCCACGCTCATCGACGCGGAGATGGCCGCCCTCACGGCCACCCAGGTGGGCAGCCACCTGGCCGGCTGGTTCAGCTTCCAGCCGCTCTACGACCGCATCGTGCGGGAACAACCCGACCTGCTGGACTGACCAGCCGGCACACACGCTGGGGGAACCACGAACATGGACTGGCCGCTTCGCTTCGGCATCTTCCTGGCCCCGTTCCACGCCGTCGGGCAGAACCCGACGCTGGCGCTGGAGCGGGACCTCGAGCTCATCGTCCGCCTGGACGAGCTGGGCTACGACGAGGCCTGGGTGGGCGAGCACCACTCGGCCGGCTTCGAGATCATCGCCTCGCCCGAGGTCTTCATCGCCACCGCGGCCGAGCGCACCCGCCACATCAAGCTGGGCACGGGCGTGAGCTCGCTGCCCTACCACCACCCGCTGATCCTGGCCGACCGCATGGTCCTGCTCGACCACCTCACCCGCGGGCGGGTCATGTTCGGCGTGGGACCGGGCGCCTTGCCGTCGGACGCGTGGATGATGGGCATCGATCCCCAGCGCCAGCGGGAGATGATGGAGGAGTCGCTCGAGGCCATCCTCGCCCTGCTCGACGGGAGCGAGTTGGTGAACCGCCAGACCGACTGGTTCACCCTGCGCGACGCCCGCCTCCAACTGCGCCCCTACACCCAACCCCGCTTCGAGATGGCGGTGGCGGCCCAGGTATCCCCCGCCGGTCCCCGGGCGGCCGGGCGCTTCGGGTGCAGCCTCCTGTCGCTGGGCGCCACCAGCTCCAGCGGGTTCGACATGCTGGGCATCCACTGGAACGTGGTCGAGGAGCGGGCGGCCGAGTTCGGGCAGGTGGCCGACCGGCGCACGTGGCGGCTGGTGGGGCCCATGCACATCGCCGAGACGGAGGAGCAGGCCCGGCGCGAGGTCGAGCACGGGCTGGCCGACTGGGTCGACTACTTCCGCCGGGTGGCCGCCCTGCCGCTCGCCCCCGACACCCAGGACGTGGACGACCTGGTCGACGCCCTCAATGGCACCGGCCTCGGCGTCATCGGCACGCCCGACGACGCCGTGCAGCAGATCCAGCGCCTCATCGACCAGTCCGCCGGCGGCTTCGGCACGTACCTGTTCATGGCCCACGACTGGGCCGACCGCCAGGCCACGCTCCGGTCCTACGAGCTGTTCGCCCGCGAGGTCATGCCCCTGTTCCAGGGCTCGATGCCGTCACTGGTCGCGTCGCGTGACTGGGCCGCGGCCAACCGCCCCGACTTCATCGGGTCGGCCACCGACGCGGTGATGAAGGCGGTGTCGGACCACTACGCCGAGCAGGCCGCCAAGTCGCCCTCGCCCTGACGCTTCTCGTAACGCTGGCGCCCACTATGACGGCGTGAGCGTTACGAGAACGGTGAGGGGTGGGCGTCCCAGGTGGGGATGAGCTGGCGGGCGGCCCTGGCCTCGTCCACCCGGCCCACGGGGGTGGTGCGGGGGGCGTCCTTGGCGTCGGACGGATCGGCGGCGATGCGCTCCAGGGCGGCGGCCAAGTCCTCCAGCGTCTGCGGGCTCTCGGTCTCGGTGGGCTCGATCATGAGCGCCTCCTCGACGATGAGCGGGAAGTACACGGTCGGCGCGTGGAAGCCCTCTTCGAGCAAGCGCTTGGCCACGTCCAGCGCTCGCAGCCCAGTGGCCTTCTTGAGTGACTTGGTGGACGCCACGAACTCGTGCATGTTGGGCCGGTCGAAGGGGATGTCGTACGTGCCCCGCAGCCGGTGCCGCAGCCAGTTGGCGTTGAGGACGGCGGCCTCGGACACCTTCCGCAGCCCGTCGCCCCCGTTGACCAGGATGTACGACCAAGCCCGGGCCAGGGCCAGGGCGTTGCCGTGCCACGAGTGGATGCGACCGATGGAGCGGGGCGGCGTGTGCCACTCGAAGCGCCCGTCGGCGTCGCGCCGGGGCAGGGGCCCGGGCAGGAAGTCGACCAGCCGCTCGGACACGGCCACCGGCCCGGCGCCCGGTCCCCCACCACCGTGGGGCACGGCGAACGTCTTGTGCAGGTTCATGTGCACGATGTCGAAGCCCATGTCGCCCGGGCGGACGACGCCGAGGATGGCGTTGAGGTTGGCGCCGTCGTAGTACAGGAGCCCGCCCACCTCGTGCACGGCGGCGGCGATCTCGGTGATCTCCTCCTCGAACAGGCCGAGCGTGTTCGGGTTGGTGAGCATGATGCCGGCCACGTCCTCGTCCAGCCGCTCCCGCAGGGCAGCCAGGTCGACGCAGCCCCGGTGATCGGACGGGACGGTGACGGTCTGGTACCCGCCCAGGGTGACGGAGGCCGGGTTGGTGCCGTGGGCCGAGTCGGGGATGATGACCTTGGTGCGCTGGCGGCCCTGCGACTCGTGCCAGGCCCGCATGAGCAGCAGCCCGGTGAGCTCCCCTGCGGCGCCGGCCGGCGGTTGCAACGTGGCGGCGGCCATGCCCGTGATCCGGCACAGCGAGCCGGCCAGGTCGGACAGCAGCTCCATCCACCCCTGGGTGAGCGACGCCGGGGCGGCCGGGTGGACGTTGGCCAGGCCGGGCAGGGCGGCGGCGTCGTCGCACAGCTTGGGGTTGTACTTCATGGTGCACGAGCCCAGCGGGTAGGCGCCCAGGTCGACCGAGTACTGCCGGTGGGTGAGGCGGGTGAAGTGGCCCACCAGGTCGCGCTCGGAGACCTCGGCCACCGGCACGGGCTCGGCGGCCAGGAACTCGGCCGGGACCAGGTCGGCGGCCGACCAGCCGGGCAGGTCCTGGTCGCGGAACGACCACGCCGTGCGGCCCGGCTCCGACAGCTCGAACACCGTGGGCTCGGCGTCCCTGCCCATCAAGGGGATGCTGGTGGCTTTCATGCTCGCGTGCAGCTCGCTCATCGGATGACCTTCTCCATGGCGTTGGCGTAGCGGTCGATCTCGTCTCGGGTCCGGCGCTCGGTGGCCGCCACCAACAAGCCGCCGTCCTCCAAGGGCACGCCGGCCAAGAAGCCCTCGTCGGTCATCCGCTCCACCAGCGTGTGGGGGTCGATGGGCGTGCGCACCGCGAACTCCCGGAAGGTGGGGGCGTCGTTGTGGACCTCGATGCCGTCGATGGCCAGCAGCGACTCCCGGGCATAGCGAGCGGCCCGGGCCGACCGCAGGGCCACTTCCCGCAAGCCCCCGGTCCCCAGCCAGGCCAGCTGGATGGCGCAGCAGATGGCGATGAGCGTCTGGTTGGTGCAGACGTTGGACGACGCCTTCTCCCGGCGGATGTCCTGCTCCCGGGTGCGCAGCGTGGTGACATAGGCCCGGCGGCCCTCGACGTCGACCGTCTCCCCCACCAGCCGCCCGGGTAGGCGGCGCACGTGCTCCATGCGGCAGGCGAAGAGACCGAGGTACGGGCCGCCGAACGACAGCGGCGTGCCGAAGGGCTGCCCCTCCCCCACCACCACGTCGGCCCCGTACGAGCCGGGCGTGCGAAGCAGGCCGGCGGCCACCGGGTCGAAGGCGACCAGCAGCAGGGCGCCGGCGGCATCGGCCGCGGCCCGAGCGGCGGCCAGGTCCTCCACCGCCCCGAGATAGTTCGGATATTGAACCAACACGGCGCCGGCCGGGCCCGCGGCCGGGCTCCAGTCCGTGCGACCGTTGACGAGCGGTGCCTCCACCAGCTCGTGCCCGGTACCGGCCGCGTACGTGCGCATGACGGCCCGCCAGTTGGGGTGCACGCCCTGGGAGACCACCACGCGGCGGTTCCCCTGGGAGGCGACGGCCAGGTTGACAGCCTCGACGCAGGCCGTGGCCCCGTCGTACAGGGAGGCGTTGGCCACCTCCACGCCCGACAGCCGGGCCACGAGCGTCTGGTACTCGAACAGGGCCTGCAGCACGCCCTGGGCCACCTCGGGCTGGTAGGGCGTGTAGGCGGTGACGAACTCGGACCGGAAGGCCAGGCGCTTCACCGCGGCGGGCAGCTCGTGGTCGTAGGCGCCGGCCCCGGCGAAGCAGACGAGGTCGCGGCCCACGGGCGTGTTGCGGCCGGCCAGGCGCTCCATCTCGTCGAGCGTCTCGAACTCCGACAGGCCGGGAGGCAGGTCGAGGTCACCGGCGGCCAGGCGCAGGGCCTCGGGTACGGCGGAGAACAGCTCCTCGGTGGACGACAGCCCGAGGAAGCCCAGCATCGACTGGATCTCCTCGTCGGTGTGGGGGACGTAGTGACCCAACTGGCTACTGGCCCTTCTGCTTGGCGACGAACGGGAGCTTGACGACCTGGGCGGGCAGCGGGCGGCCCCGCACGTCGACCGCCACCTCGTCACCGGGCGCGGCGCCGGGGGGCAGGAACGCCAGGGCGATGCCCCGGGCCAGGATGGGCGAGAAGTTGCCACTGGTGATCTCGCCCGCAGGCTTTCCTTCGACCAGCACCGGGTACCCCTGGCGGGGCGGTTGCCGGCCCTCGAGCACCAGGCCCCGGAGGCGCCGGGCCACGCCCCGCTCCTTCTCGGCCGCCAGTGGCGCCCGGCCCCGGAAGTCGCCCTTGTCCCAGGCCACCACCCAACCGAGACCAGCCTGCAGGGGCGTGATGCCCGGACCCAACTCGTGCCCATGGAGCGGGAGGCCCGCCTCCAGGCGCAGCGTGTCCCGGGCCCCGAGCCCGGCAGGCTGGACGCCGGCCCCGAGCACGGCGTCCCAGAAGGCCGGGGCGGCATCGGCGGGAACGGCCACCTCGACCCCGTCCTCCCCCGTGTACCCGGTGCCGGCGGCCACGCACGGCGTGCCCTGCCAGTCGAACCGGGCGACGCCGAAGTGGGGCACGGCGGCCGCTCCGGGCGACACGGCGGCCAGCCGGTCCCGGGCGGCGGGGCCCTGCACGGCGATGATGGCCCGGCTCTCGGTGACGTCGTGACCGCCGACGGCCTCGACGATGCGGGACGTGTTGGAGGCGTTGGGCATGACGTCGAAGGTCGACTCGTCCACCCACCACACGATGATGTCGTCGAGGACCGACGCGTCGGCCGGGTCGAGCAGGTGGGTGTACTGGGCCCGGCCGGGGCCGATCTTGCCCAGGTCGTTGGTGAGGGTGCGGTTCAGGTGTTCGAAGGCGCCCTCGCCCGTGACCCGGACGGTGCCCAGGTGGCTGACGTCGAAGGCCACCGCCGCCGTGCGGCAGGCCCGGTGCTCGGCCAGGGTGCCGGCCGGGTAGGCAAGCGGCATGTCCCAGCCGCCGAAGGGGACGAGTTTGGCGCCCAGCTCCTGGTGGGCGGCATGCAGCGGCGAGCGGCGCAGCGGTTCGGGAGGTGAGGCGGCCACTCCCCGCAGCCTAGGGGCCGGGGTGGGTCAGGTGGTTGAGCCGAGGAGCTCGGGGAGGTCGACGGCCCCGCCCTCGCCCACCAGCTGAGCG
>DASRGI010000268.1:0-7945 GCA_035651095.1 Acidimicrobiales bacterium | reverse complement strand
GGTCGCGGGTGCGCTCGACCCGGAACGGCTGGGCGGCGTCGAACTCGGTCGCGCCCGAGTAGGGCGTGGTGAGGACGGTGACCCGGTCGGGAGGCAGCCGCCGCCACAGCTCCCAGAGGTACGACTGGATGCCGCCCACCTTGGGCGGGAAGTCGTTGGTGACGAGCAGGTGGCTCACGCCGGTGCCGGTTGGGCCAAGTGCGCCAGCCCCAGGCGGGCGGCGGCCCACTGGGCGTGCTCGCGCACGATGGGGTCGGGGTCGGCCAGGGCCCGATGCACGACGCGGGCCACGTCGGGATCGTGGCCGTCGCCCACGTTGCCCAGGGCGACCAGGGCGTTGCGGCGGAGGTAGCGGGCCCGGCGCTTGGGGACGTACCAGCGCTCGAAGCGGGCGAGCAGGGCATCGTCGGGCAGCTCGAGCAGCTCGATCAGGTCGACCGTGGGTTCGTCCCCGGTCGTGCTCGGCGGCGCCGGGTCGCGCCGGTCGACGACCCGGTTGGGCGGGCACACCTCCTGGCAGTCGTCGCAGCCGTAGATGCGACCGCCGAGCGCGGCCCGGTACTCCTCGGGGAAGGGACCGGGCGCTTCGAGCAGCCAGGCCAGGCACCGGCGGGCGTCGACCACGCCCGGGGCCACGATGGCGCCCGTGGGGCAGGCGGTGAGGCAGCGGGTGCAGGCGCCGCACCCGTCTTCGACGGGAGCATCGTTCGTGACCGGCAGGGGCGCGTCGGTGACCACCGACCCGAGCACGAACCACGACCCCCGGCCCGGCAGCAGCAGGTTGGCGTTCTTGCCGTACCAGCCCAGGCCGGCCCGGTAGGCGGCCTCACGGTCGACGAGGGCGTTGTCGTCGACGAGCGTGGTGGCCGTGAAGCCGTGGGCCCGGAGCCGGCCGGCCACCGTGTCGAGGGCGTGGCGCAGGGGCCCGTACTCGTCCCGCCAGGAGTAGCGGGCGACCTGGCCCTGGTTGCGGGGGTCACTCGGGCCCGGTGCGGCCCGTCGATAGGAGCGGGCGCCCACCACGAGCGCCCGGGCGTTGGGCACCGTGCGGCTGGGGTCGGTCGACCGGCCGGGGTCGCCGTAGGTGAAGTGCATGCCGCCGTGGAGGCCGGCCGCCTTGCGATCCTCGAGGTCGGCCCGGGTGCGCTCGAAGGGGGTGGCGGGGGCGATCCCCACGGCGTCGAGCCCCGCCTCCCGGCCAGCGCCGAGCAACTCGTCGGCCAGCGCGGTAAGGGACGGCTCCACGGGCACCATGCTTGCAGCGGTGGGCGGGCGGGCGGAACTCGCTCGCAGCCTGAGCGTCCGTTCTCGTAGCGCTGGCGCCCGAATAGCGTTCGTTTCCGTCACGAGAATGCGTTCACAAGGGGGGCAGGGGGTTGCCGGGGTCGCCGTTGGGGCGCGGGCGCGGGCCGGCGGTGGCGGGCGGCGGCGGTGGCGGGCGGCGGCGGCGCGGCCCGGTGTCAGCGAGCTCGCAACGGGCGATCCCGGCCAGCCGACCGTCGCACCCGCCGGGCGCCCTCCTGGCGGGCGGTGGCCGCCGCGGCCAGGTCGGCCCGGATGCGCACCGCCGGGGCGGGCTCGCCGGAACCGGGACCGCCCCACACGGCATCGTCCTCGCCGACCGGGTTGCGGTCGCTGGGCTCGGGCCGGTCGGGCAGACGCTGGCGCCCGTTGGCGGACGCCGGGGGCGGGCCGGGCTGGGCCACCACGCCGGACCGGGGGGGCACGGGCGCCGGCCGGGACTCAGGCGCTCGGGCCGGGCGCTGCGGTGTTGGGTTCTCGGGGATAGGGGCCGGGCGCTCCGGGGCCGGGCGCTTAGGGGCCGGGCGTTGCGATGTCGAGGCTGGGGCCGGGCGCTCGGGCCCAGCGGGCCCAGGGGCGGCGGCTCGCTCAGGCGCGGCGGACGGTCGTTGCCGGACCGGCGCCGGCGCCGGCGCCGGCGAGCGAGTCGGGGCCGGCGCGGGAGCGGGGCGAGCCTCGGGGCCGGCGGGCTCGGCCGCACGGGTCCGGCGGATCACCACCGAGGGGCTGATCTGCTCGGCCGACGTGGGGGCGGGCACCACCGGCCGGCTCGAACGAGCGGGCGCGGCGTCCTCCGCGGGCCGCGCTGGTGCTCGCTTGGCTGCGGGGGGTGGGGTGGGGGCCACGCCGATGCCGGCGACGCCGGCGGGCGCCTGCGGTGGTCGGCGCGGGCTGCCGCCGCCCCGGCCATCACCGTTGCCCCCTCGGGTGGGAACGGTGGGCAGCAGGCCGGGCGAGAGCACCCGGGCCGCATCCCGGCGAGCGGGCGGGGCCGGGGGCCGGGCGATGTGGGAGACCCGCTCGTCGAACGCCGGGGCCGTGGTGGCGACGGCGGACGCCGGGGCCGTGGGAGCGGTGGGGCGCGGTGGAGCGCTCGCCCGGGCGGGGCGGCCCGCTTTGCGAGCCGTCTGCTTCTTGGCCGTGCGCGCCGGGGTCGAACGGCTGGCCCGGGCCGCCGCGGTCTTCTTGGCCGCGACCTGCTTCGGTGCCGCCTTCTTGGCCCGCCCAGAGGGCGCGCCCGAGCGAACCGTGACGCCCCGGCGGGGTGACGGCCTGGTTGCCCCGGACGCCTTGGCTGCCCGGGACGCCTTGGTGACCTTGCGGGCCTTGGCGGCCTTGGCGGCCTTGGCGGCCTTGGCGGCCTTGCGGGCCTGCACGGTCTTGGCCGCCCGCGTCGCCTTGGCGGTCTTGGTCGCGCCGCTCGGCCGGCTGGCCTTGCTCGCCCTGCCTGCCTTGCTGGCCTTGCGCTCGGGCGCGGCCGCCGGCACGGCCTCGCGCTGTACCGGTTCGAGCATGGGGACGGCGCGCCGCCGTCGCCCGGGCTCGACGTAGCCCAAGTCGGTCGCGACCCGGTTGCGGGCGTGCAGCGTGCCCTCGCGGAGGTCGACCTCCCACTCCGCGGCCTGGTTGCGCTGGCGCGAGCGGAAGTCGAACCGCACGATCCAGACGGCGCCGTGCGCGTTCCACGCCCGCCACGACCCTGCGAAGTCGTCCTCGGTCATCCGGAGCCCGCGATCGGCCAGGTTCCAGACCACCGACGTGCCCAGCGGATGGGCGGATGGGCCGAGGCGGGCCTTGGAGAAGACCAGTTGGCGGGCGCGCTCCACCACTTGGTCCTGCTCGGCCAGGATGGGCGCCGCGAAGCGGCCCACCCACTCCTCGTCCACGCCGGCCGCGGCAGCGACGCTGGCGATGGTGGCACCCGCGCGCAGGCGGGCCTGGATCTCGCGGGGACTGAGCACGCTCTCGGGGCGCGGACGGCGGCCGGACGCGCGGGCGCGTCCCTCTGCATCCACCGCCTCCCCATCGGTCTCCCCGCCATTGCGCAGCCGCTCGGCCTCCTCGATCCTGGCCAAGAGGCCATCGTCGAGCTTCACGAGGAAGCTGCCTGACTTGGAGCCCTTCCGGGCGCTGAAGATGAGACCCTCGAGGTCGGTCGTGAATCCGACGAGGTGGAGCTGTTGCACGTTGCCCCTGGCGCAGGTGGCCCGGATCCCGGGCGTGTTCAACGAGGGAACGTAGCATTCGGCCCAACCAGCGCCGCGGACCCGGCGTCATCCTGTACGCCTCGTGTGGCGCAGGCGGGGCACGAGGCCGGCGCCGGCCAGCAATCTGACGGCTCGCTGCTCGGCCACGTCGATGACGACCGCATCATCCGGCTCCCGGCCGCAGATGAACGTGACGATGCAGTCCTCGCAGGCGTTGGTGCCCTGCAGCTCGCAGTCGTCACAACTGATGGTGAGCGTGTCCTCCATGTCCGGGAGCATGACAAGGGGGTGTAACACCGAACCCCAGGCGGGCGGCCCGGCCCCAAAGAATCCGCGTGGTGACCACAAGAAACGGCCGGCACCGACGTTCCCAGGCGGGAGGCGCGGCCCTTGCGACCCAGTAACGCGAGGGCACCGACCCTGCCCCCGACCGACCCCCGGGGGCAGGGTCGCCTGCCCCACCCCGCGTCGTTTCGTGTGCGGGACGCCGGACGAGTTCTGGTGCACGCCCGCTCTGCACGAGAACGGCGGCGGGCGGCTGACCCAACGCCACGTGCCATCGTCTTGTGTGCAGTGATGCGCGCTCTTCGCGAGTTCGTGCACACAGAACCCCGCCGTCAGGCGACGCGTACGGCGAGTCGTGTGCAGAGCCGGGGGGAACGAGCGAATCGGCCGAAACCCGGGGGTTGCGCGAACCGCCCATAGACGGTAAACCCTCACCGACCCGGCGGGGCAGACGGGGGACTGGGGAGGGGCGGTGGGCGCTGCATCGTCGGTGGCGGGCTGGCGCGAGTTCCTCGCGGGCTTGGGCACGACCGTCGGCCAGGCCGTGTCGTGCTACGTACGCACGCGCGTGGCCAACGCCGCGGACTGGACGTACTTCCTCGTTCCCTTCGGTACGCCCGCCACGCCGGTGACCGTTCCCGTGTTCTTCACCGGCGCCGCCCCGGGCACGAGCACCAACGGCGCCCACGGTGAGGTCACGGCCACCATCGATCCGGCGGCCACGGCGGCCAGCGCCGTGATCCTCACCGTTCACATCGACCTCAACGCGACCCCGTCGCTCACGGACCCTGAGCTGGAGTTCGTGGCCTGCACCGAGCAGGGCATCCTCCCCAACCCGCCCGACCCCACCAAGCTCGACGTGGCCATCATCGGCACCGGTGGCCCCACCACCAACGCCTTGGCTCGCGAGATCACGCTCGTCGTCTCCCTCCCGCCCACGGACGACCGCACCACCGTGGCTTCGGTCACCGCCATCATCGACGTGCGCGCCGGACAGTCGAGCACGAACACGAAGTTCTTCATCGTGGACGGCCCGGTGACAAAGCACGACGCCCTCTTGGGCGTGCCCGTCTCCCTCCCGATCCCCAACCTGCCGCCCGTCCTGTCCGCCTACGTGAACGTGCCCGGCGTCTCCACGGTGGACAGCGAGGGGCCGTTGACGGGGACGCGAGGCCAACTGGTGGCCCACCCGAAGCAGGCCGGTGGTGAGGTCGTGGGGTCGGCCCGGTTGACGACGCCGTGGACGCCGCCCTCTCGGCCCGCGGTCAACGCCACGGCTCCGTCGGCCACGGGCCCGCCCGTGCGCTACTCGGTGGCCGGCGTGCGGGCCGACGGTTCGGAGACACCCGTGTCGGCCCGCTCGCGCGTGGTGCGGCCCGGGGCCGGGCAGGCGGTCCAGCTCACGCTCCCGCCCCAGCCCACCCACGGGCAGCTCACTGGTTGGCGCGTGTACCGGAGCCGGTTGCTGGCCGGGGACTGGGGTCCCGACGTGGCCGTGGGCGGCTCCCGGGCCTTCGGCGCATCGGTGAGCGATGCCAACCCCCAGCAGCCGGAGGCGGGCCTCACCCGGGCCCGGCCCGCGTCGCTCACCGTGGAATGGGGCCAGCCCGCCGCCGTCGCGCCCGTGCCCTTTCCGCTGGACATCACCATCGACACCGTCGACGCCGACCTCGACGCCGTGGCCCCACCCGCCCAGCCCGTGTCCCACGCGGCCGTGCAGGCCACGCTGCCGGCCACGCTCCGGCTCGACGTGACGCCGGGCCGGGCGCCCACCGACCCCACCACCGTCACGCTCGTTGCCGGCACCGACGTTCCGCTCGCCTCCTTGGATGTCACGCGGCCCCGGACGGCGCTGGCCGTGCATGTGGAATCGCCCGCCGTTCCCAAGCAGGTGACGGCGTCGGTCAACACCGAGTTCGGCGCCGGCCCGGGCGGGCACCTGGCCTGGTCGGCGTCAGGGGTCACCCACATCGACGCCAGCGCCGCCCTCCCCACCTCGGCGGGGTTGGTCGAAGTCCCGTTCGCCCACGCCGACATCCCGGCCAAGCTCACGCTCGGGGTCCTCACCGAATCGCAACGGACGCGGGCGGGTGTCGTCAGCACGGGCGGCCCGTTGGACGGGGGCGCCCGGGTGCGGCTGCCCGACCCCCTCACCCCCCGGCTCGTCGACGTGGGTGCCGACGAGCTGGCCGGCAACGTCGGCTTGGACGTCACGCTGGTGCCGGACCAGGAGGTCGACGTGGTGTGGGCCGGATGGGGGAACGCCCCCGCGGCGGGGGTGGCCCCCAGCGCGGCACCCGCCATCGACCCCAACGCGGTGGCCGACCCCACCACGAACCTGCGCCTGCGCGCCCAACCCGCGCCCCCGCCCGGGACGGACCTCACCACCACACCCCCACTGCTCCAGCCCCTGGCCGGCCGGCTGACCGCGGTCGCCTTGGGCCAAGGGTCGGGCACGCCGTTGCGGCTGGACGCCAACGTCGACGGGCTGCGCCATCTGCACGTCCACCAGGCCACGGCGGCCAACGAGTTGGGCGCCGATCTGGCGGTCGACGCCGCCATCACCGTCGACCAACCCATGCCCGCTCGCATCCAGTTCCACGACGACGACACCGCCCTCACGGTCCAGGCCCGGGCTCGCCGCTACGGCCCCTCCCTCGGCGTGCACGTGGGGCGCACGGCGTTCGGCAGCACGTCCACCACGGTGGATCCGGCCAGCGATCCGATCGAGGGCTTGCGGCTGTGGGCCGAGTCGGGTGGCGCCAGCACGGTGGTGGCCGAGGTGACCTCGGCGGGTGGGGCCGCGGCCGTCCACATCAACCCGGCCGGTGCCGCCACCGGGCCCGGCGCGGTGCGGCCCGTGCGCGCCGACTTCGACACGGGCGCCGCTGCGCCGGGCAGCAGCGCCGCCCTCGCCCACGTGTACCTGGCCACCAGCGGACCCGATGCGTCGCCCGCCACGGTCGACGTCATCGCCGCCGTCCCGGGAAGCGTCCGCCTGGTCGCGGGCGGGAGCGCGGGCACGTTGGCCGCGGGGTCCACGGCCACCCGGTTGATCGACGCCGACGGTGGGTTCGACGAGCAGTGGGTGGGCCGCACCGTCGAGTGGGCGTCGGGCGGGGCCACCGGGCGGGCCACCATCACCAACGTGGTCGACCGCACGACGGTGGACGTCGATTCCGGCGGCCCTCCGCCCGGTCCCGACCTGGGCGACCCGAAGCAGAACTGGTACCGGCTCGTCGACGACCCGACCGTGCCCCCCTCCAATGGCGCACGCGTGCGTACGGGCGGCGGGCCGTTGCGGGCCCGGGTGGGCATCGAGGTCATGCCCGGTTGGGGGCTGTTGGGTGTCACCGCCGGGCCGCAACTGCGCACCGATCAACCCGACGACACCCTGGTGCCTTCGCCGGTGCCGTTGGGAGCGGCGACCGCTCGGGTCGCCGGGCTCGACACCATCGACTTCTCCACGTGGATCGACGTGGGCAACGGCAATCCGCTGGCGCCCCTGGACCCGCCCCCCGCCGACGAGGTGGTGACGGTGGCCGACGCGCCCCGCTGGACTGCGGTCACCGCCGCCTTCGGCAGTGGGGCCCGGCCCAACCCGGGTCTGGCCGTGATCCTGCACGACACCGTGGGTTGGTCCGCCATCGGCCCCCGCACCATCAACAACCCGGCCGCCGGGCAAGGGCGGGCGCCCGACACCGCCGGCCAGCGGGGCCGCAGCGAGCTCGGCCGCAACGCCTTCAAGTTGCGCCTCGAGGCCATCCCCGATCAGGTCACGCTACGCACGTTCCCCGGCTTGGTTCGGCTCGATGCCAGCGGGCCGGCGGGGCCCGGCTTCGTCCAGACGGAGACGGCCCAGTGGCTGCGGGGCGCGCCCCATGGCGAGGCGGCCTACAGCAGCCTGGTGATCAACAGCGTCCCTCGCTCGTTGACCATGAACGCCGGTTGGAAGGCGCCCGACATGGGCGGTGGCGTCGACACCGGCGACCACAAGTCGTTCGGCGCGCTGAGCAACATCGCGTCGTTCCGGCTCGACGCCAGCCGCATCGTCGTGAGCGGCGATCCGTTGGACCTGGGCCGGTTCCGCACGGTGGCGTGGGACACGTTCAGGGACGGCCACACGCCGTGGGAGCCGGGCGGCCAGGCCA
>DASRGI010000267.1:0-10978 GCA_035651095.1 Acidimicrobiales bacterium | reverse complement strand
TGGCCATAGGGGTCGTAGCTCAGGGTCACACCCTGCTTCGTCCCCGCGGCGTTGGCGGTGGCCACGACGTCGCCGTGGATGTTGGGGTAGCTCCAGACGTCCCCGGAAGCCCGCTTGGTCAACAAGACGCCGCCAGGCAGGCCGATGGTGCGGTCGAGCACCACGTTGGACGCGTCGGTCGTGAAGCTCGAGCTGTCGCCACCGCCGGAGGACCCGTAGCGGGCCACGGTCGAGCCGTTGACCAGGCGGGCCACGACGCGGTCGGTGGCGTCGCGGATGTACCGCAGCGTGGACGCGCCGAGCGCCGTCTGGACGTGGCGGTCGGCGCCGTCGTACACCATGGTCTGCGTGCCAACGGCGATCGTGTTGCCACGGGCGTCATATACCGGATTCGTAAAACGGGAATCAGTCGTGCCCACCAGTTTGTCAGCGGCGTCGTAGCAGTAGGTGGTGGCCGTGCCGCCGTTGTCGATGACCGAGGAGCGGTTGGTGTTGCGCCCGGCGTTGGGCGCCAGGGCGCACGACGGTGAGGCGGCGAAGCCGTAGGCGTAGTGGTGGGCGGTGACCCAGGCGTCTGTGAGCCGCCCCGCCCCGTCGTAGGTGAAGTTGTCGGCCCCGGCGTGGGCGTCGGTGCCGTCCACCGACTCGTCGAGCACCCGCCCCCCAAAGGACCGGGTCACCGCGTCGGTGGTCAGGCTCCCACCCCCGGCGGCCAGCCAGCTGAGCCCCGTCGTCCGGCCAAAGCTGTCGCGGGTGATGGAGGACAGCGACGTGCCGTTGCCGCCGTTGCCGGCGCCCGTCGGGTAGCTGACCGAGGACAGCTCGCCGGTGGAGAGGTTGTAGGTCGGCACCGCCACCGTCACGTTGTCGAGCTTCTGGGCAGACAGGCGCCCGTTGGCGTCGAAGTCGAAGTGCTGCGACCCGGCCGGGCCGCTCGTGTCCGTCGCCCGTCCCGTCTGGTCGTAGGAGGTCGTCGTCGTGTTGCCCCACACGTCGGTGTAGGACACGACACGGCCCAACAGGTCGACCGTGGTGGTGATGGTGCCCGCGGCGTCGGCCACGCTCGTCACGAGGGGGTTGCCGCCCACCGCGTAGGTGTAGGTGACCGTGCGAGCGGCCTCGGCGCCGAAGGCCGGAGTGGTCTTTGAGGTCAGCCGGCCCCGGGCGTCGTAGCTGACGCAGGCCCAGCCGCCCCCGTTCACCCGGCTGGCCCGGACACGCCCGGCGAGGTCGTAGACAGACTCCTCCACCCGCGCCGTCTGCGACCCGGCGCCGTCGGGATCGGGGCTGGTGGCAGTGTGGAGCAGGCCGGCTTGGACATCCGTCGCGCCGCACGTGTTGGCGGGCGCCGCCTCAGAGGCGCCGTAGTAGGCGTAGGTCGAAGTGGCGCCGCTGGGCATGGTCTTGGACACGCGACGCAGGTAGGCAGAGCCGGGCGCCTCGTAACCCGTCTGCGTGGTCAATGCCAGACCGAGGGGGTCGACGACGCTCGACGTCGCCAAGCTGTTCTCCGGGTTGGCGTACTGCGTGGTCGTCTTCCTCTGGTCAGGGTCGAGCGTCGACGTGGCCAACCCGTACCGAGGTGACAGGTTGGTTCCCGGCACCGACGCCTCCGTGCCGCCCGGCGGCAACCAGCGCAGGTCGATCCTCGACGGCGCCGTGCCCTCGAAGGTGTCGACCCGAATCCGCGCCTTCTGACCGGCCGTCGCGCTGAGCGTGCCCACGCGAAAGCCGTCAGTCACCGGGGTGAAGGCGGACCAGCCGGCACTAAATGTCTTCTGGTGCAGGGACGTGTCCGAGCCTTGGACGATGATGTCGAGTCGGTTTGTGCCCGGCATGGCCACAGCCCCTGGACCCGAACTCAATACGCCGCCGAGGTCGTCACCCGAGTGCCACGAACCGTCCCACCACCGGTGGTCGAGCGTGTTCGTCGTGCTACGGGAGAACACGTCGAGGCGATTGGCGCCCCATGATGCGGCGTCCGGGGCAGAGGTCAGGGTGCCGCCGAGGCTCTCCCACGCTCCCCAGGTGCCGCCGTACCAGCGGTGCCAGAGAGCGTTGTCCACTCCCCGCGAGAACACATCGATGCGGTTGGGGCCCCAGGAGACGGCAGCCGGGCCCGAGGTGAGATTCCCGCCCAGCGCGGTCCATCCGCTCCAACCCGAGCCAGTCCACGACACCTGGTAGAGCCCGTTGTCCGTCCCCCGGGAAAAGATGTCGAGATGGTTGACGCCCCACGACGCCACCGCAGGCGCAGAGGTGAGGATGCCAGCGAGGCTTTCCCACGGGCCCCAGCCCCCGTCGAAATACCGGTGCCAGAGGGCGTTGTCCATGCCCCGAACAAACACATCGAGCCGGTTGGGTCCCCACGACACCACGGCCGGGTCAGAGGCGAACGGACCGCCAAGGTCCTCCCATGACGTGGACCAACTCGTCCCGTTCCAGAACTTGTGCAGGATGTTGTTGCTCGTGCCCCGGACGAACAGGTCGAGGCGGTTGGTGCCCCAGCTGGCCAGAGCCGGGTCACCCTTTCCCGCCCAGGCGTCGATGACGGGCTTGTCGTCGACAAGGACGCGCGTGCCCTGGTCGTCTCCGGCGCCGACCTTCAGCGTGTAGGTGCCCGTGGACGGGAAGGTGATGTCGCCGGTGTAGCGGGCTGACCAGTTGGAGGCCGACGACAGGCCCGTCGGCGGGCTGGTGCCCCACGTGTGCGTCAACGCACCCGTGGGATCGCCCACGCCCGTGGCGTGGCTCGTGGCCGCGCCGGCAAACGTCTGGTTGTTCCAGTAGGCCGCGGCCAGGCCGTTGATGCCCTCGTCGTAGCCGGTGGCCGTGTGCGGTGGCGCCGCTGTGCCCGTGCAGGTCCCGTTGGGGACCTGGCCGGTGAAGCATGTCGCCGGCGCCGGCCCGTACGCGTCCGTGGCCCGACCGGCGGCGTCGTAGATGGTGGTGGACTTGCGGTTGGCGGCGTCCACCGAGGTGATGGGGCGGTCGGCCGAGTCCCACTGGGTGGTGGTGGCCAGGCCGGCGGTGTCGTAGACGGTCACCGCCCGCCCCGTCGTGTCGAAGGTGGCCCGGCGGGCGTAGCCGTTCGGCTGAGCCAGGCCGGCCACGTCGACTTGCGTCTCGCTGCCCGACACGTAGCGGTAGGAGTGTTGGGGTTGGGTCACGCCCACGCCCGTGGTCGGAAGGGCCAGCGTGACCGCCTGGGCCCGCCCGGAGCCGTCATAGGCGACGACCGTGCGGGTGGTGTCGTCGTCGGGCCGCGTCAAGCCGGCGACCACGTCGGCCTGCAGGGGATCACGCAGGGCGCGCATGCGGCCGGCGCCGTCGTAGGCGAAGTCGGTGACGGCGCCGCCCGGCTCCAGCAGCCGGGCCAACTGCCCGTTGCCGTTGTAGTACAGGTTGGTCGCCGTCCCGTCCCAGTACGAGACCAGGCAGAGCAGGCCCGTGGGCGCCTCGGAGAATCCGGAGGCGGGCGCCGGGCACACGTTGGTGCCGTTGGGCGACGAGTAGGTCAGTGTGATCTGGCGGCCCGAGACCGGGTCCTGGATGGCTGCCAGCCGGCCCGTGTCGCCCGAATACACATAGATCGGCGCGGCGGGATGGGTGTCGTCGTTGGCCGACACCGCCTGGGTCAGCTTCCCCTTGTTGTTGAAGGTGTAGGTGAGCCCGTCGGGATCGGCCACGGTCACCGTGGTGGGCGGAAGCCACCCGTCCGGACTGGTCGTCACCACCGCGTCCTCGCCCGGCTCCGGCACCCACCCCAGACCGCGGGTGTCGGCTCGTCGATACTCGTGCGTCGCCCCGGACGTCTCCACCAGGGTGATGCTGCTGCTCGAGACCTTGGCCTCGGCGTACCTGAGCGTGGTGCCCCCGGCCGACAGCGTCCATCCTGCCGGCATGGACTCCGGCGTGGGCGTCAACCACGACGACGGGACCGGCATCGGCCCCACGTTGGGGCCCGCGATCCACAGCTCGGACTGGGCGAAGGCGGAGTGCTCGTAGTAGTCGACCTGCACGGTGTAGGTGTGGTCGGCCAGCAGATCGGTGCACTCCATGGTCGTCGAGCCGAACGGTGGCGTAGTGGTGGCCTGGTCGGCCCACGAGTCGACCACGAGCGTGTTGTTGATCCACACGCGCATGCCGTCATCGCGTGCGCCCTGGAAGCAGTAGCGGTTGGCGCGAGGCGTGGTGATGAAGCCCGTCCAGCGCACGCAGAAGTTGTCGACGTCGATGATCCCCGGCGCCGGCGATCCCAGGCCCCAGTTGAACTGGATGTTGGCGTCGCGCCGGACCAGGGTGGGCTCGGCCGGGAAGGCCGGGCTCGGGCCGACACAGTTGTTGTAGTAAGCGCCGGTCAGGCCGAAGGGCGAGGGGGCGCCGGAGTTGTAGGTGTAGGACACGCCCACCGCGCCGCCCACCGTGTTGAAGGTGGGAGAGGCGGCGTGCACGACGGCATTGCCGTTGGCCAGGTTGACGCTCACCGGGCCTTGGCTGTCGGTGGGGCTGACGGACTGGTCCCCCAAGCGAAGGTTGATCTTGAGGGTCGACGGCGGCCACGACGAGTTGGTCGGCGTGGCTGAGCCCCACCCGTCCCAGGTGAAGACCTTCCACGAGTACGTGACCCCGTCTTGCAGGCTGCCCGCTGGCACAGCCCAACTCGGCGTGGTCAGCCAGCCCGAGTTCACCACCTGGCCCGTCTCGGCGTCCGTGCCGGTGGCCATGCGGAACCAGTAGCGCACGGTGTCGCCCTCGGCATCGACCTGGGCGGGGACGGACAGCGTGGGCGTGCTCGACATCATGGTCGAGCCGTTGGGCGGCGACTGCGAGGCCTGCGACGGCCAGGGGGCGGGCGTGTTGTTGAAGGTGACGGCGAGATAGGAGTCTTGGCCGGCGAAGGCCTGCTCGTCGGAGGCCAGCTTGAAGTAGTACCCCAGGCCTCGGGTGTCGATGGACACGCCGTAGTTGACGTTGCCGTTGTCTACCCAGGGCTGCACCCAACCGGTGATGTCCCGGGCCAACCATTGGTTGGGCGCGGTGGTATTGCCCAGCGCCGGGGTGGCGCCGGTGTGGCCCGGCTGGCTGTTCCACGTGATGGCCGAGTCGGTCCACGCCCCCGCCGCCTGGTAGATGGCGAAGCTGTTCCCGCTGTAGGTGTTGGTCGAGTAGAAGAACCCGTTCCACATGGCGTTCGTGACCGTGTGGCCGTGGATGGCCGACAGGTCGTACTTCATGTACGTGTAGTACTGCTGGCCGGCGGCAGGGATGCCAATGAGATCGGTATAGGCGTTGGAGTCGACGTAGCTGTTGAAGTTGGTCGTCGGCTGGGACTGCGACACGAAACTGTCCCAGTGGCCCGACTGCAGGCCGCCGTAGAAGACCACGCTCGGGTCGATGGAGACGGGGTACACGCGCGCCGGGTCGTTGAGCCACGTCCCGTCGATGGACACGTCCACCGCCGACGTCGACGCCGTCGGGTGCACCAGGGTGACCTTCACCGTCGTGCGCGGGCGGGGCGCCTGGGTGGGGTCGCCGGCCGAGTCCTCGGCGTAGCCCTGGGGCATGGTGAGCACGTCGTTGCCCGACGCATCAGCGAAGGCGATGGAGCCGTCGGCCGTGGTCCGGGGGGTGAGGCCGGTGAGGGAGAGCGGGAACCGCCACGACGTGGGCGTGCCCGCCGGAAGGGGCCGGTTGAGGACGACGAACTCCTTCATGCCGTGGGTGCCGACCTGCTCGACCAGGTCGATGCCGGGCACCACGTCGCTGTAGCGGACGCTCGACCCTGCCCTGGCCCCCACCTTGCCGGCGCGCTGGCCGGCCAGCCGGAAGCCCAGCGACCAACCGTCGGCGCTCAGGTGGGCCACGTCGCCCGTGTCCGTGGCCCCCGAGAAGCTGGCCCGCACCGGGCCGGACACGTTCTCGACCCGCCCGTTGGCCGCCGGGGCGAGCGTGCCGTCGATGGGCCGCCACGCCCCGAACTGGTCCCGCCAGTTCACCGGCGAGTTGTGGAGCACGACGGTCGACGTGCCGTCATGGTTGTCGTAGGTGGTCGACCGGGCATCGCGGCCCACCACCGTGCGGTTGGCCACCGCGAAGTTCTCCGGGGCGCCCGCGCTGTCCTGGGGGGCGTCGATCGAGCCGTCGGGATGAGGGGCATGGGAGAAGTCACCGGTGGGGATGTCGCCCTGGGGCTTGGCCGTTGCGTCCGATGCCAAGGGCGGGAGCGATGCCGCCTTCCGGGGCGCCACCACCGTGGCGGCACCGACCTCGGGCGCAAATGTCGGCAGCACGACGCCGATGACGGCAACGGATACCAAGACGCAAGCGCGCACGCGCAGCTTCCCCAACCGCATGATCGACCGCCCCCCGTGGACCTGCCGGCCGAGCGCATGTCGCCCCGCCGCCATCGCCACTGTGAAGGAAGGCGCGCAATGGTGAAATAGCCCGATCGGGCTAAATCTTGTTTCACACCGGACTAGTACGGCGCTCTCATGAAAGCGAGCGGCGGCCGGGCCGGTAGCCTGCGGCCCCCTTGCCTGCAACGCTCACTGCCACTCGCGTCGTCGCCGACCATGGCCCTCGGCGCATCTTGCAAGACATCTCGCTGGTCGTCGCGCCCGGCACTCGGCTGGGCGTCATCGGACCCAATGGGGTGGGGAAGTCGACCCTGCTCACCATCCTCGCCGGCCTGCGCGCCCCCCACGGCGGGACGGTCACACTGGCGCCGCCGACGGCGACGGTCGGGTATCTCGCCCAAGAGCATGAGCGCTCGGCCGACCAGACGGTGCGCCAGTTGTTGCACCAACGCACGGGAGCGGAGGCGGCCGACGCCGCCCTGCACCAGGCAGCCGACGGGCTGGCGGGCGACGAGCCGGGCGCGGCGGACGCCTACACCGAGGCCCTGGAGCGATGGGAGCGGCTCGGGGCGGCCGACTTGGACGCTCGCATCGACGCCACGGCCGCCGACCTTGGCCTCGCCGGGCGCGTGCTCGACGCCGCCACCAACACGTTGTCCGGGGGCCAAGCGGCACGCGTGGCCCTGGCCGCCGTGCTGCTGTCGCGCTTCGACATCACGTTGCTGGACGAGCCCACCAACGACCTCGACTTCGACGGGCTGGAGCGCCTGGAGCAGTTCGTGCTCACCCGGTCGCGCGACGGTGGGCTGGTCATCGTGTCCCACGATCGTGACTTCCTGGGCCGCACCATCACGTCGGTGCTGGAGCTGGACGAGCACGACCACACCGGCCGCCTCTACACCGGTGGGTTCGACGCCTTCATCGAGGAGCGGGCCACGGCCCGGCGCCACGCCGAAGAGGCGTACGAGCTCAACCAAACCCAGCGCCAGGAGCTGAGCGAGCGCGCCCAACGGGAGCGGCAGTGGGCCACGTCGGGCACGTCCAAGGAGAAGCGCAACCCCAAGGACAACGACAAGGCCCAGCGCGGCTTCCGCATCAACAAGACGGAGAAGCTGGCCGCCAAGGCTCGCTCCACTGAGCGCAGGATCGAACGGCTGGAGCAGGTCGACAAGCCCTGGGAGGGTTGGGAACTCCGCTTTACCATCGAGGAGGCGCCCCGGTCCGGCGCCATCGTGGCCACCCTCGATGACGCCACGGTGACCCGCGGCTCGTTCACTCTCGGGCCCATCGACGTGGAGCTGGGGTGGGGTGACCGCCTGCTCCTCACCGGCCCCAACGGCTCGGGCAAGACCAC
The DNA here is from genome assembly GCA_035651095.1 of Acidimicrobiales bacterium. Taxonomy (GTDB): domain Bacteria; phylum Actinomycetota; class Acidimicrobiia; order Acidimicrobiales; family JAUTXP01; genus DASRGI01. The sequence goes on along the minus strand of DASRGI010000267.1, from coordinate 3,265 downwards.
CCTCGTCAACGCGCTGGTCGGCCGCCTCCCCCTCACGCACGGCCGCCAGTGGATGGGGCCCAGCGTGGTGGTGGGCGAACTGGGCCAGGACCGGGTCGCCCTCTCGGGCGAGAGCACTCTGGGCAATGCCTTTGGCGCCCGCACCGGCCTGACCGTCGGCGAGTCCCGCGCCCCTTTTGGCCAAGTTCGGATTGGGCGCCGAGCACGTGCAGCGCCAGGCCCGCTCGCTGTCACCCGGCGAGCGGACGCGCGCCGAGCTGGCGATGCTGCAAGGGCGGGGCGTGAACTTTCTCATCCTCGACGAGCCCACCAACCATCTCGACCTGCCCGGCATCGAGCAACTGGAGCAGGCCCTCGCCTCGTACAGCGGCACGCTGCTCCTCATCACCCACGACCGCCGGCTGCTCTCCTCCATCGACGTCGACCGATCACTCGACCTCAGCGCCAGTTGACGTAACCCCCTCCTCGGCCATGACCGCCGCCACACAGGAGGGGGTAGCTACGGCGACGCGCCGTTCGATGGGTCGGCCGCTGACGGGCATCCCTCAGCGCCCATCGTCTCCATGACCGGCGGCTCCTTCCGCCCGCTACCGTCTGGGTCCGTGAGGCCCTCCTGGCGGTGGCTGCTGCTCGTCGTGGTGGTGGCCGTTGTCGCCCTGGCTGGCGGTCACGCGGTCACGGATGACAGCCCGCGCCCGTGGACGTCGCCCGCCGGCCTCACGCTCACGGCGTCGTCCAACGACGTCGGCATCGCGGCCGTGGTCACCACCAACGACCCGGTGCTGAAACTGGCGAGCGAGCGGGATGGTCGGCGGGGCCTGGGCCTCACCGTCCTCACCCTCGCCGTCCTGGCCCTGCTGGCCGGTTGGGGCGCGCCCCGCTGGTCGGCCGTCGCCGTCCCGTGGCGGCCGCGCCGGGCCAGCCGGCCCAGCGGCGCACGGTCTGTGCGGGGCCCGCCTCTGCCTCTCTGCATCTGAGCCCACCCAACCGCTCGCAGAGAGAGAAGAGAAATGAACGAACGCACACGTGTTCTTGCCGTCGCGGGCACGGACGGCTGGATCCGCCATCGCCTGAGCCGGGCCGTCGCCGGCGCGGGCATCACCGTCAGAGACATGGGCGCGGGCAGCGCCGGCTTGCGGGGGGTCGACACCCTCGTGCTCCTGCCCACCATGGTCCCCACGTCGCCCCGCTCGGCCGTTCGGGACGTCGGGGTCGCAAGCGCGGGCGTGCTGTTCGCCGCGACCCGGGCCGACAGCGTGCCCCGCATCGTCATGCTCAGCCGGGCCCACAGCGGTGACGCGCCCACCGACAGCTACCTGGGCGCCTTGGCCACGGTCGAACGCATGGCCGTCAACACCGGAGCCAAGGTGACCATCGTTCGCGTCACCCATCCCTTTGGGGATCGGTCCGACCCCGGGCCCTTCGTCGACGCCCTGCTGCACCGGCGTGCCACGCCCGAGGCCAACACCGAGGCCAACGGGGTCGATCCCGTGGTGGAGCCCGTGCATGTCGACACCGTGGTCGACGTGCTCGTCGCCGCCATCGACGGCCGACTCTCCCCCGGCCTGAGCGAGGTCGGGGGGCCGGATCGCATGCCGCTGTCGGCGTTCCTGGCCACCGCCCAGGCGGCCGGCCTCGATGGGCGCAGCTCTGCCAGGCGCCGCCTCCGTCTCTTCGGAGGAGGCGACCCGTTGGCTGACCTGCTGGCCAGGGACGCGGTGGCGTCGTCCCGCTATCGGCCACCCGTGGACGCCCGCCGTCCCAGCCTGGCCGACGCTTGGCACCCGAGTTCACACTGACGAAACACGGGGCGTCACTGAGCCGCAACATTCATCGGCCACGGTGGGGACATGCCTTCCCCGACCACCCGCCGCTGGGCCCGCCTGGCCTTGGCCGCGGCCGTCGGCGTGCTGCTGGCGGGCACCATGGCAGTGGGCGCGAGCAGCCATACGGGACGCCATCCGTCGGCCGATGCCATCGCCGCCGCCGGCGTGCGGGGCGCGCACGTCGGCCCGGCCGGTGCATTGGCCGGGGCCCGCCGGGCGACGGCGACGGCGTCGCTCGCTCCCGGCTGGCTGAGCGGGATCGCCCTGCTCTCGCTGCTCGCCGCCGCCGTCGCGCTCGGGCTGGACGGCACCATCCGGCGCCGGGTGCGCCGCGGGCTGTGCGGTGGCGTGGGCCGCCGCGGGCCTCCACCGTTGCGCGTGGCCTAACCCGTCATCCGCAACTACTCGCCGCGGGATGCCGCTTGACGCGCTTCGACGCGCCCCACAGGCGGCCCCGCCACACGTGGAGGTCTTTCTTTCGTGCCGGACATCGATACCGGTGATACCGCCTGGGTGCTCGTCTCCTCGGCGCTCGTCCTGTTCATGACCCCAGGCCTCGCCCTGTTCTACGGCGGCATGGTCCGGTCCAAGAACGTGCTCGCCATGCTGTTGCAGAACGTCTTCGCCATGGGCATCGTCACCGTGCTCTGGGTGCTGTTCGGGTACTCGCTCGCCTTTGGCGATGCGGGCAACGCCGGGTGGATCGGCAACCTCGACTTCGTGGGGATGAAGGACCTGGCCACCAGCGTCACGGGCACCATTCCCACGTTGGCCTTCGCCGCCTTCCAACTGACGTTCGCGGTCATCACGCCCGCGCTCATCACCGGCGCCATCGCCGACCGCATGCGGTGGAGCGCGTGGGTGTGGTTCATCACGCTGTGGTCGGTGCTCGTGTACCTGCCGGTGGCCCACTGGGTCTTCGCCGGTGGGTGGCTGGCCGACCGCGGGGCGCTGGACTTCGCCGGCGGCACCGTCGTGCACATCAATGCCGGCGCCGCCGCCCTCGCCCTCACCGTGCTGCTTCGCAAGCGGCGGGGATGGCCCAAGGAGCCCATGGCGCCCCACTCCCTCCCCCTCACCATGCTGGGGACGGGCATCCTGTGGTTCGGCTGGTTCGGCTTCAACGCCGGCTCGGCGTTGAGCGCCAACGGCGTCGCTGCCCAGGCCTTCCTCAACACGTTCGTGGCCGCGGCCGCGGGCATGCTCGCCTGGCTCGTGGTCGAGCGGGCCAAGTCAGGCCACGCCACCACGTTGGGGGCGGTGTCCGGTGCCGTGGCCGGGCTGGTCGCCATCACGCCGTGCGCCGGCTTCGTGGGCGGCCTCGCGCCCATCGCCATCGGCGGTATCGCCGGTGCCGTGTGCTTCCTCGCCATCAGCCTGAAGTTCAAGCTGGGCTACGACGACTCCCTCGACGTGGTCGCCGTGCACTTGGTGGGCGG
>DASRGI010000266.1:0-23601 GCA_035651095.1 Acidimicrobiales bacterium | reverse complement strand
AGCGGAGGCACGGTCACCAGCCCGCGCGCCGGACGGTGGCCGCCGTCATGTACGCGGTCTGCTTCGTGGCCGCCCTCGCCGCCCTCGTCGGCGTGGCCATCGGGTTGCAGGCCCTGTTCAGGATCGCCGCCCCGGGGATCACCGCCCCCGACTTCGGGGACGAGCGGGCCGAGGGCGCCCGCCAGTTGCTCATCGGCGCAGTCGTGGCCGTCGTCGGCGTCACCCTCTTCCTGTGGCACTGGCGCAAGCCCGAGGAGTGGGACACCCAGGCCCCGCCGCCCGTCGCGCCCCCGCCGCCCGTCGAGCCCCCGCCCCCGGCCCCCCGGGCCCGCCGGGCCGTGAAGAAATCGAGCGAACCTCCGGTAGCCTGAGCGTCATGGCCACGTACCGCATCCGTGTCTATGGCGACCCCGTGCTCAAGCAGCGCGCCGCGGACGTCACCGACATCGACGGCACCCTGCACAAGCTGGTCGAGGACATGGTCGAGACCATGTACGCCGCCCCCGGCGCCGGCCTGGCCGCCCCCCAGGTGGGCGTGCAGAAGCGCCTGTTCGTGTACGACGCCGGCGAGGGCCCTCGGGCCATCGTCAACCCCACCATCGCCGAATCCCGGGGCGAGTGGACGTACGAGGAGGGCTGCCTCTCGGTGCCCGGGTTGTACTGGCCCATCGTGCGCCCCAAGGAGGTCCACCTCACCGGGTACGACCTCGACGGCAACGAGATCTCCATCGAGGCCGACGAGTTCGAGGCCCGGGTGTTCCAGCACGAGCTCGACCACCTCGACGGCACGCTCCTGCTGGAGCGGCTCGACGCCGACCAGCGCAAGCAGGCCATGCGCATCCTCCGGGAGCGGGCCCTCAGCGAGCCCGCCGCCGGCGACCCACTTGCCCGCTTCTCGTAACGTCCACGCCGGCATAGGCGGCGCCAGCGTTACGAGAACGGTGGGGGGGCGGTGGGGGCGATGACCCGCATCGCCTACCTGGGCACGCCCGAGGCCGCCGTCGCGCCCCTGCGGGCCCTGGTCGCCGACGGGCACGACGTGGCCGTGGTGGTCACCCAGCCCGACAAGAAGCGGGGGCGGGGCTCGGCCCTGGTGCCCAGCCCGGTGAAGACGGCGGCCGAGTCGCTGGGACTGCCCGTGGCCCACCAGGTCGACGCCGTGCTCGACGCCGGCGTGGAGCGGGGCGTGGTCGTCGCCTTCGGCCGGCTGATCAAGCCCCACGTGCTCGCCCAGGTGCCCATGGTCAACGTCCACTTCTCCCTGCTCCCCCGGTGGCGGGGGGCGGCGCCCGTCGAGCGAGCCATCCTGGCCGGCGACACGGAGACGGGCGTGTGCCTCATGGAGCTGGAGGAGGGCCTCGACACCGGTCCCGTGTACGCGATGGAGCGCACGCCCATCGGTCCCGAGGAGACGGCCGACGAGTTGCGGGCCCGGCTGGTCGACATGGGCACGCGCATGGTGGTCGGCGCCCTGCGCACGGGGTTGGGCGAGCCCAACGAGCAGGCAGGCGAGGTCACGTACGCGGCCAAGATCGATCCCGAGGAGCTGCGCATCGACTGGACCCGGCCGGCCACCGAGGTGCATCGACTCGTTCGCCTGGGCCGGGCGTGGACGACGTTCCGGGGCAAGCGGCTGCGTGTCCTTCGGGCCACGCTCGACCCGGCGGTGGGCGGGTTCCCCTACGGCGGGCTCGTCATCACCGAGGTCCAGCCCGAGGGGAAGGGGCCCATGGCGGCGACGGCCTGGGCCAACGGCGCCCGGCCGGCGCCGGGCGAGCGCCTTGGCTGAACCTCGGCCCGACACACGATCGGGCGCCAGAGGAGTCGCCCTCCAGGCCCTGCTCGAGATCGACGACGGCGCCTACGCCAACCTGGCCGTCCCCAAGCTCTTGTCGGCCAGCCGCCTGGACGCCCGGGACCGGGGGTTCGTCACCGAGCTGGCCTACGGCACCACGCGCATGCGCCGGGCGTGCGACTGGCTGGTGGACCGCTTCGTCACCGGTGACCGCCCCCTGGACCTTCCCACCCGCAACACCCTGCGCCTGGGCGCCTACCAGTTGGCCTTCACCCGGGTGGCGCCCCACGCCGCCGTCAGCGCCACCGTCGACCTGGCCTCGCCCAAGGCCCGCGGACTGGTCAACGCCGTGCTGCGCAAGGTGGCGGGCGACCTCCCGCCCCGCTGGCCCGACCGGGCCACCGAGCTGTCGTACCCGGACTGGCTGATCGAGCAACTCGTCGCCGACCTGGGTGCCGAGCAGGCCCACGCCGCCCTGGTGCAGATGAACGAGCCGCCGTCGGTCACCGAGCGGCCCGACGGCTACATCCAGGACGTGGCCTCCCAGCTGGTCGCGGCCGTGGTGGACGTGCAGCCGGGCGAGCTGGTGGCCGACCTGTGCGCGGCCCCGGGAGGCAAGGCCACGGCCATGGCCTCGGTGAGCGGCCGGCCCCTCGTGGCCGCGTCCGACCGGAACCCCATCCGGGCCGGTCTGGTGGCCGAGAACGTGGCCGACCTGCGGCTGCCCAACGTGGCCACCCTCGTAGCCGACGGCCTCCACCCGCCGTACCGCCCTGCGTCGTTCGACCGGGTGCTGCTCGACGCGCCCTGTTCGGGCCTGGGTGTGCTGCGCCGCCGGCCCGACGCCCGCTGGCGTATCCAACGGGCGGACGTGGGCCGCCTGGCCAGGCTGCAACGGGACCTCCTCCACGCCGCCGCCGGGCTGGTGCGGCCGGGCGGCACCCTCGTGTACAGCGTGTGCACGCTCACGCTGGCGGAGACGGCGGCCGTCGATCGTTGGCTGTACGAACAGCACCCGGAGCTCCGGCCCGTACCCGTTCCCGCGGGCGGGCCGTGGGAGCCGTTGGGCCGGGGCGCCCGCCTCCTCCCGCAGACCCAGGGCACCGATGGCATGTACGTCCTCAAGCTGGAGCGCGCCGGTCGGTAGATTCGGCGGCAATGGCCGATGTCAAGATCGCCCCGTCCATCCTGTCGGCCGACTTCGCCGCGCTGGCCCAGGCCATCGACGCTGTCGGCCCCGAGGCCGACATCCTCCACGTCGACGTGATGGACGGGCACTTCGTGCCCAACCTCACCATCGGGCCGCCGGTGGTGAAGTCGCTGCGGGGCCACACCGGGCTGTACCTCGACTGCCACCTGATGATGACCAACCCGGGCGACTACCTGGAGGCGTTCCAGAAGGCGGGGGCCAACGGCTGCTCGGTGCACGTCGAGATCGGGAGCACGGGCGCGCTGGTCGACCAGATGCGCGACCTCGGGCTCGACGTGGGCCTGGCGGTCAACCCGGACACGCCCTACGAGGCCTACGCCCGCTGGCTGGACCGCATCGACCTGTTGCTGCTCATGACCGTGTTCCCCGGCTTCGGCGGCCAGAAGTTCATGGCCGATGTCATGCCCAAGGTGGCCCACACCCGCGCCGTGGTCGACGAGCGGGGCCTGAACGTGGCCATCCAGGTGGACGGCGGGATCGACGTGCACACCGCGCCGGTGGCCGCCGCCGCCGGGGCGTCGGTGTTCGTGGCCGGCAACGCCATCTTCGGAGACGCCGGGGGCGACCCCCGGGCCGCCGCCGCCCGCATCCGGGCCGCCGCCTCGGAGGCGGCCGCGTGACCGCCACCCGAGCCCGCGCCACAGCCCGAGCCAAGGTGCTCACCGTGTCCGACGGGGTGGTGGCGGGCACCCGCGAGGACCGCAGCGGCCAGGCTCTGGTCGACCGGCTCACCGAGGCCGGGTTCGAGGTGGCCGACCGCCGGGTGGTGGCCGACGGCGTGGCGTCGGTGCGCGAGGCGTTGGCCGAGTTGGCCGACGGGTTCGCGGGCCTGATCGTCACGACGGGTGGGACCGGCTTCGGGCCCCGGGACCTCACCCCCGAGGGCACCCGGGCCGTGCTGGAGCGGGAGGCGCCGGGACTGGCCGAGGCCATGCGCCTGGTGAGCCCGCTGGGCCGGCTGTCCCGGGCCCTGGCCGGGACGGTGGGGGAGTGCATCGTGCTCAACACCCCGGGCTCGACCAAGGGCGCGGTGGAGTGCCTGGACGCCGTCGTCGACGTGCTGCCCCACGCCCTGGCCCTCCTGGCCGGCCAGCCCACCGACCACTGACCCCGCCCCCAACCGTTCTCGTAACGCCCACGCCGTCATAGACGGCGCCAGCGTTACGAGAATGTGCGCGGGGGCGCCCCCGTAGACTTTGAGCATGCCCCCGGAGGATGAGGCGCACATGCGCCGGGCCATCGCCGAAGCGGCGGCCGTGCGCGCCTCGACGTCGCCCAACCCGTGGGTGGGCGCCGTCGTCGAGCCGGGTGGGTTCACAGGCGCCACCCAGCCCCCGGGCGGGCCCCACGCCGAGATCGTGGCCCTCCAGGCGGCCGGGCCCAGCGCCCAGGGCGCCACCCTCTACTGCACCCTCGAACCGTGCTCCCACCAGGGCCGCACGGGCCCGTGCACCGAGGCCATCATCGAGGCGGGCATCGCCCGGGTGGTGGTGGGCATCGAGGACCCCGACCCCCAGGTCGGCGGCCGCGGCATCGAGCGGCTCCGCCAGGCGGGGATCACCGTCGACGTGGGCACTTGCAAGGACGAGATCGAGGAGCAACTCGCCCCCTACCTGAAGCACCGGCGCACGGGCCGGCCGTGGGTCGTGCTCAAGCTGGCCGCTACCCTCGACGGGCGCATCGCCGCCCCCGACGGCACCAGCCAGTGGATCACCGGCGACGCCGCCCGCACCGACGCCCACCGCCTGCGGGCCGAGTCCGATGCCGTGCTCGTCGGTGCCGGCACCGTGCGGGCCGACGACCCCAGCCTCACCGTGCGCTACGTGTCCGGCCGGGACCCCGTGCGGGTCGTCCTGGGCAAGGCCCCGCCCGATGCCAAGGTGCAGCCCGCGGTCGAGATGGAGGGCGACCTGCGGGACGTGCTCGACCAGCTGGGCAAGCAGGACGTGGTGCAGCTCCTGGTCGAGGGCGGCGCCCGGGTGGCCCACGACTTCCACGCTGCCCGCCTGGTGGACCGCTACGTCGTGTACCTGGCCCCGGCCCTGTTCGGGGGGGACGACGCCATGCCCATGTTCTCCGGGCTCGCCGACCCCACCGTCAGCGAGCTGTGGCGGGGCCGCTTCACCGCCATCGAGCGGTTGGGCGACGACCTGAGGATCGAACTGTGTTCACCGGCATAGTCGAGGAGCTGGGCCGGGTGCGGTCCCGGGACCGCGGGCGCTTCGTGTTCGAGGCCAAGGCCGTGCTGGACGACGCCGAGATCGGCGCGTCCATCGCCGTCAACGGCGTGTGCCTCACCGTGGTCGACCTCACCCCCGACACGTGGGCGGCCGACGCCGTGGACGAGACGCTGCGCACGTCCAACCTGGACGACCTCAGGGCGGGCGACCCGGTGAACCTGGAGCGCCCGGTACGCCTGGACGACCGGCTGGGCGGGCACCTGGTGCAGGGCCACGTCGACGGCGTGGGCCAGATCGTGAGCCCCGCCCCCGACCTCCGCATCCGCATGGCCGACCCCACCCTGCTCCGCTACGTCGTGCCCAAGGGCTCGATCACGGTGGACGGGTGCAGCCTCACCGTCGTCGACGTCCTCGACGACGGATTTACCGTGGCCGTCATTCCCCACACCACCGAGGTCACCACCCTCGGTTGGAAGGGGCCGGGCGATCGCGTCAACCTGGAGGTGGACGTGCTGGCCAAGTACGTCGAGCGCCTCCTGTCCTGGAAGGACTGACCCATGCCGTTCGCCGAGATCGACAAGGCCGTCGCCGCCATCGCCCGCGGGGAGATGGTCATCGTGGTCGACGACGAGGACCGGGAGAACGAGGGCGACCTCATCATGGCTGCCGAGGCGGCCACGCCCGAGAAGATCGCCTTCTTCCTGCAGCACACGTCGGGGCTGATCTGCACGCCCATGACGGGCGAGCGCCTGGACGAGCTCGATCTCCCGCTGATGGTCACGACCAACACGGAGTCGCACCGCACCGCCTTCACCGTCAGCGTCGACTACCGGCACGGCACATCCACTGGCATCTCCGCCTTCGACCGGGCCGCCACCATCCAGGCCCTCATCGACCCGTCCACCCGCCCGGCCGACCTCGCCCGCCCCGGCCACATCTTCCCGCTGCGGTATGCCGCCGGCGGCGTGCTCAAGCGGGCCGGCCACACCGAGGCCGCCGTCGACCTGGCCCGCATGGCCGGCCTCTACCCCGCCGGCGTGCTGTGCGAGATCGTCGACGCCAAGAAGACGGACATGGCCCGGCTGTCCGAGCTGGAGCGGTTCGCGTCCGAGCACGACTTGCTCATGATCTCCATCGACGCACTCATCCACTACCGGCGCCAGAAGGACAAGCTCGTGCGCCGGGTGGCCGAGGCCCGCATCCCCACCAAGTACGGCGACTTCACCTGCTACGCCTACGAGTCCGTCCTCGACGGCGAGCAGCACCTGGCCCTGGTGCGGGGCGCCGTGCAGGGCGAGGAGAACGTGCTCGTGCGAGTGCACAGCGAGTGCCTCACGGGCGACGTGTTCGGCTCCTTGCGCTGCGACTGCGGGCCCCAGCTCGACGCCGCCATCAAGCGGGTGGCCGACGAGGGCATGGGCGCCGTCGTGTACCTGCGGGGGCACGAGGGCCGGGGCATCGGCATCGGCCACAAGCTGCGGGCCTACACCCTCCAGGAGCAGGGCCACGACACCGTCGACGCCAACCTGGAGCTGGGCCTGCCCATCGACAGCCGGGAGTACGGCATCGGCGCCCAGATCCTCGTCGACCTCGGCATCACCACCATGCGCCTGATGACCAACAACCCGGCCAAGTACGGCGGCCTGGAGGGGTTCGGGCTCGACATCATCGAGCGGGTGCCGCTCGAAGCCCATCCCAACCCCGAGAACATCCACTACCTGCGCACTAAGCGGGAGCGCATGGGCCACCTGCTCGACGGGCTGGACGATGAGCTCTTCTGACAAGCGGGGCCCGCGCCCCGACCTCGACGGCGCCGGCGTGCGCGTGGCCATCGTGTGCGGCCGCTTCAACGACTTCATCACCACCCGCCTGCTGGCCGGGGCGGTGGCCGCGCTGGAGAAGTACGGCGCCCCGGAGCCCACGGTGGTGTGGGTGCCCGGCGCCTTCGAGATCCCCTTGGCGGCCAAGAAGCTGGCGGCCACGCACGATGCCGTCGTCGCCCTCGGCGCCGTCATCCGGGGCGACACCCCGCACTTCGACTTCGTGGCCGGCGAGTGCGCGTCCGGGCTCATGCGCGTGCAGCTCGACACGGGCGTGCCGTGCGTCTTCGGGGTGCTCACCACCGACACCGAGGCCCAGGCCGAGGAACGCATCGACAAGGGCTTCGAGTCGGCCGAGGTCGCGATCGAGATGGCGAGGCTTGCATGTTGAAGTTGGTCCTGCCCAAGGGGTCGCTGGAGCGCGCCACCCTCGAGTTGTTCGAGGCGGCCGACCTGCCCGTGCGCCGGTCGTCCTCGGTGGAGTACCGGGCGGCCATCGACGACCCCCGCATCGTCGAGGTGGCCGTCTTGCGGCCCCAGGAGATCCCGCGTTACGTGGCGTCGGGCCTGTTCGACCTGGGCATCACCGGGCGGGACTGGATCGAGGAGACGGCCAGCGACGTCATCTCCCTGGGCGAGCTGCAGTACTCGAAGGCCACGTCCCTGCCCATCCGCGTGGTGCTGGCCGTGGCCGAGGACTCGCCCGTGCAGTCGGTGGGCGACCTGCCTACCGGAGCGCGGGTGAACACCGAGTACCGCGAGCTCACCCGCCGTTACCTGGAGAAGCACGGCGTGCAGCACGCCGACATCACGCTCTCGCACGGGGCCACCGAGGCGAAGGTGGCGCTGGGCGTGGCCGATGCCGTGGTCGAGATCACCGAGACGGGCCGGGCCCTGCGCAACAACGGCCTGCGCATCGTCGACACCGTGCTGGTGTCGTTCACCGAGCTGATCGCCAACCCGATGTCCCACCAGGACGCCGACAAGCGCCACGCCATGGGTCAGATCCTCACGCTGCTGCAGGGCACGCTGGAGGCGCGGGGCAAGGTGCTGGTGAAGCTCAACGTGAGCGAGGCCGACCTGCCCGGGGTCATCGAGCGCCTGCCGGCGATGAAGTCGCCCACCGTGTCCAAGCTGTTCGGCGAGGACGGCTACGCGGTGGAGACGGTGGTGCCCAAGTCGGACATCAACATCCTCATCCCGGCCCTCAAGGACGCCGGCGCCACCGACATCATCGAGTTGCCGCTGTCCAAGATCGTCCATTGACCGGCACGGTCGCCCGCTTCGACGAGCAGGTCGGCCTGGGTGAGGTCGAGGGCGGCGACGGGCGCCGCTACCCGTTCCACTGCACGCAGATCGCCGACGGCACCCGCACCATCCCCGTTGGCGCGGCGGTGACGTTCGAGGTGGTGCCCGGTCCGTTGGGCCGCTGGGAAGCGGCCCGGCTCACGCCCGCCCGCGCCTGAGGGCGAAGCACACCACCCCGGCGGCCACGGCCACGTTGAGCGACTCCACGCCGCCGGCGAGGGGGATGGCGACGGTGCCGTCCAGGGCCTCCACGACGGCGGGGGAGAGGCCCTCGCTCTCGCTGCCCAGCACCAGAGCCACCCGCTCGGGCGGTTCCCACGACCACAACGGCACGCCGCTGCCCGCGACCAGTCCCACGACCCGGAACCCGGCGTTCTTCAGCAACGAAACCGCGCCCAGCGCGGTCTCGTTGCTGAAGATCGGGGCTCGCAGGGCGACGCCGGCCGAGGCCTTCACCACGAGCGGCCCCACGTCGGGGCCTCCGGCCCGGGGGAGGACCACGCCATCGCACCCGGCGGCCACGGCCGTGCGCACGATCATGCCCACGTTGGCCGGGTTGGTGACGCCGTCGAGCACGAGCACGGCGACCGGGCCGGTGGCGGGGAAGGCCGCCGCTTCGAGCGGGCGCACCCCGGCCGAGCGCACATCCGCCACCACGCCCTGGTCCTGGCGGCCGTTGCCCGACATGCGGGTCACCTTCTCGGGCGACACCACCCGCACGGGCACGCCCCGGGCCGTGGCCGCCCGCACGATGTCGTCCACGTGCTCGCCCCGGGCCCGGCGGGACACCAGGACCTGTTCGACCTCCAGCTGCTCGTCGGCCAGCGCCTCCAGGACGGGGATGCGGCCGTAGACGGCGAGGAAGCTGCCGACGGTCTCAGGCACCGTCCGCGAGCGGCTGGTCGATGGCGCCCTTGATCTGCACGAAGGCGATACGCAGTTGGGACAGGCCGTCCTTCAGCTGCTGCTCGTCCGGGCCCAACCGACCGGCCAGGCCCTCGACGATGGCACCCAGGGCGTCGATGGCCAGTTGGGCCTCGCCCAGCTTGGGCGGTTGGAGCGACAGGTGCAGGGCGGCCAGCTGGAACAGGCCCAGGCAGTGGTTGGCGATGACGGCGTAGGCGGGGGTGTCGGCCAGCTCCCGGCGCAGGGCGTCCATCTGCGCTTCGAGCTCCTCCTGCGTCAGCTCGCCCTCGCCGGGTTCCCCGGGCTCGTCGTCGCGACCACCAACAGGCTGCTCGCCACCCGGCGTCCAGATCGTGCTCACGGCGCCCAACCCTACGCGCCGGCTCGTCCTCCTAGAACCCGGCCGTCCCGTCGGGGGTGCCGTTGCCCGTGGGCCCGTCGTACCCGACGGCCCCGTTGCAGAGGTAGTTCGAGCAACTGGGCCCGAACAGCAGCCCGCCGCCCCCGCCGTTGCTGCCCGCCGTCACGTCGAACAGCGACGCCGTGTGGCTGTACGGGTACGACGCGTAGGTCACCGAGGCGCCGTTGCCGGCCAGGGCGTACACGGCGGCGATGATCGGGGCACTGGCGCTGGTGCCACCCACCGTCATCCACCCCGTGCCGCCCGTGGTCCCGCCGATGCCGATGATGCCGCCGGTGGTGCTGTACGTGTCGTACACGGCCACGCCCGTGTTGGGGTCGGCCACCGCGGCCACGTCGGCCACCGTGCGGCGGGCGCACCCGGTGTCGCGCTGCCACGAGGGCTTGGGCTCGTACGAGGAGCATCCGCTGCCCGAGCCGCTCCACACCGTCTCCGTCCAGCCCCGCCCACCGGCCGACCTGGTGAGCGTGGTGCCGCCCACGGCCGTCACGTACTGCGAGGCGGCCGGGTACTCGACGCCGTACCCGCTGTCGCCGGAGCTGACGGTGATGGGGATGCCGGGGTGGTTGAAGTGGCTGTCGGCCGACGTCTCGCTGGACGACTCGCCCCCGCCGTAGCTGTTCGAGATGGCGGTGGCGCCCAGGCGGGCCGCCGTGTCCACGGCCGTGTAGAGGTTGGTGTTGGTGTTGTCGTTCGCTTCGACCAGCAGGATGTGGCACAGCGGGCACACGGCCGACACCATGTCGACGTCGAGGGAGATCTCCGTGCCCCAGCCGGCGTCGCCGGTGGGGTACGAGCCCTGCACGCCGTTCTGGTTGACCTTCTTGAAGCAGCCGTTGGCCGTGGTGCAGGCGGGAAGGCCGAAGGTCGACCGGTAGACGGCCAGGTCGGACTCGGCCTTGGGGTCATCGAAGGCGTCCACGATGGCGACGGTCTGGGTGCCGCCTGCCGAGGCGGCCGCCGAGGCCAGGGCGTAGGCGCTCTGGAGGTCGGCCGGGCCGTAGCCGGACGGGCCGGAGGAGGCGTGGGGCGACCCGTCGGGGCCGGCCAGCACCTGGGAGAAGCAGTGGTTCAGGCCTGCGGCCCGCACGGCGCAGCCCGTGGGCACGGCGTGCAGGGCAGTGGTGACGACACCGGCTCGGGCGACGGCGCCGGCGGGAGCGGCCACCACCAGTGCGGCCAGACCGGCCAGTATGAGACGGATTCGCACGAGGGACCTCCCTGTCCTTGCTCTGGGTCCAGAACAGCGCTCAGGGAACGGTCCTCGCTCTGCTTTCTTGCGGGCTGGTACCCTGTCCAGGACAACTGAACAAGGGAAGCGGGGCCAGCAGCCCCCACCCGGCCACCAGCCCCATCGATGTGCGCCCGGGTTGATCGACCGCCGAAAGCGGACGTTGCTTCCCAACGTCCGCTTTTTTCGCGTACCCGAAGGAGTGATGCCGCATCGCCGCTGTGAGCAACGAGACCAGGATCAACGAACGGATCCGGGCTCGAGAGGTCCTCGTCATCGACGAGCAGGGGACCAAGCTGGGCGTCAAGCCCCTGCCCGAGGCCCTGCACCTGGCCCGGCAAGCCGATCTCGACCTGGTTGAGGTGGCACCCATGGCCAACCCCCCCGTGTGTCGGATCATGAACTACAGCCGGTTCAAGTACGAGACCGAGCAGCGGGCCAAGGAATCGCGGCGCAAGACGAGCAACGTCAGCATCAAGGAGATGAAGTACCGGCCCAAGATCGGGCCGGGCGACTTCGACACGAAGACCCGTCAGGTGGCCCGCTTCCTTGGCGAAGGCCACAAGGTGAAGATCACGATCATGTTCCGGGGCCGAGAGATGAGCCACCCCGAGTTGGGCAAGAAGATCCTCGACAAGGTGGCCGGAGAGGTCGTCGACCTGGCCAAGGTCGAGGCCGCTCCCAAGCTCGACGGTCGCAACATGATCATGGTGCTCGCGCCCGACAAGCGGGCCCAGCAGGCAGCGGCCAAGGCGGCAGCAGAGCCCGGGGACGCGACGGGTGACGACACCGGCGCCGACGTGGCCGGCGATACCACAGGCGACACCGCGGTGGCTGTGATGGCGCCCGAGAGCGACAACGGCAGCACGCCGGCCGAAGCCCCCGTGGCCGCTGCTCCCCAGACCCAGGAGAACTGACGCAATGCCGAAGATGAAGACGGACAAGGGCGCGGCCAAGCGCGTCAAGATCACGGGGACGGGCAAGCTCCGCCGCCGCCACGCCTTCCTCAACCACATCCTCGAGAAGAAGTCGGCCGAGCGGAAGCGCCGGCTGGGGCGCGAGGCCGACTTCGCTCCCGGCGACGCCAAGCAGGTCAAGCGCCTGCTCGGGCTGTAGCGCCGACCTCACTCCCCCCCTCACGAAAGGAGCTCAACGATGGCCAGGGTGAAGCGCGCCGTCCACGCCAAGAAGCATCACCGCGCCGTGCTGGAGCAGGCCCAGGGCTACTACGGCAACAAGAGCCGGAGCTACCGCGCCGCCAACGAGCAGGTCATGCACTCGTTGCAGTACGCCTACCGCGACCGCCGGGCGCGCAAGGGCGATTTCCGCCAGCTCTGGATCCAGCGGATCAACGCCGCCGCCCGCCAGCACGGCATGAGCTACAGCCGGTTCATCGCCGGGCTGCGCCAGGCCGAGGTGGAGGTGGACCGCAAGGTCCTGGCCGACGTGGCCGTGGCCGACCCCACCGCCTTCGCTGCATTGGTGAAGCTGGCGGCCGCCGCCAACGCCAACGCCACGGCCACCAGCCCCGAGGCCCAGGCGTCCTGAGCTGAGCGACCCGCTCTCCTACCGGCATCAGAAGGTCCAGCGACTGCGGCGCCTCGTGGGGCGCCGCAGTACGCGCCAGGCCGAGCGCGCCTTCGTGGTCGAGGGAGCCAAGGTGCTGCGGGAGGCGCTGGCCGCGGGCGTGCCCGTGGAGGCGGTATACGTGGCCCGTCCCCTCGACGAGGCCGATGCCGACGCGGTGGACGCCGCCTTCGAGGCCGGCGCCCGCGTCTTCGAACTGGCGCCCGGCGTCATGGAGCGGGTAGCCGACACCGTCGCCCCCCAACCGGTGATAGCCGTCGTGCCCTACGTCGACGTGCCCCTCGATGCCCTCCGCCAGGCCAGCTTCCTGATCGTCTGCGTGGACGTGCGCGATCCCGGCAATGCCGGCACCGTGCTGCGCTCAGCCGAGGCCGCCGGGGCGGACGGGGTACTCTGCTGCGACGGTTCTGTCGACGTCTATAACCCGAAGACCGTCCGTGCGTCTGCGGGTGCGCTGTTCCATGTGCCCGTCGTCGTGGGAGGCGAAGCCGTGGGCGTCCTCGAAGCGCTAGGAGACTGGGGTGTGCGCCGGTTGGGCACCGTGGCGCGCGGCGGTCACGACTACACCTCGGTCGACTTGTGCCGTCCCACCGCCGTTGTCCTGGGCAACGAGGCCAACGGCCTGCCCGAGGAGGTCAGCGCCCACCTGGACGACGAGGTGACCATCCCCATGGCGGGGCGCTCGGAGTCGTTGAATGTAGGGATGGCTGCGGCCGTCCTCTCCTTCGAGGCTGCGCGGCAACGCCGGCTGGCGGGGCTGTCGTGAGCGCGACTACCGAGCCTGCGGACCTCGACGCCCTCCCGGACGCCGTGCTCTGCCTGGACGCCGACCGGGTGGTGGTGGCCGCCAACCAGCCCGCGGCCGAGCTCACCGGCTACGCCGCCACCGACCTGGTGGGCAAGCCCATCGGCGAGCTCCTCGACCCCCGGAGCAAGGACGGCAAGCCCCTGCTCGACGGGGCGTGGCACCCGTCCACCCGCATGCGCTCCGTGCGCCGGCTGCCCGAGCACGAGGTCAGCGTGCGCCGGGCGGACGACGAGCGGGTCAAGACCTACGTCACCGGCCGGTACCAGCGCAACGGCGATGGGCACCTCAGCGGTGCCGTGCTCGTCCTTCGCCCGGCCGGGAACCGGGGCCACCAGTCGGCCACCGGGATCGAGATCGTGTCGACGGTGAGCCACGAACTGCGCTCGCCCCTCACGTCGGTGAAGGGGTACACCAGCCTCCTGCTCAACCGGTGGGACCGGCTGAAGGACGACCAGAAGCGCATGATGCTCGAGCAGGTGAACCACGACGCCGATCGCGTCACCCGGCTCATCACCGAACTGCTCGACATCAGCCGGCTGGAGTCGGGCCGCCTGGTGCTACGCCGCCAGATGATCGACCTGCGCACGGTGGTGTCGTCGGTGGTCGAGAAGGTGCAGATGGAGTACCCCGACCTCGACTGCGAGATCCGCTTCCCCGACGAGGTGCCCGCCGTCTACGCCGACCCCGACAAGATCGTCCAGGTCCTCACCAACCTGGTGGAGAACGCCTGCAAGTACGCGTCGCCCACGGGCATCGTGGTGTCGGCCGACGTGGGCGAGGACGTGTTCGCCATCCAGGTCCAGGACCGGGGTGAGGGCATCTCCGAGACCGACCTGTCCAAGGTGTTCACGAAGTTCTTCCGGCGGGCCGACACCAAGCCCACCGGCTCGGGCCTGGGCCTCTGGATCAGCCGGGGCTTGGTCGAAGCCCATGGCGGGAAGCTCACCGTGTCGTCTATTCCGGGCGAGGGGTCGACGTTCCGCTTTACGCTGCCCCTGTTCGCCTTCGAGGAGCTGCACGGGTAAGTGGACGAGCGGGAGATCAAGAACATCGAGGAAGCGGCCGCGGCGCGGCTGGAGGCGGCGCGCTCGCTGGACGAGCTGCGGGCGGCCGAGGACGGCGCCACCGGCAAGCGGGGCGCCCTCACCCAGCTGAACCAGCGGCTGAAGGACGTCGACGCCGAGGCTCGCCGCGAGTTCGGGCGCATGTTGAACGAAGCTCGCAGTCGCCTCACGTCGCTGGCTGCCGACCGGCGCACGCGGTTGGAGGCGGACGAGCGCCGCCGCCGGCTGGAGGCCGAGCGCCTCGACCTCGGCGAGGTCCTGCCCGGCCCGCCCCGTCGGGGCCACCTCAGCCTGGTCACCCAGACCCGCGACGAGCTCGAAGACGTGTTCGTGGGCATGGGCTTCCAGGTGGCCGAAGGGCCCGAGGTGGAGACCGACTGGCACAACTTCGAGGCCCTCAACATCCCCAAGGCCCACCCGGCCCGTTCCGGGTTCGACTCCCTCTACCTCGACTGGGGCGACCCCGAGTCCACGCTGCTGCGGCCCCACACCTCGCCCGTGCAGATCCGGTTGATGCAGTCGCAGCCGCCGCCCATCTACGCGGTCATGCCCGGCAAGGTGTACCGCAAGGACACGCCCGACGCGAGCCACAACGCCACCTTCCACCAGATCGAGGGCCTGGTGGTCGACCGGGGCATCACCTTCGGCCACCTGGCCGGCACCATCGACTCGTTCGTGCGGGCCTACTTCGGCCGGGACGTCCAATCGCGGCTGCGGCCGGCGTCGTTCCCGTTCACCGAACCGTCGGCCGAGTTCGAGGTCACGTGTGCAGTGTGCGGCGGCATCGGGTGCCGCACATGCAGCGGCACCGGGTGGATCGAGCTGGGGGGCTGCGGCATGGTCCATCCCAACGTGTTCGAGGCGGTCGGCATCGACCCCGAGGAGTGGTCGGGGTTCGCCTTCGGGTTCGGCATCGACCGGTGTGCCATCGTGCGCCACGGCGTGTCCGACATCCGGGTCCTGCTCGAGAACGACATCCGTTTCATCCGCCAGTTCTAAGGTTCGCACCGCATGCTCGTCCCCCTTTCCTGGCTCCGTGACTTCGCGCCCTTCGATGCCGACGACGATGCCGCGACCGATGCGTTGGCCGAGACCTTCAACGACCTGGGCATGGTCGTGGAGGGCATCGAGCGCGTGGGTGAGGGCCTCGACGGCGTGGTGGTGGCGCGCGTGCTGGAGGTCCACGGCATCGAAGGGGCGGACAAGATCCGCCGGGTGCTGGTGGACGACGGCACCGGCGAACCCGTGCAGGTGGTGTGCGGGGCGTGGAACTTCGATGCCGGCGCGGTGGTGCCGTTCGCTCGGGTCGGGGCCGTGCTGCCCGGCGACTTCGAGATCGGGCGCCGCAAGATGAAGGGCGTCGAGTCCCACGGGATGATCTGCTCGGGCGCCGAGCTGCGCATGGGCGGCGACGGCAAGGGCATCCTCCTCCTCGCCCCCGACGTGGCCGCACCGGGCACGCCCCTCGCCGATGCCCTGGGCATCGAGCCCGACGTCGTGTTCGACCTGGCCATCGAGACCAACCGCCCCGACGCCATGTCCATCGCCGGCGTGGCCCGCGACGCCGCCGCCCGCCTGGGCCTGCCCTTCGCCATCCCCGAATCCGTCGTGCCCGACGGCCCCGTGGCCACGGCCGACGTGGCCAGCGTGGTGGTGGAGTCGCCCGAGCTGTCCCCCCGCTTCACGGCCAAGGCCATCCTCGACGTGGTGGTGGGGCCGTCGACGTCCTTGGTGCAGCGGCGGTTGACGCTGGCCGGGATGCGGCCCATCAACAACGTGGTCGACGCGTCCAACTACGTGATGCTCGAACTGGGCCAGCCCACCCACCCGTACGACCTCGACCAACTGCCCGGCCACGGCCTGCTGGTGCGGGCCGCCCGGCCCGGCGAGGTGGTGCGGACGCTCGACGGCGTGGACCGAGCCGTCGGCGATGGGGAGAACTGTCTGATCTGCGACGCCAACGGCGACCCCGTCGGCATCGGCGGGATCATGGGCGGTGAGTCGTCCGAGATCAGCGCGTCCACCACGAGGGTGCTGCTGGAGGCCGCCTACTTCACGCCCATGGCCATCGCCCGCACGTCCAAGCGCCTGGGCCTGCGGTCGGAGGCGTCGGCCCGGTTCGAGCGGGGCTGCGATCCCGAGGGCATCGAGCGGGCGGTCAACCGTTTCGTGTCGCTGCTCGGCGTGGGCGTGCCCACGGCCGGCCTCCTCGACGTGCGATCGCTGCCGCTGGAGCGGCCCGCCATCCACGTGCGCACGGCCCGGGTCAACAGCCTGCTGGGCACGTCGCTGCCCACCGAGCAGATCGCTGGTTACCTGGAGCCCATCGGGTTCGCGGTCGCGGCTGCCGATGCCGTGGGCCTCGACGTGGTGCCGCCGTCGTTCCGGCCCGACGTGTTCGAGGAGATCCACGTGGTGGAGGAGGTCGCCCGCCACCACGGGTACGCCAACATCACGCGGACCGTCCCCCGCAGCCCGTTCGTGGGCCAGCTCACGCCGTTCCAGAAGAACCGGCGCCACCTGCGGGAGGTGTTGGCCGGCGTGGGGGCGAGCGAGACCCTCGGCATCCCCCTCATCGGCCCCGGCGAGGCGGCTCGGGCGGGATTGGCGGAGGATGCCATCGAGGCGTCGGAGCCCATGGCGCGCGAGGAGTCGCGCCTGCGCACGTCGCTGCTCCCCACGCTGCTGCGGGCGGTGTCGTTCAACGGCTCGCACCGGGAGCCCGGCGCCTGGCTGTTCGAGATCGGCCACGTCTTCCTGGTCCCGGCCCATCGGTCGGCCCCGCTGCCCGACGAGCGCGAATTGCTGGGTGTGGCCCTCGCCGGCGCCGACGCGGTCACGGCCAAGCGGGTGCTCGACGTCATCGGGCAGGAGTTCCACGTCGACGTGTCCCTCGCCGCGACGGAGGACGCGCCCGGGCTGCACCCCACCCGCACCGCGGCCGTGCTGCTGGACGGGCAGGCGGTCGGCTACGTGGGCGAGATCGACCCCGGCGTGTTGGCCGAGTGGGGGATCGAGGAGCGGGTCGGCTGGATCGAGCTGGAGCTGGAACGGTTCCTGCCCAGGGAGCGCTCGTACGTGCAGGCCCGGCCCATCAGCCGCTTCCCGTCGAGCGACATCGACCTGGCCTTCGTGGTGCCCGACACCGTGCCCGCCGCCCTGGTCGAGTCCACCCTGCGGGACGCGGCGGGGGAGTTGCTCGAGGCCGTGCACCTGTTCGACGTCTACCGCGGTCAGGGCGTCCCCGAGGGCGCCCGCAGCCTGGCCTACCGCCTGCGCTTCCAGGCCCAGGACCGCACGCTGACCGACGGCGACGTGGCCCGGGTCCGCGCCCAGGTCATCGCCGCCGTCGAGTCGTCGCACGCGGCGCGGTTGCGGGGCTAGCACCTAGCCGTTCTCGTAACGCTGGCGCCGTCATAGTGCTCGCCAGCGTTACGAGAATCCGTCCGGGCTCACGGTCGTGCATGACTATGCGAGAGGTTGTATACTCATGGTGTGACCACGCGGGTCGGCATCTTCGGGGCGTCCGGGTACACGGGCGCCGAGCTCCTGCGGCTGAGCGCGTCCCACCCCGAGTTCGACGTGGTGCTGGCGACGGCCGACTCGCAGGCGGGCACCCGGGCCGCCGATCTCTATCCCAGCCTGGCCGCCGCCTACCCTGACCTCACCTTCGCCGAGCCCGACCCCGTGCTGGGCGACGGGCTCGACCTGGTCTTTCTGGCCCTGCCCCACGGCGCCTCCCAGCACCTGGTGCCGGACCTTCGCAAACGGGTGGGCAAGATCGTCGACCTGGCCGCCGACTTCCGGCTGAAGGACGCCGCGCTCTACCCCACGTGGTACGGCGAGGAACACCACCTGCCCGCCCTGCTCGACGAGTTCGCCTTCGGCATCCCCGAGCTGTTCCGGGCCGACGTGGCCGGTGCCGACCTGGTGGCCGCTGCCGGCTGTTACGTCACCGCCGCCGCCCTCGCCCTCGCCCCTCTCGTGCGGGGCGGGTTCGTCGAGTCCACGGGCATCGTGGTCGACGCCGCCAGCGGCGTGTCGGGCGCGGGCCGCAAGCTGACCCACGCCAGCCACTTCGGCACGGTCAACGAGGACTTCACGGCCTACGGGCTCCTCACCCACCGGCACACGCCCGAGATCGAGCAGGCCGTCGGCCCGGGCACGCAGGTGCTGTTCACGCCCCACCTGGCGCCCATGACCCGGGGCATCCTGGCCACCTGTTACGCCCGCCCCACCTCGGACGCCGGCCGTGACCCGCTGGCCGTTCTGCAGGACGCCTACGCCGACGAGCCGTTTGTGGTCGTGTCCGAGCGGTCGCCGTCCACCAAGGCCACCCTCGGGTCCAACTGCGCCCACGTCACGGCCCGGTACGACGAGCGCACCGGCTGGGTGGTGGCCCTGTGCGCTCTCGACAACCTGGTGAAGGGTGCCTCCGGCCAGGCCGTGCAATGCGCCAACCTGGCCCTGGGCCTGCCCGAGACGGTCGGCCTCCCCACCGTGGCGGTCTACCCGTGACCAATCTCCCGGCGATCCGACAGAAGTGTTTCACCTGTCGACCCACTTCTGTCGAACGGAGGAGCGAAACGTGAGCGTCACCACCCCTCGGGGCTTCGTGGCCGCGGGCATCGCCTGTGGCATCAAGGAGAGCGGCGCCCCCGACCTGGCCCTGGTCGCCACCGACGACGGGCGTCCGGTCACCGCCGCCGCCGTCTTCACCAGCAACCTGGCCACGGCCGCGCCCGTGCAGGTCTCCCGCGCCCACCTCCAGGCGACCGACCACCGAGCGGCGGCCGTCGTCCTCAGTAGCGGCAACGCCAACGCGGCGACGGGCGAGCAGGGCCGGGCGGACGCCGAGCGCATGTGCGAGCTGGTCGCCGCCGACCTGGGGTGCGACGCCACCCACGTGCTCGTGTGTTCCACCGGCCTCATCGGCATCCCCCTGCCCATGAAGCCCATCGAGCTCGGCATCCCCCAGCTCACGGCCGCCCGCGCCCCCGACGGCGGACCCCAAGCAGCCCGGGCCATCATGACCACCGACACCCACGCCAAGGAGGTCGTGGTCAACGGCCCCGGCTTCACCGTCGGTGGGCTGGCCAAGGGCGCCGCCATGCTCGCCCCCAACATGGCCACCATGCTGGCCGTGCTCACCACCGATGCCGAAGTCGAGCAGCCCGCCCTGCAGCACGCGCTGCAGCAGGCGGTGGGTACCAGCTTCAACGCCCTCTCGGTCGACGGCTGCACGTCCACCAACGACACCGTGATCGTGCTGGCCAGCGGCCGGGCCGGGCCGCCCGCCGTCCCGCACGCGTTCGAGGAAGCCCTCGCTGCCGCCTGCGCCAACCTGGCCGGGCAGATGGCAGGCGACGCCGAGGGCGCCACCAAGGTCGTGCGCATCTGGATCACGGGCGCGGCGTCCGACGCCGAAGCCGCCATCGCCGCCCGCAAGGTGGCCGAGAGCCAGCTGGTGAAGTGCTCGTTCTACGGGCAGGACCCGTACTGGGGTCGGGTCATCAGCGAGCTGGGCAGCGCTGGCATCGCCTTCGAGCCCGACAAGGTGCGCGTCTCCTACGGCGGCATCGCCGTGTGCGAGAACGGCATCGCCGTCGACCACGACGCCGCCACTGTCGCCGCCCACATGGCCCAGCGCAACATCGAGCTCGTCGCCGACCTCGGTCTCGGCGCCGGTAAGGGAACGATCCTCACCAACGACCTCACCCACGCATACATCGACGAGAACATGGGGACGTCGTGACCGGCGGCACCCTCACCCCGGAGCAGAAGGCCGCCGTCCTCGCCGAGGCCCTTCCCTACATCAAGCGCTTCTGGAAGAAGATCGTCGTCCTCAAGCACGGCGGCAACGCCATCGGCGACGATGCCTCGTTGCTCTCGTTCGCCGACGACGTGGTGCTCATGCGGTCGGTGGGCATGCGGCCGGTGGTCGTGCACGGCGGCGGGCCCCAGATCGGCGACCTCATGAGCCGGCTGGGCAAGGTCCCCGAGTTTCGCGACGGCCTGCGCGTCACCGACGCGGAGACGCTCGACATCGCTCGCATGGTCCTGGTGGGCAAGGTCAACCGGGACATCGTGTCGGCCATCAACATGCACGGGCCGCTGGCCGTGGGCCTGTCCGGTGAGGACGCCGCCTTCATCACGGCCACGGCCCGTGACCCCGAGCTGGGCTTCGTGGGCGACGTGTCGGGCGTCGACGCCGGCATCCTCGAACGGCTCTTGGCCGAGGACCTCATCCCCGTCATCGCCACCATCGGCACCAGCGACGGCGGCCAGGCATACAACATCAACGCCGACACCGCCGCCAGCGCCATCGCCCAGGCCCTGTGCGCCGAGAAGCTCGTGTACCTCACCAACGTCGAGGGCCTGCGCAAGGACCGCGACGACCCCGGCTCCGTCATCAGCGAGCTGTCGGCCGACGCGCTCCAGGCCCTGATCGCCGACGGCACGGTGAACGAGGGCATGATCCCCAAGGCGGCCTCGTGCATCGATGCCGTGCGCAACGGCGTGGGCCAGGCCCACATCCTCGACGGCCGCGCCCCCCATGCCCTGCTCCTCGAGATCTTCACCAACGAAGGGATCGGAACGATGGTGGCGCCATGAGCGAGACGCGCATCATGAACACGTACCCGCCCCAGCCCGTGACCTTCGTGCGAGGCCAGGGCACCGAGCTGTGGGACGACCACGGCAAGCGCTACCTCGACTTCCTGGCCGGTATCGCCGTGTGCTCGCTCGGTCATGCCCACCCGGCGGTGGCCGACGCCATCAGCGAGCAGTCTCGCCAGCTGCTGCACGTCTCCAATCTGTTCGCCACCGTTCCCCAGCAGGAGGTGGCCGCCACCCTCGACCGCCTGCTGGGCGGCGGGGGCAAGGTCTTCTTCGCCAACAGCGGGGCCGAGGCCAACGAGTGCGCCCTCAAGCTCGCTCGCAAGTGGGCCGGCTACGGGCGCCACACGGTCGTGAGCGCCTACGGCTCCTTCCACGGCCGCACCCTCACGACCCTCGCCGCCACCGGCCAGCCCCAGAAGCACGAGCCCTTCCAGCCCTTGCCCGAGGGCTTCCGGCACGTGGCTTGGGATGACATCGAGGCGCTGACCGCCGCCATCGACGGCACCACCGCGGCCGTGCTGCTCGAACCCATCCAGGGCGAGGGGGGCGTGCACCCGGCCACGCCCGAGTACTTCCACGCCGTGCGCGAACTGTGCGACGAGCGCAACCTGCTCTTCATCGTCGACGAGGTGCAGACGGGCCTGGGCCGCACCGGGAAGTGGTTCGGCTTCGAACACCTGGGCGTGCGCCCCGACGTCGTCACCATGGCCAAGGCCCTGGGCAACGGCGTACCCATCGGCGCCTGCTGGGCCCGGGCCGAGGTGGCCGATGCCTTCGTCCCCGGCGACCACGCCACCACCTTCGGGGGCCAGCCCCTCGCCGCATCGGCAGCCCGCGCCGTGCTCAAGGTCATGGAGGAGGAAGACGTCCCCGTCCGGGCCGCCGCCGCCGGCCACCACCTCGCCAAGGCCCTCGAAGCCATCCCCCACGTGGACGCGGTGCGGGGCCTGGGCCTGCTGCTGGCAGCCGAACTCGACCAGCCCATCGCCAAGGACGTGGCCGCCCGCTGCCTCGAGGCCGGCTTGGTGCTCAATGCCGTGAACGACACGAGCCTGCGCTTGGCCCCGCCTCTCCTGGTCAGCGACGCCGAGATCGACGAGGCCGCCGCCATCCTCGCGGGGGTGCTCGGGTCATGAGCGTTCGCCACTTCCTCGAAGTCGACGATCTCAGCCCCGACGAGTTGGCCACCGTCCTCACCCTGGCCCAGATGGAGGACCTGCCCCAGGTGCTCGAAGGCCTCGGCGTCGCTCTCCTGTTCGAGAAGCCCAGCCTGCGCACGCGGAACTCCTCGGAGATGGCCGTGTTCCAGTTGGGCGGCCACCCCGTCGCCCTGCGGGGCGAAGAGGTCGACCTCGATCGTCGCGAGCCGGCGGCCGACGTGGCCCGCGTGCTGTCCGGGTACTTCGCGGCCATCGCCGCCCGGGTCTTCGAGCACTCCAAGCTCACCAACATGGCGGCGGTGTCCACCGTCCCCGTCATCAACCTGCTGTCCGACGCCACCCATCCGTGTCAGGCCCTCGCCGATCTCCTCACCCTGCAGCAACAGTGGGGAACGCTCGCGGGCCGGTCCATCGCCTACGTGGGCGACGGCAACAACGTGTGCGCCTCGCTGATGGTCGCCGGGAAGCTGGCCGGCATGGAGGTGCGGGTGGCCACGCCGCCCGGCTACGAGCCCGTTCGCACCGACACCGGCGCGGTCCTCACCCATGACCCGGCCGAGGCCGTCAAGGGTGCCGACGCCGTGTACACCGACGTGTGGGCCTCCATGGGCCAAGAAGCCGAGGCCACCGAGCGCCGGCGGCTGTTCGAGGGCTTCACCGTCGATGCCCGGCTCATGTCCCTCGCCGCCCCCGGCGCCGTGTTCCTGCACTGCCTGCCCGCCCACCGGGGCGAGGAGGTGGCGGCCGAGGTGGTCGACGGTCCGCAGAGCGTGGTGTGGCGCCAGGCCCACAACCGGATGCACGCCTTCCGGGGCCTGCTCCTCTGGTTGTTCGGCGCCACCGCGGAGGAGTTGTGACCAAGCCGCAGCGCCAGCACCGGGTGGCCCAGCTGCTCGAGGGGCACGCCGTCACCAGCCAGTCGCAATTGGTCGACCTCCTGGCCGAGGAGGGCATCGTCGCCACCCAGGCCACGGTGTCGCGCGACCTCGAAGAGCTGGGCGCGGTGAAGGTGCGCGTCCCCGGGGGCGAGACGGTGTACGCCATCCCCGAGCTGCCCCACGAGCGGGTCGTCCCCGAGGACCACCTGCGCCGGGTGCTGGGGGAGTGGGTGGTACAGGTGGCCAGCTCTGCCAACCTGGTGGTGCTGCGCACCCCGCCCGGGTCGGCGCACGTGGTGGCATCCGCCTTGGACCGAGCCTCGCTGGATGCCATCGTGGGGACGGTGGCGGGCGACGACACCATCCTGGTCGTGGCGTCCGAGCGGGTGGGAGGCGCCAAGGTGGCGAAGCAGTTGTCGGCCCTCGCGGGCCTCTAGACGAAGGAAGTTCGATGGCGAAGCGAGTTGTCCTTGCCTACAGCGGTGGCCTCGACACGTCGGTGGCGGTGCGCTGGCTGATCGAGGAGATGGGCGTGGAGGTGATCGCCCTGGCCGCCGACGTGGGCCAGGGGGGCGACTGGGACGCCATCAAGCAGCGCGCCCTGGCCGCCGG
>DASRGI010000265.1:0-2579 GCA_035651095.1 Acidimicrobiales bacterium | reverse complement strand
ATGCTGCCGAACAACTGGGTGGTGAGGGCGGTGGGCAGCCGGTTGAGCACGCCGGCGATGGCCTCGGTAGCGGCCAGGGCGGGCTCGTCCCGCTGCTCGCCGACCAGCCTGCGCATGAGGGCCATGCGCTCGACTGGGTCCTCGGGCGTGAGGGGGACGGCGAAGCGGGCGGGCACGAACTGGTTGCCGGCCAAGCCCTCGCTGTCGGCCGAGCGGATGCTGATGGGCATGGACATGCGCAGGGCGTCGACGGGCGCGTCGTGGCGCTCGTGGTAGCGCCGCAGCCCGCCCGCCACGGCGGCGACGAAGGCGTCGTTCAGCCGGCCGTCGGCCCGCTTGGCCGCCGCCTTCATGTCGGGCAGCGACACGGCGATGGTGTCGAACGCCACCGACAGCGAGCGGTCCTTCATGATGGGCGACAGGGGATCGAACGCGGGCGCCAGCAGGCGGGCCAACGACGCCGCTCCAGCCGCGGCGCTCGCGGTGATGCCGACGGGGTCGGCGGCCAGGGCCGTCGCTCGAGCGGCCGAGCGCTTGAGGATGCCCAGCGCGCGCCGCCGCTCGTGGGCCACGCCGTCGCGCAGCAGCGTCCACGGCGACACGGCCGGGACGCCGCCCGCCGCCGAAGGCAGGGGCTCGGTGGGCGGGGCCGGTTCCCGCTCCAGGTCGAGCAGCATCAGGGCCAGCTTCATGCCCCCCACGCCGTCGGTGACGGAGTGGTGCACCTTCTGGATGAGGGCGGCCCGGCCGTCGGCCAGGCCCTCGACGATGGTGAACTCCCACAGGGGCCGGGCCCGGTCGAAGCCCTGCATGGCGATGGGAGTGGCCAGGTCGAGCAGCGACCGCAGCGAACCGTCGTCCGTGGCCCGCACGAAGCGCACGTGGTAGCGCAGGTCGAAGTTGGGGTCGGGTACCCACGCGGGCGGGGCCACGCTGAAGGGCGCCGACATGGCCCGCTGGCGCAGGCGGGGGATGAGGTGGGTGCCCCGCTCCAGCTTGTCCATCAGGCGGTCGCGGTCCGGGCTGCGGTCGACCACGGCCACGGCCGTGATGGTGGAGCGGAGGAGGGGGTCCTTCTCGATCGACCACATGAGCGCGTCCATGTCGCTCATGCGGTGTTCGAAGCGCAGGTCGTCAGGCACGACCTTTCTTGTTCGGCACGACCGCGGCCAGCGCCTGCTCCAGCCGGGGGTGCTGGAACTCGAAGCCACTCTGCTCCAGCTTGGTGGGCGCCACCCGCTGGCTGACCAGCAAGAGCTCGTCGGCCATCTCCTTGCCCAGGGCGGCGCGCAGGGCGGCGGCCGGGGCGGTGAGGACCGCCGGCCGGTGCAGGGCATGGCCGAGGGCCTTGGTGAACTCGGCGTTGCGCACCGGGTTGGGCGCGGTGAGGTTGACGGGGCCGGTCAGCACGTCGGTGTCGATGCAGTGGCGGATGGCCGCCACCTCGTCGGGCAGGCTGATCCAGCTCTGCCACTGCCGGCCGCCGCCCAGCTTGGCGCCCAGCCCGAACCGGAACAGCGGGAGCTGCTTGCCCAGCGCCCCGCCCGTGCCCGACAGCACGATGCCGGTGCGGATGTGCACCACCCGGATGCCGGCGTCCTCGGCCGCCTTGGTGGAGGCCTCCCACGCCCGGCACACCTCGCTCAGGAAGTCGGCGCCGGGGCCGCTGCTCTCGGTCAGCACCTCGTCGCCCCGGTCGCCGTAGAAGCCGATGGCCGACCCGCTCACCAACACCTTGGGCAGCACGCTCGACTGGCGCAGGGCGCGGGCCAGGGCCGTGGTGCCCTCGGTGCGGCTCTCCAGGACCCGCCGCTTGTGGGCCTCGTTCCACCGGCGGTTGCCTATGCCCTCACCCGCCAGGTGGACGACGGCGTCCAGGCCGCCCGGCACCTCGGACACCTGCCGGCTCAGCCGCACCACCTCGTGCCCGTCGGCCTCGAGCGACTTCACCAGCGCCGACCCGATCAACCCGTGCGACCCGCTCATCGCTACCCGCATTGCCCCATCCTGCCGCCCATTCGACAGAAGTGCTTCAACAGGTGAAGCGGTTGTGTCGGATCCGGCGGGTGGTCAGGGGCAGAGCTCGCCCTCGGCCGGCTGGTAGAGGGCGAAGACCTTGTCGACCTTGGTGGTGCCGTCGAGGAACTTGCGGGTGCGCTCGGTGGCGACCCGCGTGCACTTGCCGTACGGCGCCTGCGTCTGGTTGGTCTGGGCCGAGTCCACGAAGTGGGTGGAGTAGAAGGTCACGGTGAGAGTGGTGTCCGTGTAGCTCGGCCAGATGAGGATGCCGTAAGGCGTGGTGTTCTTGATCTGGAGGTCGGGATGGGGGAAGCCCATGGTGGCCTCCCGCCCGTACGGGTACCGGGAGATGTAGAGGCTGTGGCTCTGGTACTCGCCGAAGTCGAGCCCGGCGAAGAAGGCGGCGTTGAACGTGGTGGTGGCGAACTGGGAGATGCCGCCGCCCACGTCCTCGTCGTGCTTCCCGTCGGCGATCACGGGTGCCACCACGAAGCCCCGCTGGGCCGTGCGCCGGCCCACGAACTGGTTGATGGAGAACGTGTCGCCCGGCTTGATGATGG
>DASRGI010000264.1:0-4154 GCA_035651095.1 Acidimicrobiales bacterium | reverse complement strand
TTGAGTGGCTGGCCGGCCATGCCCCCGTGGAAGGTGGCCGTGCCGAAGGCGAACACACCGGCGTCGGCGCCGGCCAGCCAGTAGCCCTCGCCGTCGGGCGCGGGGGCGATGGCGACGGTGGGACGGGCGAGCGCCACCGGGCCGGCGGCGGCGCCCCGGAAGCCGGCGTCGCCGAAGGCGAACACGGCTCCGTCTGCCGAGACCAGCCAGTAGCCCAGGCCCGAGGGGGCGATGGCGATGCCGGTGACGGGGGCGTTGATGCGTTGCCCGGCCAGCCCGCCGACGTACTGGGCGTCGCCGAAGGCGAACACGCCGCCGTCGGACGCCACCAGCCAGTAGCCCTGGCCCGACGGCGTGGGGGCCATGCCCACGATGGGGGCGTTGAGGCGCTTGCCGGCCAGGCTGCCCCTGAAGGGGGCGTCGCCGAAGGCGAACACGCCGCCGTCGTCCGACACCAGCCAGTAGCCCTTGCCGAAGGGCACTGCGGCCATGCCCACCACGGGCCGGTTCAGCGGCATGGTGTTGGCCGCGCCCAGGAAGGCGGCGTCGCCGAAGGAGAACACGCCGCCGTCAGCGCCGGCCAGCCAGTAGCCCTGGCCCGACGAGGTGGGGGTGATGGCGACGATCGGTGCGGCCAGGCGCTGCCCGGCCAGGCTGCCGAGGAAGGGGGCGTCGCCGAAGGAGAACACGCCGCCGTCGTCGCCGGCCAGCCAGTACCCGTGGGGACCGGCGGCAGCCACCCCGGCGATGGTGCCGCTGGCGGCCTGGTCGGCACCGGTGTTGGCGCCGTCGGGCGAGAGCGTGGTGCGGCCGGTGGTGGACGAGCGGGAGGCCCGGTCCGTGAAGGTGCGGTCCGACGAGGACGACGTGGAGGGAGCGGCCGGGGCCGAGGAGGCACGGGGTGCAGGAGCGGCCGGAGCAGCCGGAGCGGGCGCAGGGGCGGCCGAGCCCGACAGGCCGGGCACGAAGGCGAAGATCTCCGTCACCCAGATGCGCCCGTCCGGTCCGGCCAGTTCGGCCGAACCGACCACGTTGTACGCACCGTTGATGTTGGCCCGGTGCTGGGCCGAGCCGAGGAGGGCGTTGTGGGCGTCGGCCGACGAGGCGCCCACGGCCACGTTCTCGCCCACCCGCGTCCAGTTGGAGTACACGGAGGAGACGGCCCCACCCAGGTTCGCCGTGTGGAACAGCGAGTTCTGGTTGATCATGGCCCGGCTGTGGTTGGCAGCCAGGTTGTCGAGTCCGCCACTGCTGGCGAGGGGGGCGAGGCCGTTGCCGGACCGCACGCTGTTGATCCATCCCACGCCGGCCCCGGCCCAGCTGGGCGTGGCGGTGACGACGACGGCGCCGACGGTGGCCACCGTGCCGAGGGCGACGGCCGTGGGGACCCGGCGGCTGCGGGATCTGGTGGTGGGGGAGGTCGGCATTCCGTGGCCTCGTTGGTCCGGTTGCTTCGAGCGGTCCCTGTGGGTGTCGACACCTGCCTGGCTGGTCGAAAGCCAAGATTCGGTAAGGGGACGATCGGCGCTCGAAAAGGGCACGATGGGAAACCTCGCTCTGTGGACGTGCAGCGGCGATCCCCGAAGCAGCATCCCCAGCCAACCGACCGTCAGGCCATCGGACCCGGACACCTCGAGCGGCATCGACGCCGCGCCACTACGGGGGATCGAATTTCCGGGCAACCTACAACACGGGGCCTCGCGAGCGCACGATCCGCCGTGGCGTTTTGCCCGAAATTTAACCGTCGGTCACGGAGGGTGTCTCATCTCGCCACGATGGGCGAGATGGTCGACATTGGATCGGTGGTCCCAATGGCACCCAGCCGCGGGCGCCGGTGAGCATGGCGCGCAGGTCCTCGGTCCAACAGAGGTGGTAGCGCAGCTCGGTCGTGCCGACCTGGATGACACGTGCAGGGGGATCGAGGGTTTCGTCCTGGAAGGCCGTGCACTCCGATTGGCCACTCGGGGTCTGCAGGGGTGCGGGATCGTCGCCGGCGCCCGAGCCGGCAGCCATGCGAGCAGGGAAACCGTGGGAGGGAAATGCGCTCGCCGGCTGGGCCGGCGTCGACCATGCTCCGGGGATGTTGCTGGGATCACCGCTCCAGGTGGGGACGGTCGAACTCGTCGTGTGCCGCCCGGCGGTGGACGAACGGGTGGCCCTGGACGAGGGAATGCTCGACGTGGCCGAAGGCCTGGTGGGCGACTCGTGGCGGGCGCGAGGTGCCCACGCCGGGCGCCAGCTCACCGTCGTCAATGCCCGCTTCCTCGCCCTGCTCGCCGGGCCCGACCGGTGGGCGGAGGCAGGCGACCAGCTCTACGTCGACCTCGACCTCAGCTTGGGCAACCTGCCCGCCGGTACGCGCCTGGCGTTCGGTTCCGAGGCCGTCATCGAGGTGACGCCGTTGCCCCACACGGGCTGCGCCAAGTTCGCCGCCCGCTTCGGGCCCGAGGCCCGCGAGGTCGTCAACTCGCCCCTCGGGCGGGAGCTGCGGCTGCGGGGCCTGAACGCCACCGTGGTCACCGGCGGCCGGGTCCGGCCGGGCGACGCCGTCACCAAGGTGTGAGCCGCTCGTCCGGCGGGTCCGGCGTCGGGTGTGCACACGAAACGACGGGACGGGCGACCGGCGGCCTACAAGGTGAAGACGATCTTGCCGAACTGGTCGTCGGCGAGCATGCGCTCGAAGCCGGCCCGGGCGTCCTTGAGGGGCATGGCGACGTCGATCGTGGGACGCACGCCGGTGACCTCCAGGAACTGCAGCAGCCCTCGCAGCTCGCCGGCCGTGCCCATGGTCGAGCCCACGACCTCGAGCTGGGTGAAGAACACCCGGTTGAGCTCGGCCGGCGGGTTCATGCCGGTGGTGGCGCCACACGTGACGATGCGACCGCCGGGGCGCAACGACTTGAGCGAGTGCGACCACGTGGCTTCGCCCACGCTTTCCAGCACGACGTCCACCCGGTCGGGCAGCCGGGCGCCGGACTCGAAGGCGCCGTGGGCGCCCAGCGACAGCGCCCGCTCCCGCTTGGCCTCGGTGCGACTGGTGACCCACACCCGGTAGCCGGCGGCGCGAGCCAAGGCGATGGCCGCGCTGGACACGCCGCCGCCCGCGCCCTGGATGAGCACGGTGTCGCCCGGTCGGAGACCGGCCTTGGTGAACAGCATGCGGTAGGCGGTGAGCCACGCGGTGGGGAGGCACGCGGCCTCCTCGAACGACAGCGCCGCGGGCTTGGGGATCACGTTGCGGCGGGGGACCACCACCGTCTCCGCGAACGTGCCGTCGTACTTCTCGGAAAGCAGCGAGCGCTTGGGGTCGAGCGTCTCGTCGCCACCCCCGGCGTCGGGGTCGCCGATCACCGCGTGCACGACGACCTCGGACCCGTCGGCCAGCACGCCGGCGGCGTCGCACCCGAGCACGATGGGCAACTGCTCGTCCCGGATGCCGATACCACGGAGCGTCCAGATGTCGTGGTGGTTCAGGGCCGCGGCGCGCACCGACACCGCCACCCAGCCCTCGGGCACCTCGGGGTCCGGGTGGTCGCCCAGGGTCAGGCCCGAGAGCGGGTCGTCGGCCGAAGTGCTGGACGCGGTGGCGGAGAACATGGAGCGAACGTAGCAACCCCGGCGTCGCGCCCAAATCTGCGGAACGACCGCTAACGCGACGCGTAACGGGATATCGCCGACGATTCCCGAATGGCGCTTCTGTTGAGTGACGCGGACATCCGCACGGCGACCGACATGACGAGCATGGTCAACGCCGTGGAAGTGGCGTTGAAGGAGGAGCACGCGGGGATGGTGATGCTCCCGCCCCGCATGAACCTCATGCGCGACGGACGCTTCCTCCGCATCATGCCCGCCCAGATGGAGGGCAGCGGCCTCATGGGCTTCAAGGCCTTTCAGGGCTCGCTGGCCAAGGGTGTGCGCTACCTCATCGTGTTGAGCACGTTGGACGGCGAGCTCCTGGCCCTGGTCGACGCCGCCTACCTCACGGCGGCGCGCACCGGCGCCACGAGCGGCGTGGCCACCCGCTACATGGCCAAGCCCGAGGCGTCGACGGTGGGCGTCATCGGGTCGGGCCTCGAGGCCGACACCAACCTCTCGGCCGTGGCCGCCGTGCGCGACCTGTCGGCCGTCAAGGTGTACAGCCGCAACCCGGAGCG
>DASRGI010000263.1:0-65391 GCA_035651095.1 Acidimicrobiales bacterium | reverse complement strand
GAGCGGGTAGGCGGTCGAGCGGTCCTGCCAGCTGCGCCCGATCCGGCACGCCTCCCGCAGCACCCAGTTGCCGAGGGGCACGATGACGCCGGCCTCTTCGGCGAGGGGGATGAACACGTCGGGCTTGAGCAGGCCCCGGTTGGGATGGTCCCAGCGGACGAGCGCCTCGGCCCCCTCGATGGCGCCCGTCTCCAGCTGGACCGTCGGCTGGTACACCACCGACAACTCGCCCCGCTCCACCGCCCGCTGCAACGACGCCTGCAGCTCGAGGCGTTTCACCGCGGCCTCGTGCATGCGGGGCTCGAACACCTGGAACCGGCCCTTGCCCGCGCCCTTGGCCGCGTACATGGCCAGGTCGGCGTTGCGCAGCAGCTCGTCGGCGCCGTCGGCATAGAGCGAGGTGAAGGCGATGCCGATGCTGCTGTCCACGAACACGTCCTGGCCCAGCACCCGGAACGGCTCCCGGATCTGCTCCAACGCCCGCTCGGCCACTTCGATGGCGAGGGCATCGTCGCCCCACTCGTCCAGGAGGACGGCGAACTCGTCGCCGCCGAAGCGGGCCACGGTGTCGCCCGGTCGCACGCAGCTCCGCAAGCGGTCGGCCGCCTCGCACAGCAGCATGTCGCCGGCCACGTGGCCCAGGCTGTCGTTCACCGTCTTGAAGCCGTCGAGGTCGAGGAACAGCACCGCCAGCGGGCGGCCGTCACGGCGGGCCCGGCTCACCGCGTGCTCCAGGCGGTCCTGGAACAGGGCCCGGTTGGCCAAGCCGGTGAGCGAGTCGTGGAAGGCCTGGTCGATGAGCTCGACCTCCAGGGCCTTGCGCTCGGTGATGTCCCGGGTGTTCCAGACGAAGCCCTCGATGAAGGGGTCGTCGATGAGGTTGCTCACCGTGGTCTCCATCTGCACCCACGAGCCGTCGACGTGGGCCAGGCGGCATTCGAAGGTAACCGCCTGACCCGGCCGGTCCCGCAGGGCATGCAACGCCTTCCGCACCAAGGCGATGTCCTGCGGGTGCACCAACGTGCTCACCGGCCGGGCCACGACGTCGCTGGGTCGATGCCCCAACATTCGTTCCACCGACGGGCTCTGGTACAGCACCACGTCATCCCCCGTGGTCACGGTGATGAGGTCGGACGAGTGGTGGACGAGGGAACGGAAGCGGGCGGCCGAGCGGTCCCGTTCCCCCTTGCGAACCTGCATGCCCAGGGCCACGGCGGCACCCAGGGCGAGGAGGCCGAGCAGGGCTTCGAGCTTGGCCAGATGGAGGAGCGAATCCTCGGCATCCTTGGTCATCTCGCCCACCGCGTCGCGAGTGACGCTGCTCAGCTGGGCCACGAGGATCTGCAGCTCGCGCAGCTCGGCCGGGTGGTCGACGGCGTTGCGCGCGCCGCTGGCCAGCACGCCGTCGCCGGTCGCCACGAGCTGGCGGGTGAGGTTGCGCACCTGCTCGAGCTTGCGCCGGGCCCGCCACGACAGGCGGGGGTGGATGGAGATGAGCTTGTCGTTGCCCTGGACGGCGAGGACGTCGCCCCCGTCGAGCAGGGCGTTGGCCGTGTTGGTCAGGCGCTGGGCCGAGAGGGCGGGATCGGCGGGGAGCCCGTCCAGGCGCAGCACCACGGCGTTGGCGTACTCCTCGACCCGCACCTGCTGGCGAGCGGCCACGTTGACGGCCACGGTGTTGGCCCGCTCCCGCTGGGTGGCGAACACGTTGTACGACAGCACGCCGGCCAGGATCACGAGGAACACGGCCGCCGACAGCTGCGCCCTCCGGGGCTGCAGCACCTGGTTGGCGCGGCGCCGGGCCCGGGTCACGCCTGCACCTCGAACGACGTGAACATGCGGCCCGGGTAGTGGCCCTCCATGTTGCAGTAGAAGACGTAGCGGCCCGGCGTCAGGTGGAGCCGCAGGGTCCGGTGGTCGCCGATGTCGAGGCCCTCGGCCTCGGCCACGTGGTGGATGGCGGGCGACGCGTCGTCCACCGTCAGGCCGTCGGCTCGCAGGGGCAAGGCATTGGCCGGGTGGTCGGTGCGCACGACGTTCAGCTCGTGCGTGGTGGGCCCGTGGTTGGTGAGCCGGATGACGACGTCACGGCTGGTGGTGGACGGCTGCCCGATGTCGACCGTGAAGTCGTGCAGGATGACCGGGATCACGGGCGTCGCGCTCGTACCGGTGGCGGGAGAGGCGGAGCGACAGCCACCGATCGCCACGAGGGCGACCGCGACCGGCACCACGCGGACCAAGCGGGGGCACGTCCACGGCATTGCCTGGACACCATCGCACCCCGACCTTTTGAAAACCTTTTGAGAAACGGACCCAGGGCCCTCGCTTTTCAAAAGGTTGCCCGATCCGCCTTTGAGAAACCTTTGGCGCCGCCCTCCCCCGACGGTTCTCGTTGCGTCAGCGCTCGAACACCGGACGAAAACGCAACGAGAACGGCAAAGTGGGTCAGGGTTGGGTGGTCGGCGGGGCCTGGCCGGCAGCTTGGAGCGCGGCCTGGAGCTCGCCCTGCACCAGCGTTGCCATGTCCTGGGGAGCATTGCTGGCCAAAAAGGCGCGGAACTCGGGGATGGCACCGAGCGCGTCCTGCTTGTCCCGCAGCAGGATCTCGCCCTTGAAGAAGTGAGCGTCCGGATAGGACGGATCCGCGGCAACTGCCCGGTTCACGTACTCGAGGCCCCGATCGATCAGCGTCGTGTCGTTGCTGGCCTTGCCCGTGAGCCGCACCAGCCAGCCCCGGTAGGCCAGGGCCTCGGCGTTCTTGGGGTCCTCGGCGATGACCTTGTCGTACAGCTTGATGGCGTCCAGCACCTTGCGCTGGCCCACCAGGACCCGTGCCTGGGCCAGCTGGTCGGAGGGGCCGGTGGAGGTGATGCTGCCGGCCGCGGCCTGGCCCGGCACCCGCTCCCCCGCCGTGTGGGCGACCAGCAACCCGGCCACCGTGGCCAGGCCGGCGACCAGCACCGTCCACGCCGCCGGCTTCAGCCACCGCCGCTGGGGCCGTTGGGGGGCTCGCCGGGTGGTTCGGATGGGCCCCGGGGCCGGAGCAGGCGGTTGCAGCAGGGCCACGGCCCGGGCCGTGTAGTCGTCCTGCAGCTCGGCGTAGTCGTGCTCGTCGATGTCGCCCGCGGCCCGCTCCCGGTCCAGGTCGGTGAGCGAGGCCTTGAGGAACGCCAGCTCCTCGGTCGATGGCTCGGCTGCGGCCACCAGGGCCCGCTCCTCGTCGGTCACCCGGCGGGTGGGCCGCTTGCGCCACCTCCGGAAGGCGAACACCAACCCGGCCAGGGCGCCCACGCCGCCGACCACGGGCAGGCCCCAGGCAATGAGACCCACGCCCTTGGCCTCGGGCTTGAGCAGGATGTCGCGCCCGTAGCGGTCCACGAGGAAGGCGCGGATCTGGCCGTCCGTCTGGCCCGCCTGCACCTTGTCCCGGATGACGTTGCGGATGGCCTCCGACGCCGGTGCGTCGGACTCGTCGGCCGACAGGCCCTGGCACGTTGGGCAGCGCACCTCCTTGGCGATGTGGTGCACGCGCTGCGTCACCGTGGGCGGCTTGCCGCTGTGCGTCGAGCCGACGGCCAGGGCCAACACGAGCACGGCGGCCAGCGCCAGCGCCGGAAGGGCGCGTCTCACGTCGTCACGATCCTTGGCGGAACTGCTTGGCCTGGGCCAGCAGTTGCTCCAGCGACGCGTCCCGCACCCCGCCCACGATGCGGGTGAGCACCACGCCGTCGGGATCGACCAGGAACGACTCGGGCACGCCTCGCACGCCCCAGTCCACCTTCGACCCCTCGTTCTGGATCACCGGCCAGCCCCCGCCCCGCTCCTTGAAGAATTGGCGCACGTCGGACAGCCGGTCCTGGTAGATGATCGACACGATGGTGGCGTCGCCGGCGGCGCCATGGCGCTGCTGGAAGCGGACCAGCTCGGGCTGCTCGTCCACGCACGGGATGCACCAGGTGGCGAAGAAGTTGACGAGCACGTACTGGCCCTTGAACTGCGACAGCTGCACCTGGGTGCCGTTGAGGTCGGGGCCGGCCGTGTCCGGCGCGGGGCGACCCTGCAGCGTGGACGGGGCGATGCGCTGGTCGGCAGGCTTACGGGTGGCCAGGACGCCCACGAACAGAGCGACCACCAGCCCGACGATCCCAGCGGCGATGAGGGCCGTGCGCCCGCGACCGCGCGCCGGCGCCGGCGCCGCTTCTTCGACAGCCGTCATGCCGACGCGGGCTCCAGGGTGTGCTCGGCCTCCGGTTCGGGGGCGGACACCGGCTCGGTGGGCCGGCGCCGCCGGCCGGGCACGGCCGCCAGCAGCGTGCCCAGGGCCATGATGCCGCCGCCCACCCACAGCCAACCGATGAGGGGCTGCACGACCACGCCGATCACCGCGCTGTCCCCCGGGTTCTGGGGCGCGGCCACCAGCGTGAGGTAGACGTC
This sequence comes from Acidimicrobiales bacterium, assembly GCA_035651095.1. GTDB lineage: Bacteria > Actinomycetota > Acidimicrobiia > Acidimicrobiales > JAUTXP01 > DASRGI01. Next base: position 60,957 of record DASRGI010000263.1, on the reverse strand, counting down.
GTCGATCGGGCCCGTGCGCACCGACGGCGTGCCGATGGCCTGGGTGGCGAAGGGGAACTGGTTGAGGGCAGGTCGGAAGATGCGGCCGCCGTCCACCCGCACGTCGGCGGCGATGCCCGACTTGTTGGAGTCCTTGAAGTCGTGCGAGCCGAGGTAGGTGATGCGGTGCCCGGCCAGGTGGGCCGACTCACCGGGTTTCAGGCGGAACTCCTGGCGGTGCCCGTACGAGTGGCTGGCGGCGAAGGCCACGGCGATGACGACCACGCCCAGGTGCACGAGCATGCCGCCGTTGGCTCGGCCCAGCAGGCCGTGTACGCCCTGGCGCCGGGTGGCCAGCACCAGCTGGCGCACGGCCGCCCCGGCCGCGAAGGCGCCCAGCCCGAAGGCCAGGAGCGGCGCCAACCCGCGCAGGCCGAAGGCGACGCACAGCACGAGGGTGAGGGCGGCGGCCCACGCCGGCCACTGCAGCCGCGTGCGCAGCAGCTCGCCCGACGCCTTGCGCCAGGGAAGCACGGGGGCGATGGCCATCAGGAACAGCAACACGAAGCCCACCGGCATCGTCATCTTGTTGAAGTAAGGCGCGCCCACCGACAGGCGGTCACCGCTCACCGCCTCGGCGATGAGGGGGAACACCGTGCCCAGGAGGACGATGAAGGCGAAGGCGCCGAACAGCACGTTGTTGGCGAGGAAGGCGCCCTCGCGCGACACGGGCGAATCGATGCTTCCCGGCGATCGCAGCTGGTCGCCCCGCCACCCGATGAGCACGACGCCAACGGCCACGATGACCGCGAAGAAGGCGAGGATGGCCGGGCCGATGGGCGACTCGGTGAACGCATGCACGGAATCGAGCACGCCCGAGCGGGTGAGGAACGTGCCCAGGATGGTCAGGCTGAACGTCGACAGCAGGAGCGACAGGTTCCAGACGCGGAGCATCCCCCGGCGCTCCTGGACCATGACCGAGTGCAGGAAGGCGGTGCCCGTCAACCACGGGAGGAACGAGGCGTTCTCCACCGGGTCCCACGCCCAGTAGCCGCCCCAGCCGAGCACCTCGTAGGACCACCACGCACCGAGCACGATGCCAACGGTGAGGAAGCCCCACGCGAACAGTGTCCAGCGCCGGGTCTCGACCAGCCAGCCCTCGCCCACGCGACCGGTGACGAGCGCGGCCACGGCGAAGGCGAAGGGCACGGTGAAGCCGACGTAGCCGAGGTACAGCATGGGCGGATGGAAGGCCACCAGCGGGTGGTTCTGGAGCAGGGGGTTGGGGCCGGGGCCGTCGCGGGGGACGATGCCGGCCACCTCGCGGAAGGGGTTGGCGGGGCCGAGCATGAGGCCGAAGAAGAACACGACCACGACGAACATGGTGAGCAGGGCCCATCCCACCAGTGGGTCGGTCTCCCGGTGGCGGAAGCGGTGGGCCACGGCGGCCAGGTAGCCGGCCAGCACCAGCGCCCACAACAGGATCGAGCCCTCCAGCGCCGACCACATGCCCGTGATGCAGAACAGGAGCGGCGTGCCCCGGCTGTTGTTGGCGGCCACGTACTTCAAGGTGAAGTCGTGCGTGATGAGCGCCCGCTCCATGGCGAAGGCGGCGACGACGGCCGCGCCCAGCACCAGCCACACGTGGATGCGGCCGTTGCGCAGGAGGGTCGGGCGGTTGCGCACCAGTCCCACGCCCAGGGTACCGACGCCCGTGAGGGCGGCGAGGAACCCGAGGAGTACGGCGCTCTGGCCGATCAGCGCGTTCATCAGGAGCCGACCGGGTAGTCCTTGACGCGCTGCGGGTTCTTCACCCGGTACGACTCGCTGTGCTTCACCATGATGCGGTCGCTGGCGTAGTGGTCGCCGTCCCACTTTCCTTCGAGCACCACGGGGATGTTGGGCTTGAACAGTTCAGGCGGATCACCGACGTGGACGACGGGCACGCGCACGCCGTTGTTCTCGATGGCGAAGTTCACGTCGTTGCCCGCCTGCTGCACGGTGCCGGGCACGACCACGCCTTCGATGCGGAACCGGTGGGTGCCCAGCTTGGCCTTCTCGGCCACGGCCTCGTCGGCCGTGCGGAAGAACACGGTGGCGTTGCCCAGTCCCTTGAAGACCAGGAACCCCAGGGCGACGACGATGACGGCGCCGGCGATGTACAAACGCTTGCGGCTGGTGCCGGGATGAGCGGAGGGCGCCGGGGGGACAGCCGTCATCTCGAACCCCGTCGCAACGAGCGAGCCCGCGTCACGACCCGCACCGCGTACCCGGCGATCACCACCAGGCTGATCCCGTATCCCGCGCCGACGTACCTCATCGGACTCCCGCTCCCGCTCCGGCTTCCGCTCGGCGTTCGGCCAGGGCGTTCTGCAGGCCCTGATCGCCCACCTCGTCCTCCAGTTCCTCGACCCAGTACCGCTGCAGGGTGAGCCAGGCGTACACCAGCGTCATGGCCAGGAAGCCGAGCAGCATCACGGCGATGTAGTTGCCGTCGAGGTTCTTCTGCGGCGTCATGGTGAGCGACTGGCCCTGGTGCAGCGTGCGCCACCACTGGACGGCGAAGTGGTCGATGGGCACCACCAGCACGGCGAGGATGGCGGCCACGGCCGAGCGCCGGGCCCGGGTGTCGGGGTCGCCCGCCACCCGCCGCAGGGCGAGGTACCCGAGAAAGAGGAAGAGCATCAAGGCGGTGAGGGTGAGGCGCGCGTCCCAGACCCACCACACGCCCCACGTGGGCCGGCCCCAGATGGACCCGGTGACCAGAGTGAGGGCGGTGAACACCACGCCCACCTCGGCCGACGCGCCGGCGATGTGGTCCCATCGGCGGTGCCGGGTCCGGGGGACGAGGTAGAGGATGCTGGCCACGGCGGTGACGCCGAAGGACAGGTAGGCGGCCCACGCCAGGGGCGGGTGGATGGCGATGAACTTCACGTACTGGCCCTGCTCGACGGTGGGCGGCAGGCCCAGGCCGAGCACGACCGTCGTGACCAACGAGATCAAGGCGGCGCCGCCCAGCAGGCGCGATGTGGCGTTCATGGCTATGCCTCTTCCAGCAGCGGACCGAAGGCCAGGATGCCAAAGGTCACGTAGATAACTGCGAACACGCCGAGCAGGCGCACCCACGGCCACGCCTCGCTGCCCGCCCCGTCGAGGGCGGACTCGCTGGCCCGGGTGGCGGCCAGGAGCACCGGGGCCACCACCGGCAAGAGGAGCAGCGGCAGCAGCGTCTCTCGCACCCGCAACCCGGCAGCCAGCACGCCGTACAGGGTGCCCGATGCGGCCATCCCCGCGGTCGCGGCCACGCACGTGATGATGAGGATGGCCGGCCCGTGCAGGTGGCGCCCGTACATGAGGGTCACGAAGCCGGCCAGGATGACCTCGAGGGCGAGCATCTGCACGACGATGGCGCCTGCCTTTCCCAGGAAGATGCCGGCGGGGTCCAGCCCCGACAGGCGCAAGCCGTCCCTGGCGTTGTCGGCCGACTCCAGGGAGAAGCTGCGCTGCACGGCCAGCAGGCCGGAGAAGAGGACGGCCACCCAGAACAGCCCGGGCGCGGTGCGCGCGAGCACGCCCCGGTCGGGGTCGAGGGCGAAGGCGAACAGCAGCAGGACCAGCACGGCAAAGGGCGCCACCTGGTTGGAGGCCACCCGGGACCGGGCCTCGATGCGCAGGTCCTTGCCCGCCACCAACGCCGCGTCACGAAGCACTGACGGGTTCCCGTGCCTCGGGTTGCGGCGCGTGCACCTGCCCGCCGGCCATCACCAAGATGCGGTCGGCCAGGCCGGTGGCCCGCTCGATCTCGTGCGAGGCCAGCAGCACGGCGGCGCCCCGCCCGGCCGCCTCCCGAACCAAGTCGTCCACCAGGTCGCGGGCGTTGGCGTCCAAGCCGGCGTGGGGCTCGTCCAAGAGCCACAGGTCGGGCTGGCGGGCGAGGACCACGGCGACGGCCACCCGCCGGCGCTGGCCCGTCGACAGTCGCCCCACGTGGACGGTGCGGAGGCGGCCGTCCAACCCCAGCTTGGCCAAGGCAGGCGCCACCGTCGACACCGGCCGGCCCGCGGCCCGCACCGCGAAGGTGACGCTGTCCTCGACGGTCAGGTCGTCGTACAAGAAGGTGGCGTGGCCCAGGAGGCCGACTCGCCGGCGCAGGCCCCGGCGGTTGCGCCGCAGGTCGTGGCCCAGGACCACCGCCTCACCCGACGTGACGGGCAGCAGCCCGGCGCACACTCGCAGCAGGCTGGTCTTGCCCGCGCCATTGGCCCCCTGGAGCAGCACGATCTCCCCCGGCGCCACGTCGAGGTCGACGCCGGCGAGGGCGGGAAAGCGGCCGAGGAGGGCCACGGCGGCGCGAAGGTGGACGGCGGCGTCCGGGGAATTCGGGTTCATGAGCGAGGAGCCAATGGTACGGGGGGTCCCGTGCACGGTCCACGCAGCCACTCACCGCTACCGTTGACCGGTGGATTGGCGCCGGGCAGTGAGTGGGCTGGGTCGCACCCTCATCGCCGTCGGCGTCCTCATCCTCCTGTTTGTCGCCTATCAGCTGTGGGGCACGGGCATAGCCGAGGCCCGCAGCCAGGCGGCGTTGCGCAACTCGTTCAAACACCTCGAGCGTCTGACCCCGACGACCACCACGGCCAAGGCGGGCGCCAGCACCACCACCACAGCGCCCGGCGCCACCACCACGACCACGTTCCCCGACGCCCCCGCCCCAGCGCCCACGGGCGAGGCGGTGGCCATCATCCGCATCCCCAAGATCAGCGTGGACAAGGCCGTGGTCCAGGGCGTGGCCCTCCCCGACCTCAAGAAGGGTCCCGGCCACTACCCCAACACGCCCATGCCCGGCCAGCCCGGCAACGCCGCCATCGCCGGCCACCGCACGACGTACGGAGCGCCCTTCTTCAACATCAACGAGCTCAACCCCGGCGACCACATCTTCGTGACGACGGCCCAGGGCGCCTTCGAGTACCGGGTGCGGGAGACCAAGGTGGTGCGGCCCAGCGAGGTGTCGGTGCTCGACCCGACGACCGACAACCGGCTCACCCTCACCACCTGCAACCCCCGGTTCAGCGCGTCGGAGCGGTTGGTGGTGGTGTCCGACCTGGTCGGTCCGGCCGCCCCCGCCCCGCCCTCGTCCGCCGAGCCCACCCCGGCCCCGGGCGCCAGCTCGGGCACGCCCGACCGGGGCGGGAGCGTCACCATCGACGAGGACGCGGGCGCCAACCTTTCCGGCAAGCGCTCGGCCGCCTGGCCCACCCTGTGGTGGGGGCTCCTCGCCGGCGCCATCTGGCTGGCCGCGTGGGTCCTGTCCAAGCGCTGGCGCAAGTGGCCGGCCTACGTGGTGGCCGCCCCGTTCTTCTTCGTCGTCCTGTTCGTGTTCTACGAGAACGTGGGCCGCCTGCTCCCCGCCGACTTCTAGCCCTCAGAGGCGGCGGTCAGATGCGGGCCAGCCGGTCCAGGCCGATGCGCTCCATCCAGTGGAGCATGGCCGTGGAGATGCGAGTCACGTTGTTGGTCAGCAGCAGCAGGCCGAAGCCGATCAGCAGCAGGCCGGACACCAGGTTGATGATCCGGTAGTGGCGCTTGACCCACGCGAACGCAGTGGCCAGCCGTCCGAAGGCCACGCCCGTGAGCACGAAGGGCACGCCCAGGCCCAGTGAGTAGAACAGCAGCAGCAGCACGCCTTGGGTAAGGGTGCCCTTGGCGGCGGCGAAGGCGAGGATGGGCCCGAGCACCGACCCGATGCACGGCGACCACCCGAAGGCGAACGCCATGCCCATCACCGGCGGCGCCCACGAGCCCAGGCCCGACGGCGACACGTGGATGCGCCGCTCGGTCTGCAGCACCCGGGGCGAGATGAAGCCGGCCAGGAACAGGCCCATGACGACGATGACGACCCCGGCCAGCCGGCTGAGTCCGATCTGGTGGTCGGCCAGGGCCTGACCCACGGCGCTGGCGGCGGCGCCCAGGGCGACGAACACCAACGTGAACCCGACGACGAACAACAACGTGCTGCGCACGATCTGGCGGGTGTCGGCCTTGGTGGCGACGGCCAGTTGGCTGGAGCTCACGCCCGACATGAGCGACAGGTAGCCGGGCACCAACGGCAGCACGCACGGGGAGAGGAACGAGAGCATCCCCGCCCCGAAGGCGACGACCCACCCGGCCGGCCCCGTCGACACCGCCAGCACCATCACGCCCGCACCACCCCCCCAACCGTTCTCGTAACGCTCAGGCCGCCATAGTGGGCGCCGGCGTTACGAGAACGCGAGAGGGCGGGCATCAGGCGCCCCGGAACTCCGGCGGGCGGCGTTCCCGGAACGACGCCATGCCCTCGGCGAGGTCGTCGCTCGACCACGCCCGGGCCACGGCGGCACCCACGTCGGGGTCGTCGGCCGGGGCGTCCAGCCGGTTCAGGGCCAGCTTGTGCCCACCGATGGTCAGCGGGGCCAGCGACGCCACCCGCTCGGCCCACGCCAGCGCCTCGTCGAGCCCGCCCTCCCGCTGCACCAGGCCGAGCCGCAGCGCACCGGCCCCGTCGACCTCCTCGGCCGCCAGCAACATGGCCTGGGCGGGCCCGAAGCCGGCCAGGCGGGCCAGCCGCTGCACCGTCCAGTGGTCGACCATGAGGCCCAGCTTGGCCGCGGGGATGCCGAACCGGGCGTCGGCCGTGGCGACCCGCAGGTCGCACGCCACGGCCAGCTGCGTGCCCGCGCCCAGGGCCGCGCCCGCCACGGCGGCGATGACGGGCACGGGCACGGCCACCAGCGCGTCGAGCAGCGAGCGCAACGACCGCCGGAACCCGTCGTCCTCCACGCCCTTCAGGTCGGCCCCGGCGCAGAAGTGCCCGCCCGCGCCCGTGAGCACGACCGCCCTCGCCCCGCCGGCGACGAACGACCGGAGCCCGTCCTCCAGCGCCGCGCACGACTCGGCGTCCACCGCATTGCGCCGGTCTTGGCGGTCGATGGTGAGCAGCCCGACGCGCCCGCCGGCCCGGAACTCGCGACCGATCACTCGACCACGGCGATGACGTCGCCCTCCTGCACCTGGTCGTCGGGCTTGACCCTGACCTCCGTGACCGTGCCGGCCACGGGCGACTCCACAGGGATCTCCATCTTCATGGACTCGAGGATGGCAATGGTGTCGCCTTCCGCCACCTGCTGGCCGGGCTCGGCCGGGACCTGCCACACGTTGGCGGTGATCTCTGCGCGGATCTCTGTCACGGCGGGGCAGGATACCGGCGTGATCCTCTTCCTCATCTCCCTCGTGATCGGCGGGCTGGTCATCGGCGCCCTCGGCCGCCTGATGATCCCCGGCCCCAATCCCATGAGCATCGGCATGACGATCCTCGTCGGTATCGGGGGTTCGTTCATCGGGGGCCTGGTGGCCTACTTCCTGCTCGGCCGCCCGGGGGGCATCATCTTCTCTGTCATCGGCGCCGGCCTGCTGGTATGGCTGATCCAGCGCAACCGCCCCGCCGTCCGCCGATGACCGGGACCGCTCGCTAGCGCCGCTCCCGCTCGACCAGGGCCAGGTCAGCGTCGACCATGCGCGCGACCAGCTCCGGGAAGCTCACCTCGGGTTTCCACCCCAGCACCGTTTGGGCCTTGCCGGCGTCGCCCACCAGGAGGTCGACCTCGGCCGGGCGGAAGAAGCGCTCGTCGATCACCACGTGGTCTTCCCAATTGAGGCCGGCGTGGCCGAAGGCGATCTCGCAGAACTCCCGCACCGCGTGGGTCTCGCCCGTGGACACCACGTAGTCGCCGGGCTCGGCCTGCTGGAGCATGAGCCACATGGCTCGCACGTAGTCGCCGGCGAAGCCCCAGTCCCGTTGGGCATCGAGGTTGCCCAGCGCCAGCTTGGACTCCAGGCCGTGCTTGATGAGCGCCACCGCGTGGGTGATCTTGCGGGTGACGAACTCGAGCCCCCGGCGGGGGGACTCGTGGTTGAAGAGGATGCCGCTCGAAGCGTGCAGCCCGTAGGACTCCCGGTAGTTCACGGTGATCCAGTGGCCGTAGACCTTGGCCACGCCATAGGGGCTGCGGGGGTAGAAGGGCGTGCTCTCCTTCTGGGGGACTTCCACCACCTTGCCGAACATCTCGCTGGAGGACGCCTGGTAGAAGCGGATCTCGGGGTCGACGATGCGGACGGCATCGAGCACGCGGGTGACGCCCAGCGCCGTCGTCTCGCCCGTGAGCACGGGCTGGCTGAACGACGTCTGCACGAACGACTGGGCGGCCAGGTTGTAGACCTCGTCGGGCCGGTGCTCGCGCAGGATGTTGATCATGGAGACCTCGTCCAACAGGTCCCCGGCGACCAGGGTGATGCGGTCCTGGATGTGGGCGATGCGCTCGAAGTTGACGGTGCTGCTGCGGCGGAGCATGCCCACCACCTCGTAGCCCTTGTCGAGCAGGAGCTCGGCCAGGTAGGAGCCGTCCTGGCCGGTGATGCCGGTGATGAGGGCGCGGGTCATCCCTCCGTTCTACCTGGCCCACCCAGCCCGTGTCTGCTAATCCAGTTGGCACATGCACGACTCCCTGGGCCGCCGCATCGCCCGCCTGCGGGCCGACCTGGGCTGGACCCAGCAGGACCTGGCCGACCGCCTGGGCATCTCCCGGGTGGCCGTGTCGCACCTGGAGGCGGAGCTGAGCGTGCCCGGCGAGCGCACGGTCACGCTGCTGGCCGGCGTGTTCAAGCTGGAGCCCCACGAACTGGTGGCGGACACGTCCTACCCCCGGGCCAAGGCCGAGCGCCTGCCCGTGGTGGCGTGCCGCTACACCGAGGTCGAGCTCCAGCTGCGGCTCCTGGAGCGGGACCTCGACACGGGCCAGCGCCTCGACGAGTGGCCAAGTCGGCTGACCGCCCTGGTCGAGTTCGCCCACGACCGCCGGGAGCGAGACGCCCTCGCCCAGGCGCTGGCCGACATCCGGACCCGCCTCACCCACCCCACACCGTTCTCGTAACGTCCACGCCGTCATAGCCGGCGCCAGCGTTACGAGAACGCCCGGCCGGCCCGGTCAGTCGGGAACGGGTAGCCCGCTGACCAGCTCGGCCACGTCGACCTCCAGGGCCCGGGCCAGCTTGAGGATGGTGCTCAGCCGGACGTCCCGCTCGCCCCGCTCGATGTGGCCCACCTGGGTGGCGTGCAGGCCGGCATGCTCACCCAGGCGTTCCTGAGTGAGCAGCCGGGCCTCCCGTATGCCACGGGCCCGGGCGCCAAACTCCACGGCGAATGCTCCCCGGGTCCGCGACATCCCAGAAGGCATCCAATAGGACGAACGGCATTTGATACATAGACGATGCGTAGTGTTCGCCCGAAGATCAGACAGGAAGCACGCCGTGCTTGCGCCACGGGCGCTGCACCTGCTTGGTCTTGGATGCCTGCAAACCCCGCCAGATGGCCAGCCGGGTTTCGGCCGGATCGATCACATCGTCCACCTGGGCATGGCCGGCAGCGATGTAGGGGTCGATGTTCTTGCGCAACTGATCGGCCATCTCGATTCGGGCCTGGTCCCGCTCCCTGCCCTCGGGGATGGCATCCAACTGCTTGCGCATGATGATGTTGACCATGCCGTCCGGGCCCATGACCGCGATCTCGGCGGTGGGCCAGGCCACGATGTAGTCGGCTTCGTAGGCGGTGCCGTTCATCACGAAGTACCCGGCGCCGTACGCCTTGCGCAGCACCACCGTCACCTTGGGCACGGTGGCCTCGGACACGGCGAAGAGCATCTTGGCTCCGTGGCGGATGATTCCCTGCTTCTCCACGGCCGATCCCACAATGAATCCGGGCACGTCCTGCAGGAACACCAGCGGGATGTTGAAGGCGTCGCACAACCACACGAATCGGGCCGCCTTGTCGGCCGAGTTCACGTCGAGGGTGCCGCCCAGGACCTTGGGCTGCGAAGCCACGATGCCCACGGGCTGTCCGCCCACGCGGGCGAAGGCGGTGATGACGTTCTTGGCCCATTCCGGCTTCATGGCGAGGTAGTCGCCGTCGTCCACCACAGCCTCGATGACCTTGTACATGTCGTAGGCCCGGCGGGGCGCGGTGGGCACGATGTCGTACAGCTCTTCACACCGGCGGTCCACCGGGTCGGCGGACGTCACGACGGGCGGGCGCTCGGCGTTGTTGGACGGGAAGAACGAGAGGTACTTGCGCACGACGGCGAGGCACGACGCGTCGTCCTCCACCTCGAGGTCGGCGACGCCGCTCACCTTTGTGTGGACGGCCGACCCGCCCATCTCCTCCTCGGTCACGTCCTCGCCCGTGGCCGCCTTCACCAGGTGCCGGCCGCCCAGGGCCATGGACGACACGCCCTTCACCATGGGGATGAAGTCGGCCAGGGCAGGGATGTAGGCGGTGCCCGCCGCACAGTGGCCGAGCATGGCCGCCACCTGCGGCACCACGCCCGACAGCGTGACCTGCTCGCGGAACAGCGCGCCGGCCGCTGCGAACGTGGAGCCCGTGGACTGGTGGATACGGGCGCCGGCCGAGTCGAGCAGCCACACGATGGGGATGCGCTGGCGCTCGGCCAGCTCCCGCAGACGAGCGGTCTTGTGCTCGCCGACGGCGCCCATGGATCCGGCCAGGACCGTGAAGTCGTAGGCCATGACGGCGACGCGCCGGCCGTCGATCTCGCCGATACCCGCCACCATCCCGTCCGCCGCCAGGTACCCCTTGGACTCCCGCAACTGCGGGTCCATGGAGTCGGCCAGCAGGCCGTACTCGACGAACGTGCCCTCGTCGACCAGCTCGTCGATGCGCTCCCGCACCGGCCACTTGCCCAAGGATCGCTGGCGCGCCACCAACTCCGGCCCGCCCATGGCGTAGGCCCGATCCCGCCTCCCCCGCAGGTCCTCGACGAGGGGCTTCCAGTTGTGCAGCTCGGGATCGTCGGCCATCAGCGTCCCCTCCACTTCGGCTCGCGCTTCTCGGCGAAGGCGGCGATGCCCTCGCGGGCGTCGTCGGTCTGGGCGGTGATGGTGAGCAGCGAGTGCAGGAGCGGCAGGGCGTCTCGGGCCGGCTCGTCCAGCACCGCGTAGAACGAGTCCCGGCCCAACCGCATGATGGCGGGCGACTTGGCCGCCAACCCCGCCGCGACCGTGTCGACGGTGACGTCCAGCTCGGTAGCGGGGACCACCTGGTTGACGAAGCCGATGCGCTCGGCCTCGGCGGCGTCGACCCGCCGGCCGGTCATCATCAGCTCGAGCGCCTTCTTGGGCGGCATCGACCGCACCATGGGCACGGTGATCATGTACGGCCACAGGCCCACGTTGATCTCGGGCACCCCGAACTGCGAGTCGTCCGAGGCGATCACGAGGTCGTGGGCCAGAGCCAGGCCGAAGCCACCGGCCAGCGCGTACCCCCGGACCTTGGCGATGGTGGGCTTGCCCAGTGCCCACATGTCGAGGAACAGCCGGGCCAGCTCGCCCCGCCCCTCGTGGAGCTCCAGGAACCCCGCCCCCTCGGCCATGCCGGTGAGGTCGGCGCCGGCCGAGAAGGCCTTGTCGCCCGCGCCCGTGGTGACGATCACGCGCACGTCGGGATCGTCTTTGGCGGCGGCGAAGATCTCCCGCAACCGGGTCAGCACGTCCCACGACAGTGAGTTGCGCTTCTCCGGACGGTTGATGGTGATGCGGCCGATGCCGCCACCGACCTCCCAGAGAACCTCGGAAGACATAGGCCCGGACGGTAGCCTCAATACGCGATGCGCTTCACGACGGTGGCCCTGTTCACGGGCGTGGCGATCGGGCTGCTCACCGGCGGGAAGCTCGGCAACCTGGGTCGGCGACGCTTCCGCGCCTGGCCCCTCCTCGCCGCCGGCGCCGCCCTCCAGTTCGTCCCCGCCGGCGCCGCCCTCCTGCTCTCCTACCTCTGCCTCCTCGCCTTCGCCCTGGCCAACATCACCGTGGTGGGAATGGGCGTGCTCACCGTGGGCCTGGGCCTGAACGCGCTGGTGGTATCGATCAACGGGGGCATGCCCGTACGCCGGGCCGCCCTCGACGCCGCCCGGTTGGCCCGCCCGGGCGAGGCCGTCGTCTACAGCGGCAAGCGCCACCTCGAACAACCCGGCGACCGCCTCCCCTTCCTGGGCGACATCGTCCCCGTCCCCGCCTTACGAGAGGTGCTGTCCTTCGGCGATCTGGTGATGGCCGTGGGACTGGCGGCGGCACTGGCCTGGCTGGCCCGCAACCCGCCCGACGGCAGGCATGCGGCCGAGGACCCCGCTCAACTAGCGGGAGAGAGGGCCGGCAACCGCGACAGGTAGCGATTGAGGGCGTGGAGCGTGGCTCGGGCCGCAGCTTCCTCGATTGTCGTGCCCCGGGCCACGCCGTAGCGCGTCCCGATCTCGTCTTCGGGCTCCAGGATCACGATGACCGCGTGGGCGGCACCGGCGACGGGAGCGGCAGCCGCCTCCACCCGGAACGGCAGGGCGGCTCCGAGGTCGGTCAGCGCCTTCAGAGTGGCATCCACCGCCCCTTCGGGTGACCCGGCCGGGGCCCGGCCCACGGTGTGCACCCCGCGGTGGGACAGGTGGACCTCCATCTCCTGCGAGAAGTGTTCGACCCGCACGGACACGAGCTGCACCCGGCCCCGATCGGCGGGGGGCGGCTCGCCCGCATCCCGCACGTCCACGGCCAGCGTGCGGTCGACCAGGGCTCGGGCCTGCTGCACGACCTGGTGCCGCAGCTCGGCCTGGCCCCCGGCCCGGCCCACGTCGGCGTAGACGTGGATGACGAGGATGTCGTCCTCGTCGGTGAAGCCCACGCCGGACACGCCCGGGAGGCGCCGCAGCTCCAGCTCCAACTGGTCGACGGCGTGCCCGTCGGCGGACGCGGATGCGGGACGGACACTGGCGGTCACTGCATCCTCCGCTTGCCTTCGTACAGGCGGCGGTCGGCCAGCCGGTACAGCTCCACCACTTCGTCGGCCTCGTCGGGGGCGACGGCCACACCGACGGAGAAGGCCCGCTCGCTGTCGAGCAGCCCGGCGAGCACGCGGGTGAGGCGCTCGACGATGGCGTCGACGCCTTCGGACTCGCCGTTGGCCAGGATGAGGGCGAACTCGTCGCCACCCACGCGGGCGGCCACGTCGCCGGCGCGCAGCGACCGCCGCAGCTCGGTGCCGACGGCTCGCAGCACGCGGTCGCCGCCATCGTGGCCCAGGCGATCGTTCACACCCTTGAAGTTGTCGAGGTCGATGAGGGCCAGGGCGAAGGGCCAGCCGTAGCGGTGGCTGCGGGAGGACGCCTGGGCCAGGAGCTCATCGAACGATCGGCGGTTGAGCAGGCCGGTGAGCCCGTCGTGGGTGGCGTCGTGGCGCAACAGGTCGAGCTGGAGGGCCACCGTGGCCAGGCTGCCCACCACCACGTCGAGTTCGTCGTCGCCGTGGTCGGGCACGGTGTAGAAGCCGGGGCCGGCCTTGTCCAGGTGGGCAAAGGGCCAGTCCCACGGGGGGCGCCGGCTGGCGCGGAAGACCTGCCTGTCCATGGTGGGCTCGTCGATCACCACGGCGGCGTCCTGCCAACCGCCCACGTCGACCAGGCGGTCGAGCATGGCGTAGACGAACTCGATGCCCGAGTCCACGGAAGCCAGTTGCTGGGTGAGACTCGTCAGCGCGTCGGACAGGGCGACGCCCATGCCACCCTCGCTCCCCACCTCAACGGCCCGGTGCCGACGCATCCGCCGCCCGGCCGCACTCACCTGGCTCTTCATGACCTATCCCGAGCTTCACTGTGACGATGACTGGTTCGTCACGGAGAGCGGTGACGCCTGCCCGCAATCCCGATCCGTGTTCCCATAAGAATACGCACAGTGGCCGCTCGAAGGCCAGGCCAACCGATAATGTCCTCGGATTCGCACCGTTGCCATCCTCTCCTTTCGCCTGGGCGGAACCGACGGCGTGTCGGTAGAATCGGACAAATGGGTCATGGCCTTTCGCCACCTTGGCCTCAAGGTCCGGACGGTCGCCGGAGCAGGAATAGCTGAGCACCTCTTGCCCGGTTTGTCCATGGATGCGCCGATCGGGCTGGAAACGGCCCAGGTCGAGGCCGCCTTGGCTGACGCCGATCTGGTAGTCGTCGAGAACCTCCTCTCGCTCCCGTTCAACCGGGCCGCGGCCGACGTGGTCACGCGCGTCTTGATGGGACGCCCAGCGATCCTCCACCACCACGACTTGCCTTGGCAACGGACTCGATTTACCACCAGTCCTCCCCCGCCTGATGACCCGAACTGGGCCCACGTCACCATCAACCGACTCAGCGAAATCGAACTGCGTCATCGGGGTATTGAAGCCACCACCATTTACAACGCATTCGCCACTGATCGACCCCTTCCTGACGGGCGATTCCTGCCGGTTGATCTCGATCCTTCCCGGCCGGTCGTCCTCCAACCCACCAGGGCGATTGCCCGCAAGAACGTGCCCGCCGGGCTGGCGCTGGCCGAATCCCTGGACGCCACGTACTGGCTCCTCGGCCCCGCTGAAGAGGGATACGGGCCCGAGCTGGCCGAGGTCCTGGGCCGCGCCCGTGTGCCGGTCGTGCACCAGCCCGTCGACGACGTGGCGGTCGCCTACGCGGCGGCCGACGTCGTGGCGTTCCCGTCCTCGTGGGAGGGGTTCGGCAACCCCGTGATCGAGTCGGCCGTGTTCCGCCGGCCCCTCGCCATCGGCGACTACCCGGTGGCCCGGGAGCTGGCCGCCTTCGGGTTCCGCTGGTTCTCGCCCTCGGACCCGGGACCCCTCGCCGCCTTCGTCGCTGCGCCCGACCAGGAGCTGCTCGACCACAACGCCGCCATCGCCCGCCGCCACTTCTCACTGACCGACCTGCCCGACCGGCTGGCCCGGCTGCTGCAACGATGGGGCTCGTGACCGATCCCATCCTCGCCCGTCGGGCCCGCGTGGCCCGGCTCGCGGCCACGGGCAAACAGGTCGGGTACGGCCTTCTGCTCCTGGCCGTCGCCACCTTCGTGTGGGGCGCCGTGGCCGGCTTCTCCACCGCGGTCACGGCCGTATTCGCGGCGGCGATGGCCCTCTGCACCGTGATCCTCGCTCCGGCCATCGTGTTCGCCTACGGCGTGCGCGCCGCCGAACGGGAGGATCGCGGCGAACAGCGCTAAGTTTCATCGCACGAGGTCTGCAAAGAGAGGGCCGGCCGCTGGAGGCCGGCAAAAGGGGGAGTGAACACCCATGGCCAAGGCCGCCGTCATGACGGGTATCGACCAACCGCTCGAGATCCGGGACGACATCGAAGTCGAAGCACCGCGAGCGGGTGAGATCAAGGTGCGCATGGGCGCGTCGGGCGTGTGTCACTCCGACCTGTCCATGCAGAACGGCACGATGATGGCGGCCACGCCCATCGTCTTGGGCCACGAAGGCGCCGGTGTGGTGGAAGAGGTCGGCGAGGGCGTCACCAGCGTGGCGCCCGGTGACCACGTGGTCATCTCCTGGGTGCCCCAGTGCGGTGAGTGTTTCTTCTGCCAGCACGACCAGGGCTACCTGTGCGAGCAGGCCAACGCTGCCCTGGCCACCGGCGGCCTGCTCGACGGCACCACCCGCATGACCTCGCATGGCGCCCCGCTGTTCCAGATGGCGGCGTCAGGCACGTTCTCCGAGGTCACCATCATCCCGGCCATCGGGGCGGTGAAGATCCCCAAGGACTTCGACCTCAAGCTGGCCGCCCTCATCGGCTGCGGCGTGCTCACGGGCACGGGCGCGGCCATGAACACGGCCCACATCAACAAGGGCGACACCGTGGCCGTCGTCGGTTGCGGCGGCGTGGGCCTGAACGTCATCCAGGGCGCCCGCATCAAGGGCGCCGGCGAGATCATCGCCGTGGACATGAACGAGACCAAGCTCCAGATGGCCAAGGAGTTCGGGGCCACGGCCACGGTCAACGCCAGCCAGGGCGACCCCGTGTCGCAGGTGATGGACATGACCGGCCAGCGAGGTGCCGACGTGGCCTTCGAGGTCATCGGCCTCCAGCAGACGATCGACCAGACCATCACCATGGTCCGCCGCGGCGGCCAGGCCATCCTCGTGGGCGTCCCCAAGATGGACGCCATGGTGTCGGTACCCGCCTTCTTCGGTGTGGTACTGGCCGAGAAGACCATCAAGGGCTGCTGGTACGGCTCGTCCAACGTGCAGCGGGACGTGCCCAAGCTCATCGAGCTGTACCGGTCGGGTCAGCTCAAGCTGGACGAACTGGTGTCGCGCACGATCTCCATCGACGAGGTCAACGAGGCCTTCGATGCCATGAAGACGGGCGAGGTCGCCCGCTCGGTCATCGAGTACTGAGCCGCCTGACCCGGCTCAGACGCCGTAGGTGGGGCCGCCGCCGCTCAGCCGGCGGTGGCGCTGCCGGCGGGCCTTCACCGACAGCAGGGTGATGCCCGCCCGGCGCGCCGGGAGGGGCCGCAGCGGCTCAGGGGGCCGGCGGCTGTCAGGCGGCGGCTGCTGTCTGGGTGCCCTCACGGTGAGTGGTGTTCCCCTAGGGGAGGCCCGTCTCCTGCCGGGCCAGACAAAAGGGACATTCGATCGTGGGTTCACACCGCGTCCGATGGCCGGTCCCGGCCGGGGGTTTGTTACCGTGAGGTAACCATGTCCGCCCGCCTTCCCGGTCCCCGCCGGCGCCGCCAACTCCTGGACGTTGCCTTGCGGGCGTTTGCCGAGCGAGGCTTCCACCGCACCTCCATGGAAGAGGTGGCCGAGGCCGCGGGCGTCACCAAGCCCGTGCTCTACCAGCACTTCCGGTCCAAGCGAGACCTGTATCTCGAGCTCCTCGACGACGTGGGCAACCGCCTGATGGATGCGGTCGCCAAGGCGGTGGCCACTGCCGACGGACCCCGGCACCAGGTCGAGGCCGGCTTCGCCGCCTACTTCAACTTCGTGGCCGACGAGGAGGACGCCTTCCGCCTGCTGTTCGGCGGCGGCGGGCGCCGGGACGACCAGTTCGACAAGGCCGTCCGCCGCGTGGAGGACTCCATCGCCGACGCGGTGGCCACCTTCATCGAGGCGGACGTCGACCCCGAGCACCGCCGCCTCCTCGCGTACGGGCTGGTGGCTCTGGCCGAGGGCACCTCGCGCATCTGGCTGGCCGACGGCATGGCGCCGGATCCAGCCGTGCTCGCTCGCCGCACGGCGGAGATGGCATGGGCCGGGTTGCGGGGCGTGAGCCGCGACGGCGCCACCTGACCACGCGAACGCGGGAGCATTGACCACCCGGATTGGTGCATGCTTGGCCCCGTGGAGCGTCGCGATGCACCCACGCCCACCGCGCCGGATTTCGACGAGGTGCGACGGCGGGCCGCTGCCGTCGTGGCCCAGGGCCGCCTCTTGCAGCAGGAGTTGGACAGCCGCGATCTCCCGGCCACGACGCGGGCGACCCGAGAGATCTCCGACCGGTTGCGGGCCGAAGCCGCCGCCATCCGGGCCGAACGCACGCAGTACGGCAACGTGGTCATGGAGTTGCGCCACTTGGTGGCGCAGCTGGAGGAGGCCCTGTCGAGCCGGGCGGTCATCGAGCAGGCCAAGGGCGTGATCATGGCCCAGTCACGCTGCACCCCGAACGAGGCGTTCGACATGTTGCGACGGGCCTCCCAGCGAACCAACCGGAAGGTCCGAGACCTGGCCGTCGAACTTGTCAGGCGGACCCAAACCAACAGCTCCCATCCATAATTCACCGCCGGTTTCTGGGGGTTACCCACCACTAATGTCGGCGGTATGACCGAAGCGACTGGCCCGACCCCGTCGGCGACGGAGCTCGTTGTGATCGGGGCGTCCGCCGGCGGTGTGGGCGCCCTGCGCTCCGTGGTCCAGGGTCTGCCCAGCCGCTTTCCTGCGGCTGTTTTGATCGTGCTCCACCTGTCCCCGGGGGGCCGAGCGCCCTCCCCGGCATCCTCGCCCGGCACGCCCAGCTGCCGGTCACGCAGGCGGCCGACGGCATGGTCCTGGAACCGGGCCACGTCTCTGTCGCGCCACCCGACCACCACTGCCTGGTCGAGCACGGATGCGTCCGCCTCTCCGTCGACCCACCCGAGCACGACAACCGCCCGTCCGTGGAGGTGACCTTCGCCTCGGCTGCTCTGGCCTTCGGTTCTCACACCATCGGCGTGGTGCTCACGGGCGCGCTGGAAGACGGCACGGCCGGCCTTCGACGCATCAAGCGTGAGGGCGGGACGACGGTCGTCCAGGACCCCACGGACGCGGCATACCCGAGCATGCCTCTCCACGCCATCGCCGACGTCCATCCCGATCACGTCGTGGCTGTGCCGGACCTCCCCGCGCTGCTCGTGGACCTCCTGTCCACGGCACCGCACCGGTGACCGATCCGGCTCCGGCGGACGAGGACTTCGAAGCCTTGCTGGATTTCATCCGAACGACGCGGGCATTCGACTTCACCGGCTACAAGCGCTCGAGCCTCAGGCGGCGCATCGAGAAGCGCATGTACGCGGTCGACGTCAGCTCCTTCGAGGACTACCAGCACTACCTCGCCACCCACGAGGACGATTTCGCCGCCCTGTTCAACACCGTGCTCATCAACGTCACCGGTTTCCTGCGGGACCCGGCGGCGTGGGAGTACCTCGCCACCGACGTGCTGCCGGGCATCCTCGAGCGCAAGGACGCCACGGAACCGGTGCGAGTGTGGTCGGCAGGATGCGCGTCGGGCGAGGAGGCCTACAGCCTCGCCCTACTGCTCAACGAGGCGCTGGGGGAAGAGGCGTTCCGGAGCCGGGTGAAGATCTACGCCACCGACGTGGACGAGGAAGCCCTGACTGCCGCCCGCCACGCCCGGTACCCCCTCAAGGCCCTCGAAGGTGTGTTCACGCCCGAGGAGATCGAGCGGCACTTCGCGCCGTCGGACGACCAGTACGTGTTCCGCAAGGAGCTCCGGCGGTCGATCATCTTCGGCCGGCACGACCTAGTGCAGGACGCACCCATCAGCCACATCGATCTCATCGTGTGCCGGAACACGCTGATGTACTTCACGGCCGAGACGCAGCGGCGCATCCTCGCCAACTTCCACTTCGCCCTGAACGAAGGCGGGGCCCTGTTCCTCGGCAAGTCGGAGGTGCTGGTCACCCGCACCAACCTCTTCGTTCCCGTGGACCTGAAGCGGCGTATCTTCACCAAGGCCCGATCGTCGAGCAGGATTGAACGCATGGGGCGTCCTTCGCCACCGACCCCGGAGAAGCCGGGACCGCCCGAACCCCTCGTCGTGGATCTCCGGGACCAGGCGTTCGAAGCCGCTCCCCTGGCCCTGCTGGCCATCAGCCGGGCGGGTGTCCTCACCGCCGCCAACAACAAGGCACGATCGCTGTTCGGCCTGCGCCCCATCGATGTGGACCGCCCGTTCCGCGACCTCGACCTGTCGTACCGGCCGGTGGAGCTGCGGTCCCGCATCGATCAGGCCTTCACCGACCACCACCCCATCCTCCTCAGGGACGTGGAGGCCCGGATGGGCACGGGCGTCACCTATTTCGACATCCAGATCACGCCCCTCGCCGGCGACGCCGGCACGCTGATCACCTTCACCGACGTGGGGATGTATCACGGGCTGCGCGAGGAGGTGGAGCGCTCGAAGCGCGACCTGGAGACGGCCTACGAGGAGCTCCAGTCCACCGTCGAGGAGTTGGAGACCACCAACGAAGAGCTCCAGTCGACCAACGAAGAGCTGGAGACGACCAACGAAGAGCTCCACTCCATGAACGAGGAACTGGAGACGATGAACGAGGAGCTCCAGTCCACCGTCGAGGAGTTGGAGACCACCAACGACGAGCTGCGGCTGCGAACGGGCGAACTGGACAGCCTCAACGGCTTCCTACGGTCCATCCTGACCAGCCTCCAGGCCGCCGTGGTCGTGGTCGACCGCGATTTCGCCGTGCGCATCTGGAACGTGGAGGCCGAGGACATGTGGGGGCTGCGGCCCGACGAGGTCGAGGGCAAGCACTTCCTCAACCTCGAGATCGGCCTGCCCGTCGAGCGCCTGCGCGCGCCCGTGCGGCTGTGCCTGAGTGGCGAGTCCGCCAACGAGCAGCTCACCGTGCCGGCGATCAACCGCCGCGGCCAGGCCATCGAGTGCCGGGTGACGTGTACGCCGCTCATCGGCCAGGACGAGGAGATCAACGGCGCGCTGTTGTTGATCGAGGCCGACGGCGCGGGTCAAGCGCCCTGAGGTCGAGGACGGCGCTTCGGCCGGCGTTTACGGCCGAAGCGTTTACGGCGGCGCGCTGGCCACGGCGATCTCACTTTCGAGCGCCCAGGCGCGGAGCTGGGCCAGGCTCCGGGCCAGCAACCGAGAGATGTGCATCTGTGAGAGCCCGAGGCGCTTGGCGATCTCGGACTGGCTGAGGTCGTCGTAGAAGCGCAGCTGCAAGATGCGCTGCTCCCGCTCGGGGAGACGAGCCACCAGCGGTGAGAGCACGGCCGCGTTCTCGACCTGATCCAAGCTGGACCCGCCCGAGGCGAGCTGCACGGGACGGTGGTCGTCGTTGCTGACGTCCAGGGAATCGACGGCGAAGGCGCGGCGCACCTCGATGGCCTCGACCACGTCCTCGTCGGTGAGGCCAGTGTGTTCGGCCACCTCGTCGATGGTGGGTGAACGGCCCAGGGAATTGCTGAGCTCGTCCAGGGCGCCAGCCGTCAGGAGGTAGCGCTCCTTCAACATGCGGGGCACGTGAACCGACCAGGTGTGGTCTCGCCGGTAGCGCCGGATCTCGCCACTGATGGTCGCCCAGGCGAATGTGGAGAAGGCCACGCCCCGGTCGGGGTCGAAGCGGTCGACCGCCTTCAGGAGGCCGATCATGGCGATCTGGACGAGTTCGTCACGATCGTCGTGGCGGCGGGACACGCGAGACGCCATGGCCCGGGCCAGGGGTTCGTAGGCTTCCACCAGTTGCGACCGGGCATGCTGGTCGTTGGTGGCGCGGTAGCACCGATGCAACGCACCGATGTCGTCATGCGCCACCCTCGTGAAGCTTGCGGTGGCGGTCATACCGGGCACAAGAAACTGCAGCGGAGAAAACAAGCCATGAGAGCAAGCCCTTCTCGTACTGCATGGTCTAGGCGGTGACGAGTGGGACCCCAGCGGTCCTTACGGCTGCTGCTCAACCGTTGAAGCGAGCATACCCTTCCGGGTTCGGGTTGACCCCCCGGTGTTCGCGTGGTTACCCGCCGATGACCGTTTCGCTGGGACCGGCTGGGTGGTCCGGGAAATCGGGCGTGGGGCCGAGACCCGCATGGCGGCGGGCGGACTGGATCACCAGGCTGGCCCGGTTGTAGATGGCCGCTCCGTCGGAGGCTTGCTTGATGCCGTCGTCGATGGCCTTGCTGCGGGCGTCACCCTCGGGGCCGTCGGCGGCATGCTCGAAGATCACGGCCGCGTCGAGGTACTTGACGATGGCCTGGTCGAAGAGAGCGGAGGCCTGGGCCAGCTGCTTGGGCGCGGCCACCTTCCGGATCTTGGTGCGGAGGTCCTTCAGTCCGCTCTGCCAGGCCCGGGCCTCGCCGCCGATGAGGCTGGCGGGCACACCCTCGCCCGAGGAGAGATCGCTGATGGCCGGGCGCATGCCCTGGATCTCGATCTTCCCCCATTCTGTCACCAAGGGCAGCATGGCCTTCTGGTACCGCTCGATCGTGGGGGCGCGCAGTTGGTCGCCCCGGTTGAGGACCAGCCCGGCCGTGACGGCGGCCGCAACCAGCGCCACGGCGGCGACGGCGACGGTGATGCGGCGGCGAGTGTGGGCGCGCCCCTCCGCGGTCTTCGTCGTGTCTCTTACTCGCCGCGTGGCAGCGGCCATCGTGGCCAAGGTTAACGCTGTTTGAGCGGGCAGCTCGCCCGTGGCGTCGGTCGCACTGGTGACCATGCCACCTCCGCACTACTTGATGTGAACACCGGAGATAGCTCGGCTAATGACCAATTGCTGGATCTGCTCGGTGCCCTCGAAGATGTCGTAGATCTTCGAATCCCGGTGCCAGCGCTCGACGGGGTACTCCCGGACGTAGCCGTAGCCGCCGAGGATCTGGATGGCTCGCTCGGTGACCCAGACGGCGACGCGGCCCGCCTTGAGCTTCGACATGGAGCCCTCGCCGCTCTCGAAGGTCTTGCCGTTGCGGCCCATCCATGCTGCTCGCCAGACCAACAGTCTGGCTGCGTCGATCTCGGTCTTCATGTCGGCGAGCATGAAGGCGATCGACTGGTTCTCGATGATGGCCTTGCCGAACTGCTTGCGCTCCTTGGCGTACTCGAGGGCGTACTCGTAGGCGGCTCGGGCGATGCCCAGGGCCTGGGCGCCGACGGCGGGGCGGGAGGCCTCGAACGTGGCCATGGCCGCCTGCGAACGCACGCCGGTCTTGCCCTCCCGCAGGCGGGCCAGGCGCTCGTCGAGCTTGTCCTTGCCGCCCAGAAGGCACCGGCCCGGCACTCGCACGTCGTCCAGCACGACCTCGGCCGTGTGCGAGGCCCGGATGCCCATCTTCTTGAACTTCTGGCCCTGGGTGAGGCCCGGCGTGTTGGGCGGGACGACGAACGAGGCTTGACCACGGGCGCCCAACTCGGGATCGACAGACGCCACCACAACATGGATGTCGGCGATGCCGCCGTTGGTGATCCAGGTCTTGGTGCCGTTGAGCACCCACTCGTCCTTGGCCTCGTCGTACACAGCCCGGGTCCGCAGCGATGACACATCCGAGCCGGCGTCGGGCTCGGACACGGCGAAGGCGGCGAGCTGGAGCTTGTCGTTGTCACCCCGGAAGCACTGGGGCACCCACTCCATCACCTGCTCGGGCGTGCCGTTGGCGAAGATGCCGGCAACGCCCAACGTGGTGCCGAAGATGGCCAGGCCGATCCCGGCGTCGCCCCACGCCATCTCCTCCATGACCAGCGGCAGGAGGAGGCCGGTGGGATCGCCGAAGGCGTTGGCCACGAAGTCGAACGAGTACAGCCCGATCTCGGCCGCCTGCTCGATGACGGGCCAGGGCGTTTCCTCCCGCTCGTCCCACTCGTGGGCCACCGGCCGCACGACGTTCTCGGCGAAGTCGTGGACCCACTTCTGGATCTGGATCTGGTCCTCGTTGAGCTCAAGGGAGAAATCAGCCATGGCGCGCACCTCTGGACGGGCAGACGAACGATTGTTACTGGACGGTAACATAGCGGCTCGCCATGGTCCAGGGGAACGTGCGATACGACGTGCGGCTAAGACAGTGAGGGCGGGATGCACCTTACGAACTCGATCGCAGTCCCCATCCGACATCGCGGAACCCACCATGTCGTGGCGCCGCCCCAGGCCGTCAGAGTGGCGGGGGGCAGTGAGTCATGCCCGGCATCGCCGGACTTCCCGTATCCCGACGCTTGCTCACGGCCCACGCGAAAAGTGGAAGCCGACTGCCTGGGCGTAGTGTCCGGATCCATGCGAACGGTGCGTCATGCAGTCCGGGCGCTGGCAAGGGCCATCGCTGCCGTCTCCCGAGACGGCGTGGCGGGACCTCGATCGGTGAGCGCGAGACGAATCCCGGCATCGTGAGTCCACGACGCGTCCTGCTCGACGTCGACACGGGAACGGACGACGCCGGTGCCCTGTTCCTTGCCGCCAATCACCCGGCTTTGGTACTCGAGGGCGTCGTGGCCACATGGGGGAACTGCCGGCGCGAGCAGGTCGCCCGCAACACGCGTGTCGTGCTCGACGCCGCCGGCGCACGCGTTCCTGTATACCTCGGCGCAGAGGGACCGTCAGCACCTGCCCCGTTCGAGTTCCCCGCGGACGAGGTCATGGGTCGTGATGGCCTTGGCAACATCGAAGGGCTGGAGGATCCGTCCTCTCCAATCGACCCTGAGCCAGCAGCGGAGGCCATCGTGCGCCGGGCCGCCGAAGCGCCGGGCGAACTCACCCTCGTCGCGCTCGCTCCTCTCACCACCGTCGCCGCCGCCTTGGCGCTCGATCCTGCGCTCCCGGGAAACCTGGCTGGCCTCGTGGTCATGGGCGGCGCTATTGCCGTCGGAGGAAACGTCACGCCCGCGGCCGAGTCGAACGTTGCTCACGACCCGGCCGCAGCAGCCCAAGTGGTAGAGGCGTTCGGGGTACCGGGCGTCCTCGGCGGTGGCCAACCTCCCCGTCTCGTCCCACTCGACGTTACCCGGCCCAGTGCCCTGACACAGGTCGAGCTTGCGGCGCTGGGAAGGTCCTCACTGGCGGGCGCCGCGCTCGTGCACCGCATCTTCTCTGCAGTCTGGCCTACCGGCCTGCTCGAAACTGGCCGGCCAGGCGTATGGCCGGCCCATGATGTGCTCGCCATGTGGTGCGTACACGACCCCTCCATCTGCGACTGGGAAGTCATGCCTCTGGCCGTGGATCTGGGCGGCGACATCGCGTGGGGCGCCACGGTGGCCGACCGCAGCCTTCCCCGCAAAACGATCTGGGACAGTCGCCCGGGCCCGACGGACTATCCGAAGGCAACAGATGGCATCTCCCCCAATAGATGGGCAATCGCAATGGAGGTGGACGTCGAGCGGTATCACGCCGGGCTGCGGGCGTGGCTCACCGACCCTCGTAGCTCGCGATAAACGGGCGCATCGAATTTCGGCCGCGTATGACACCGGCGAATAGGTCCTAGTTGGGCCGCTTGATGAGGTGTTCATCGCTTCGGTCGGCTGGTGGTGACGCGAGCCGGTGCTAGGCCACGATCTGGTCCACGCAGCATGCCGCCAAGGTGTCGGCTCGCTGCCAAGGTCTTCCACACCCAGCCCGCCATGCCGCGAATCCGGCCAGCGCGGCGCGTGTCGGGTTCATCCTCCGAACTTACCCGGCCTGGACACCCGTCAAGTTGGCGGAGCGAAGCCTCACACCCCGGTCAGATCCGCGCAGTAAAAGGAGCGTCGACCCCGAGATCTGGAGGAGAATCTCATACACAACCACGCCAGAATGGATCGCGTATAGCCAAATGGCCAGGCGTCGAATCCCTCTGTACACTTTCGACGCAGAGCGCCTGTAGCCGGGGCATGTCCGCCATGGGGGGTTGGACCCGATGAGTAATGCTGTATCGACCGGGCCGGGGAGCGCCCGTTCCGTTCCGGGACCGGCCAATGCCGTGCTCGGTTCCGCCGTGGCCGACCTCACTGGTCGTGCAGGCGTCCCGGTGACGGTGACACAGGTTCCGTCGAGTCCCGGTCGGCCCGGCCCGTTCAAACTCGACATGCGCGACCTTGTGCCCGAGCGGGCTCGCGACCGTAATTGGCTCCGCGAGCTGGCTGATCAGATGAACTCGTTGCCGGGAATCGCCGCTGCGGTGCCGGTCCCGCCGTCGATCTACGTGCGTCCTGACTACCACTGGCTCCGCACCCATGTTGTGCCCCGCGTGATTGCCGCAGGCAGCTCGTACGGACAAGCAACACCCCCTGTCACGCAGACTATCGCCCTGAAATTCTCAAATCCGAACGCCAACAAGGCTCTCCACGTTGGCCACCTGCGTACCAACTTCCTAGGCATGGCAATCAGTCGGCTTTTGGAGTCACAAGGGTCTGACGTAACGCGCATCTCAGTCCTCAGCGACTGGGGCATTCATATTTGCCAGGCCGCGGTTGGCTACCTGCACGCCGGTGACGGGGGAAGTCCGTCGTCGGTCGGGATGAAGGGCGACCACTTCGTGGCCGACTTCTACGTCGGATTCCACCAGGCTGAGAAGCGGGCCAAGATGGACGAGGAAGCCGTCACCCTCCTTCGCCGGGCACATATGGGCAACGAGGGGACGCGTCAGCTCATCTTCCGAATCACCGAATGGTGCGAGGAAGGCATAAAGGCTACGTACGAGCGCATCGGAACCCATCTCGATCTCGCCCTGCTCGAGTCGGCTTCGCTCGCCACCGGGCTGGACATCATCGCCAAGGCGGTGGAGAAGCGCCAGCTTCATCGACGGGAGGATGGCTCGGTGTACATGAACATCCCCGACATCGAGAATGGAGAACTCACCGTTGTGCGCTCGGACGGTACGCCTGTCGTCTACACCCAATGGCTGGGTGTCGACTACGACCGCCACGCGCAGGCACATTACGACACCGATATCGTGCTCTTCGGCGATCAGTGGGAGTCCGGGGCCATCATGTACGGCGAGCTGCTCAAGGCGGTGGGGCTGGATTGGCCCCAGGAGAACATTTGCCATGGCATGGTGGTCACGCCCTCAGGTGCCATGTCGTCACGACAGGGCAGTGGCATCCGAGCCGACGATGCCCTGAACCACTTCTACCACTGCTTCATCGAACTGCTTCGCGCTGAGGGCCGACCGGTCAACACCAGTCTCTCGGAGACGTGCGAACAACTCGGCGTGGCATTTCTGAAGTATGCCCTTCTGGCCAAACCTCGTAAGCGCGCCGTCGAGTACGACGAGAGCGCCCTGTGGGAGCAGCAGCGCCGACCGTTCTGTCAGCTCGTAAAGACCGTGGTCGACCTCGAGAGTGAGGTCGGTGGCATCGGTCCCGACGATCCGGAAGCCTTCGAGGCAGCCAGTGACGTGATCTTCGCACTGAACGCCTTCCCCGACGTCGTGTGCCGAAGCGCTAACGAGCGCAATCCGGCGGCGCTCCTGCGGCACCTGGAGGACCTCTCGGCCAACGTCACCCGGTGCGACCGCCTCGGCGGCCTCGATCCCGACACTCGACGGGCCACTCGGATCGTTATGCACCGCGCCCTTCACCTGCTGAACATCGACCTCGCCCATGCCATTGGCTTCCTCAGCGGAGGCGGCAGCACCTTAGGGGTCACAACCGACACCGAGTCGGCGTCCCGGAGGCTCGTGGGATTGGAGCCAGCCAAACCCGTCGCCTCCCTCCGCTCCCAGGGCGAGCCGCCCGGCCGCCAGGCGAGCGCCGCCACCGCCAGCCTCATCACCGCCGTGTCCAAGGAGGGCGACCGGCTCGTTCGTCTCGCGGCGGAGCCCCCTCGACTGGGCATTCCGAGCGCCATCCATAACGCCTTCGGCGAACGCTGCTTCGAGATTGACAGCGTCCTCGAAGGCGAGGTGGTCGCCATCCTCGCCCGGCATGGCGGCGTGCGTCAGGTGCTGAGCGAAGAGTCGGGAGTGATCCCCCTTGGCGTCGAGGGATGCACGGTCGTCCTCGACCCGATCGATGGGACCAAGAACTACAAGATGGGCCTGTCTTATTACGCCCTGTCCCTGGCCATCCTTGCCGACAACGGCTCGGTATTGGGAGGCCTCGTCCTCAACCTGGCGACCGGCACGCAGTACTCGGCTATCCGCGGCAGAGGGGCGTTCCGCAACGGTCGCCGGATAACGGCGGGAGCACCCAAGCAGCTCAGCGCGATGGATGTCATCTTCGTTGGCCTCTCGCGTACCACGCCCGAACTGGGCGCCCTGTCGGCCGTCGCTGGGGCGGTCTCGAGCTTCCGGGCCATGGGCTGTGCGGCTCTCGATCTCTGCTGTTTGGCGACCGGGAACATTGGCCTTTTCGTTGACCTCAGCAATACGGCCAAGACAGTCGACGTGCTGGCCGCCGCCACCATCGCCGAGGAAGCCGGCGCCCTGGTCACCACGGTTGAGGGTGAGCCGATCCTCGATCGAGTGACGGCCGCCACAGATGTGGTCGAGACGATCTACAACTGGAGGTTCCGAACTGTCGGGGCGGCCACCGACGAGTTGCACGCCTTTTGCATCGAACAATGCCGCGACGCCTGCAGCCCCGAGGAGCCGACGTGAGCGACCGCTGGTTCAACCCCCGGTCGCTTTTCGCCCGCGAACAGTTAGCTGAGATCTATCAGTATGAACGCCCGGACGACGCCGGTTGGCTCTACCCCGAGCAGGTCATCGCCCATGGACAATCCACCGACCGCACCATCGCCATCCCGGACGGACTCCGGCAACGCTATGCCGAGGTCGGTCGGCCAACCCCCCTCGTGCGGGCTACCGCCCTGGAGCGTGACCTCGGTACCAACTGCGAGATCTGGCTGAAGCGCGAGGACCTGCTCCCCAACGGAAGCTTCAAGATCACCTCCGCGCTTCCCCAGGCGTACTACGGAGCCCAGGAAGGGCGGAACAGCGTCGTCACCGAGACGGGCGCCGGCCAGACCGGTGTGGCGGCGGCATTGGCCAGCTGCATCGCTGGGCTGGAGTGCGAGATCTTCATGGTCCGCAGCAGCCACGACGACAAGCCGCTCCGGCGCCGGTTGATGGAGGCCTACGGCGCAGTCGTGCACCCGTCTCCTTCGGACACCACCGCCGCAGGCCGCCGATTCCTCGAGCGAGGCGAGCACAGTGGCTCCATCGCCATTGCTACCTCTGAGGTGTTCGATGTGCTGCGGTCGCGCCCAGGAGGCATGAACATCGCCGGCAGCCTGCTCGACTTCACCCTCCTCTACGCCAGCTTGATCGGGCTGGAGACGGTTGCACAGCTTCGGGCTGCCGGTGTTGAACCCGACGTTGCCATCGGCTGTGTGGGTGGCGGGAGCTCGTTCGGCGGGTTCGCGTTTCCGTTGCTCGACGCCTACCCGAGTTCGGAGATCGTGGCTGTGGAGTCCACCTCGATACCCACCCTCACCGCCGGGAAGTACGACTTCGATTATCCCGACGGAGAGGGCGATGCGGCGCCGATCAAGATGTACTCACTGGGTTACGACTTTCGGCCCCCGTCGATGCACGCCTCCGGCCTGCGCTACCACGCTGCTTCCCCGCTGGTTTCGGCCCAGGTCCACGTCGGTCGCGTGCAGGCCGAGGCCTATGACGAGGGCGAGGCAATGCAGGCGGGCCTGCGCCTGGCACGTCTCCAAGGCCTCGTGATTTCGCCAGAGTCCACCTACACGCTCCTGGCCGCCATCCGGAAGGCGGAGGAGGCGGGCGGGGCACGTCGGTCGATCGTGGCCCTGGTCACCGGCGCAGGCCACCTCGACCTCGATGCCTATGGCCGCTTCGTGGGTCTCCACCGGGCGAAGACATTCGCGCCCCCAATGGAGCACCCTGTCGTTCGGGGGTGAGGGCGTGTCCTGCCGGAGTGCGAGGATGACGCCCAGCGTCGTGGCGAAGAAGTGCCGTCGGCTGCGATCCTCCGAGGGGTCATCCGGCCTTTGTCCTCAGCAGCCGGTCGTCGGGTGCCATTGACCAGGCCGTGCGCGTGCGATCGTCCACGGCTCCATGGGCTCGGTCGCCTTTGTGTCGATGATCGCCCGGAGCACGTGCTCGACGCCTTGCGGATCGCATCGATGTGGCCGCCGGAGCGGATCGCGTCAACAGCATGGTCATGTCCGACCGGGGCAAGTTGCGGTCGCCTATCGGCCAGCGATGCCAAGCACCCGCTCAACTCCGAGCCGCCACAACAATTCGTGACACGACAGCACGGCGGCGACGTAGTACAGAGCAGACACAGCGATACTTCCGGTGAGGAGCATCGAGGACCTATCCACCAGCGGGGCCGACCGGAGCGGCCCACCAATTGCAGTAAGACATGCGCCTGTAGCTCAATCGGTCAACGGGCGGCGTAGGCGTAGTTGTGAAGGCAAGTCAGGATCGGGAGGACGGTCCTGCACTCGGTGCTACGGAACACCCGGTGTAGGAACGCCACAATGGCACGGATTTAGCCATGCCGTTACTCTTGCCGAGCGCTACGTACTGCCGCCTTAAGAGCAGCGGACTTGTACTCCGCAAGGTGCGGGTTCGAATCCCGTCGGGCGTACCACTGTGGTCTCAGACCATCCCGGACGGATGTGGTGTGCCATCACGGACACGTTCGATCACATCGTCTTTCATCGTCCATGAGTCCATGAGCACACCCGAGCTCCTCGGCCACGTTCGACACGGCAGGCCGGTTCGCTGACCTGGCGGCAGGCGCCGACACAGCACTTCGACACCACCAGGGCGTCGAAGTGCTCGCAGGGCTCTCTCCACCGTCCAGCGCCGTGAGGACGGCGCGCCCGTGCTCGGCGCGGTGGATCCCTGTCCCCACCTACCGCTCCCCGACTGCGACGCGAAGAGGCCTCAAGCGGCGCGTTCGAACGTCTGGACAGCATCGATTGCGGCCGAGTTGCCGCCCCTGCGACCCCTGACCTCTGGTTCGCGCCGTCCACGGCGGCGAACTGTCAGAGTCACCTGCTGTTGTGTGACGCCATCTCTGCTTCGCCGAGGTACGAGGCCACAAGGGACTCGTCGTGAAGCAGGTCCTGGCTGCGGCCCTCAACCACGACCTCGCCCTTCTGGAGCACATACGCGCGGTCGGTGTTCCCCAGGGCCATGTGCACGAACTGCTCTACCAGCACCACGGCCGTTCCTCGCTCGTTGACGGCGCGCAAGATGTCGAACAACTGAGTCACGATCTTCGGGGCCAAGCCGAGGGAGAGCTCGTCGACCAGCAAGAGCCGCGGCGCGGACATCAATGCTCGAGCCACCACAAGCATTTGCTGCTCCCCACCCGACAGCGTGCCTGCGGCCTGCGACGCCCGCTCCTGAAGGATGGGGAAGTGGCCCATGACCTCCTCTGCGCGCGCCTCAAAGTCCTTGGCCTTCCGCTTCGAATAGAACCCCAGGCGAAGGTTCTCCTCTACGGTCATCGCCGAGAACAGTTCGCGGCCCTCGGGCACATGGGCCAAGCCCCGTTCGACGACACCGAACGGAGGCACCCCGTCGATTCGTGCCCCATCGAACGTGATCGTCCCCATCCTCGGCGCCAGCATCCCGGAAAGCGTCCGGAGCGTGGTGGTCTTTCCTGCCCCGTTGGCGCCGACAAGCGCCACCATTTCGCCTTCGTTGACGTGCAGAGTTACACCCCGGAGTGCCTGGACAGGCCCGTAGAAGACGGCGAGGTTCTCTGCCTCCAGGAGAGCCATCAGGCCATTACCTCCGCCTCGGCAACATCGGTCTCGCTGCCTCGATCCGAGATCGGCTCACCCAAGTAGGCCGCGACAACAGCAGGGTCTCGTTGGATATCGGCCGGCTTGCCCTCCGCTAGCATGACCCCTCGGTTCAGCACGTACATGTAGTCGCTTACGCCGGTGACCATGCGGACGTCGTGCTCGATGAGCAGAATCGAGAGGTTCAGCTCGTTGCGCACGAACAGAAGGAGTTCAGTCAGCTTGTCGGTCTCTCTATTGTCGAGCCCAGACGCGGGTTCGTCGAGCATGAGTGCAGGCGCCCCAGTAACCAACGCCCTGCCGATCTCGATCATGCGCAGCGTGCCAAACGGCAGTCCGGCGACCGGGCGGTCAGCAATCTCCTCGAGACCGAGAAAGCGCACCACGCGCCGACACGTCTCCTCGGCGGCCAGCTCAGCCCGTACAGATTTCGCCGTCACCACCACGTTCGACAGCAAAGTGGAGGGGTTGTGCAAGTGGGTTGCCACGAGGAGGTTCTCGAAGACGGTAAGTTCGGGGAAGAGCTGAATCACCTGGAAGGTGCGGCCCAAGCCCCGCGCGGCACGTTCGTGGACGGGTAGGACAGTGACATCTTCGCCGAAGAGGCTGACGCTTCCCGACGTCGGACTGTTCAGCCCCGAGATGGCGTTGAACAGGGTGGTCTTCCCTGCGCCGTTCGGCCCGATGAGGCCAACAATCTGCCCGGCTCGGACCTCCAGCGACACATCGTTGACAGCGGTAAGTCCGCCGAAGCGCACCGTGATGTTTTGTGCCCGAATGACCGTACCGCGAGCCTGGTATGACGTCTTCAGGTCAAGACCCAGGTCATGCATGCTGTGCAACTTCCGGCCACCTTCCAATTCGCCATTCGCGCCACCCACGTCAAGCGCGTCCGCGTCGACGTCCTTCTCACCTTCGACAGCGTCCGCGCCGGGTCCCAGGGGTCCGGCAAGCGCATCCTCGATGGGCACCACCAAGCCGGTGAGCCTGCGCTCCGTTGGGCCTGCTCCCACCGTCGCCAGGGCTGGCACCCGCTGGAACACGGGCACCCGGGCGATCTGCCGGCCAATCGCCTGGCGTACGGCGACTACCCGCTCGGCAATCAGCGCCTCCGTCGCCTCGGCTCCCTTCGCCATCTGTCGACAGAACGCTATGGCCCTATCTCGTATGGGGACGGTCTTCTTATGCTGCAGCAGCACGTCGATCCGACGCCACACACGCCGCAAATCCCGCGGCACAGCCGCGAGGCCCCCGGGATACACCAACAAGATCACAGCAAGGAGCAGCGCCGAGACAAGTTGAAGGTACTCTCCGAGAGCTGGGACACGAAAGAACAGCTCGGACAGAGCAGCAAAGACAACCGACGCCGCCACGGTGCCGTGGAGGCTTCGTAGGCCACCAACCACAGCAATCGCTAGAAAGAGGAGGGAGACCTTCAGGGAAAACTGGTCGGGAACAACCGTATCCTGGTGAGTCAGAATGAGGTTCCCAGCAATGCCAGCCACAAAGCCCGCCGTTGCGAACGCGACGAGCTTATATCGGATGACATCAATACCGAGTGAGGCTGCGGCGGACTCCGAACCTCGGATCGCGAAGAACGCTCGCCCGGTCTTTGAGTCGCGTAGATTGAGCAATCCAAATAAAACCGACGACGCGGCCGCGATCATTACAAAATAGAACGTTCGCCGATCGCTAAAGTCGAAATACGGAAACGCGCCGTGCACTCCGACGGGATGGTTCTTGATCGCTGCACTCCCGCCCTTGCCGGCAAACCAGGGCACTATGAATAGGTACTCGTCGGCCATCCAGGCAAAGATCAGCGTTGCCACCGCCAAGTACAGGCCTCGGACACGAAGCGCCACGACTCCGAGGACTGCCGACGCACAAGCCGACATGCAGGCCCCGACGATCAAGCTCAATGGGAAGCCGATCCCGTAATGTCGTGAGAGCAAGGCAGAACTGAATGCACTGATACCGACGAATGCCGCTTGAGACAACGAGATCTGGCCCACCCAGCCGGTCAACATGACGATCGACGACGCGGCGATGAAGTAGCCACCGGCGAGTATCGCGTCGCCCAGGAGCGAGTACGTATCCAGGGGATGTAGAAAACTCGGGACGCCAAAGAAGGGCCACGCGAGCAATGAGAGCAGTATGGCATACCTCAATAGACGCTTGCTTCCGCCCCTTCGAGGGAGCCTTGAGGTGTCGAAGGCCGTATGAATCGGCGTCGCATCGGCGTCTCCTGCCAACGCAGCCCTGCTGTCCCCGACCGAGAACTTGCTACCTCGGTAGTACATGACTCCGAGAGCGAGCACCGTAAGCACGAGTTGTGGCATGCCGACTTGGGTTGCGATACGACGAATTCCCGGGACGAGGCTGAACGCCGGAACCATGCCCTCAGCCACACCGACCGCGAATGCGCCCGCGAGGGCCCCGAGAAGGCTGCCAAAGCCGCCCACGAGTGCCGCCACGAACGCGGGCAACATTTGCAGCGACAGTGAGTACGGCTGCAGGTTGGTGACGGACGCCAACAGAATGCCGGCAAGGGCCGCCAGCGATCCTCCGAGCATCCACGCGAATCGGGCCATTCGCTCCGGGTTGATTCCCATCAGGCCGGCGGCCCTCGGGTTCTCGGCGGCACCACGCATGGCGAGGCCGATGCCAGTAAAGCGGAACAAGGCATAGAATCCGGCCGCGCTCGCGAGCGCGACCGTGAACAGTCCGAGCTGGCCCCATCGAAGCAGTGCGCCTGCCACGTGCACACCCCCGGCCGGGAATACGAGCGGAGCAGTTTTTGAGCCCGAGCCCCAAATCTGGGCCGCCCCGGCCACAACGAGTCCGTACACGGCAACGGTGCCAACCGTCTGAGCGGTGGCCCCCTGCCGTGCAAGAGGCCGGACGAACAGCCGTTCCGTCGCCATCCCCAAGAGAGCCCCGGCGCCGACACCCAAGGGTACGGCGAAGAACATGGAAATGCCCCGCTTTGAAGCCTCATACGTGATATAGGCCGGCAGCATTGCCATGGCACCATGGGCGAGGTTCAGAACCTTCGACGCTCGGAAGACAACGACGATTCCGATGGCGAGCATCGCATAGGCGCCGATGAGCGGGAGCGAGAGCAACAGATAGAGACCAAATTTTACGAGCACCGCTCTCTACTCTCCACTCGGGATATCTTCGCCAACCCAGGGGTCGGCAATGAAGGACGTCGCCTTCCGCCAACCGTTGAACGACTGTTTGTACTGAATCTCGAACGCTTGGGCAGATACATTCGCGAAGTGGTTCCCGGGCCTCCACGCGAGCGGACTGGTCAAGCCGCTCGAGAAGGTCATCGAGTCCAAGACATTCTTGAGGTTTTGACGCGTGAGCGCTGGACCGACCTTCTGGAGTGCTTGGACCATGAGCGACATGCCGATGTAGCCGCCCTCAAGGAATTGGTTGGTCGTGTCCGCCGAGGCAGACTCCTGATGCACTTCGTTGACGTAACGTGCGACGTCGGGATCACTCGCCAGAGATTCAAGGGGCGGGTTGTAACCGGTCCACACCCACATGCCGTCACATGGCCGCTGGCAATTTTCCGCGAACGGACGGGTAAAGAGAGGTTGTGCGCCGGCAAATCCGATCTGGGGGTTAGCGGGCCGGCCCTCTCGAAGAAAACTGAGTGCCGTATCGGGCTCGAGCAGGTAGGCGATAAAGTCGCAGGTGCCCGCGCCGGAGAAGCACGCGTCATTGAACTGCTTCGCATCACCGCTGTAACTCGGTTTGCCCGGCTGGATCCCGCAGAAGCGCCCAGTGCAGCTCTTCAACTGAGAGTCGAAGCCTGGAATGTTGTCGCCCGTAAGGCGCTTGACAGCCTGGTTGAATGCGAAGGCGCCTTCCACTCCAAAGTGGTACTGGGCGTCAAAGACGATTCCGAAACGCTTGCTTCCCCGATCGGCAGCATTCTTCGCCATGGCGTGCATGGTTGAGATGGTCGACGTGGCAACAGGCCAGATCCAGGGATTCTTATACTGATGGATCAGCATGCCGTCGGTCCCGACAACCGGAACCTTCTGTTGCTGGATGTAGGCGTCAGCTTCTCGAAGACCCTCCGACGAGGGCACCACGGCGAGAGCAAATACCTTGTCGCCCTCCACGAAATTCTGAATGTATTGCTTACCCCGGGCCGCGTCCCACGAGTCGTTCCGGAGCGTGAGGTCGAGCCGCCGTCCGCAGACTCCACCGCTATTGTTTATCTTGTCGAGCACGGTGGTGATTCCGGTCCGAACCGGTCCCAGGAAGCTCGAGCCCGGGCCATCGGCCACGACCGTAGCGGCAAGTTTGATGGACGATGCCGACACGCCGACATCAGTGTTGCCTCCATTGGAGCCTGCTGCGCAGGAAAGGCTGACAGGGGTCGACTTGGCGATGCCCGACGCTTGTCCACCGGCGGCTGCGCCGGCTGCCGCCTGGGTGGCGCCAGATCCAGCTGCCTGAGACGTCGCACCATTCGTTGCCGGACCGGTGCCCGCGTCCTGCGCACCCGGCCCACCCGCGTCGCCTGCTGCTGCAATCTGGGCGCCGCCCTGACCGGAGCCACTTCCTGAAGGAACGATGGTCACCAGCGACAGAAGCACACCAGCTGCGACTATCACCCCGAGCGTCAACAGGGCGCTCCCCACTGCAGGGTCACTGCGTTTCAAGGCTTCCCTCCAAGAATAAGGCCACCGCGTTGCAGTAAGAGCCACCGTCGGGCGGAGAGGTAGATCGGGATCAGGAGCAACGCCCAGATAGGCAGCAGCGCCGCCACACGTCGGAGACCGTTCATGAGAATGCGCCCTGGGCCATTGAGAGGGCTTCCCAACGCAAGTTGGCGGGGCCGGCCCAGAGGCGCGGCCGGCCCCAGATCGCCCGCCGCGCCCGGCTCGATCCCGAAGATCGGACCCTGACCAACTCCTGGAACGTTGCCGGCCAACAAATCCGCAACAGGCAGGGGTCCACCTGACAGGGAGCCTCCAGGCTGCTCAACGAGTGAGATGCCATATCGAGCCTCGGCCTCGACCCCCGCAAAGTCAACGATCGTCCGCGATGGCTTGAACCCATCCTGGAAAATGGTCACGACCATGCCGGGAACCTCGATGCGGTCATCAGGCTGTTCGTTCACGAGGACATCCTCGACATGCTCCAAAGGGTCGATTCGGACGGTCGCCTCGTACCCACCTTTCGAGGCAGTGTTCGGCTGAGGCGTAGGAAAGTCAACCTTCGCCAGGCCAACCAAGCTGCCGTTGAGTTGCGCGGCGAGAGCTTGGATATCACACGGGTCGCCGCAGAGCGTATTGCCATCCAAAGTCACGTTCTTGACCGTGCGCGACCACGACGACGCGGTGGTCCCCGGTCGCCCACGCGCTTGCGCTCGGGCCACTGACGCCACTTCACCGATGTGAAGGCGGCCGTTCAACAAGCTGATTCCTCGACTTGACGCGCTCACCTCGGTGACAACACCGTGGTCCGGATCGAGGGTGAGATGGGAGGTGAACGAACTGGCATTGACCCCGACCGTCACCACACCGGCGCTTCCAACGTCAGTAGACCCCGCCGCGGCGCTGGCCTGGGCAACGTGTTCAGAGGCGTGGCAGGACACTGACGCTCCAGGATGCGAATCGACACCAGGCGTGTCCCCGAAATCGGAACACAAGGCTTCGAGGTACGGCCAGCCGGCTGCAGGTTCAAATGGATTGGGCGTAGCAACGGGCGGAGGTGGCGTCCCTGCGGGTGGCTGGGGTGGCGGCGGCGTCCCGTCGGGGGGTGAAGGGGGCGGTGGCGCTGCAGCCTTGTTGAGATCGCCCTTCGTGTTCTCCGTGTCCGTATCCGCACCAATGGCCGAGGCAGTGGACTCGTTGTTGCCGAGCTGGAGGCGGTTCAAGTAGGCCCCGACATACTGTCGGGTGCCTGGGCCCACGGGCAGCGGTGCAGTAACTCCCGAAGTATTGACGAAGATGGCGTCGGCACCACCGATCTGTCGCACACGGGATCCGAATGCTTGGGATGCCCCGGAGTACGTCGCCAGCGTCTTGCCTGCCTCTTCAGGCACATTAACCGTATTGGCATCGACATCAAGCGGCGGAACTTGCACAAACTGGGGCAGGTTATCGCGAACAATGACAAAGTCGGTGTCAGCGGAATACTTGAGGAAGAGGCGCCCAGTCTGAGGGTCAGATGCGAGATGGGTCCCAGCTGGCTGGTGTCCGTTGTGTTTTGCCAATGCTGGGACAGATGCACCCTGCGTGGAGGGCGTGGCTCGAACATCGGCAAGAATGAGCCCGGTGTACGGCCACTGACTCATTCCGTAGAACCGCCCGTGAACGGCATCGAGGCCGACTTGCGCAATGGCCAGACTTCCCGCCGTGATGCCTCCCACATACTTTTCCCCGACCGTGTCGAAGACAAAGACGGTGGAACCCTGCGTCACGGACGCATAGGCCGAGAGCGTCAATCGACGAGAGACGGGGTCGAAGAGGGAGTCGGCTTGGGCGAAATCGCCGCTGTGAGAGAACATGGCCATGTTGCCGGGGGTCGTCGATTGACCATCGGGAGCGATATTCAACTCGAGGCGCCCGACGCCTCGCGCCACCTTCTCGGGAGCTTGCAGGGGCGGGTTACCACAACCGAAGTACAGCGAATGATGCGTGGGCTCGTAGCCGAGGCCGGCAGCCACATTCAGGTTGTTGTGCAGCGTGAACTGACATTCTGGCAGTTCCTTCGGGGTCTGCCAGTGCCAAGCATGGCTCCCACCCGTCTCGAAGTCGTGCAGCCCCAACTCCCCGATCGCTACGGCCGGAGCCCCGCTACCCGTGGCTGACCGGTTCGCCAAGACCCACATCAGATCCGTACCCAATTCGTGGTACATGCCGACAATGGCGCGCGCCAACAGCTGGGCCGTGAGATCGATCGTGGCCACCCGGACGACGCCAGATGATCGCGTCACGAACTCGTCAAGATGGACCTGCTGGGTAAGGTCGTTCTGAAACCCGACGAATATTCGCCCCCCGACAGGGTCCACGTAGAAAGCAGTCGCCGTGTCCGGGAGCTTGAGGCCCGCGCCGATGGGTTGGAGCGAATCGAGGTCATAGGCCGCAAACCAGTGGGTCGCCGCTCCGTACACGTAGAGCCGCCGCCCGCCCACGTCGGGATACAACTGCGCCTCTTGATAGAACTGATCTGGCGCCACGCCTGGAGGTAGGTTCGTCGGGTGCCACGTCCCAACCACGGTGGTGACATCGTCAGCAGCCCGCGCACGCGGGGCTACCATCCCCGCCGCGACAGAAGCGACGAGCATTCCGCACGTGATAATCCGGACAATTCTGGCCAGACGTTGGGACCGCGGATGGGTTGCGCGTATGAGTTTCATGTCAGTTCGAATTGTTTGAGTGTGGCTGAGAACTGCGTTACCAACGGGACTGGCTACTGGTGAACTGGAGGGAACGCGGCTCCCGAGTGCATCGGGTGCATGGCGTTCGACCATGAGCGTTCTTGGAGTGATCTTGGAGCGAGCATCGATCGCACCCTCGGGTGCAGTCGATCTCGGCAGCTGCGGTCTTCGTCATGCTGTCCTTCCGGGCGTCACCAGGCAGGGACGCGCGCAACGCTTGCATCCTGTTACTACGTCGCCGATCGGTCAGCGTGTCGAGGTTTTTCCGACAGGGCACGCCAGCCCGTGAGACCGTTCCCCACAAGTCGTCATTCACGGTCCGCACCGCAGTTGGTTAGGTCTGACAGCACCTGCCGCAGGCATACGGCCGGTCGAACCGACCTGGAGCCACAAGAGGGACGCTGCTGGTTCCCTCGAACCTGGCCAGCACCGCCGGGGAGGACGGCTCCCACACCCTCACCGATGTAGCTGGCCGGCAAGTTGAAGGGCCGGGGTGCGTTGCACCCCGGCCCTTGTGCTACGGGTCTTGCATACGGAGAGGTTGTTAGTCGGTTCCTACCGCAGCCGCTGTGCCAACCAACTCGTACGACGTGGTCGGGTTGACGCTCGTCGGCACGAAGAGGAAGACGCCGCCACCGGTGGAGTGGTGCGTACCGAACGTGCAGTTGACGGTGATGACGACAACATTGCCAACACGCGAGTAGCTGACGGTGCAGTTGACGGATTGGCCAACACCGACACCCGCGGCCACGGTGCAGCTACCGGTGACGCTGCCGCCGCCCTGGGCGACGGTCTCGCCACCGGGCAACGTGCTGCTGCCGTTGAAGGTGCAGTTCACCGTTCCTGTAGCAGCGTTGGGGTCCGTGCTCACGCCGCCGCCGATGAAGACGTCCGACTGGAACGACACGCTTTGGGCCGTCGGGG
The DNA here is from genome assembly GCA_035651095.1 of Acidimicrobiales bacterium. Taxonomy (GTDB): domain Bacteria; phylum Actinomycetota; class Acidimicrobiia; order Acidimicrobiales; family JAUTXP01; genus DASRGI01. The sequence goes on along the minus strand of DASRGI010000263.1, from coordinate 21,809 downwards.
TCGTGGTCAAACCGGGCGAGATGGTGCCGTGCCCGACCCCACCTGCCGCCACCTGGCTGGCGCCATAGGCGGAGCTGGGGACCAGCATCGCCACCGTAGACAGCACGGCTGCGAAGACGCCCAGCCGAGCGAGGATCTTCCTCATGTATTTCCTCCCGATAGTGGATGGAGAGCGCCTCTGCACCCTCCACCCCTTCATTACGACGCTCCGGGCCAAGCGTGTCGAAATTTCTCGGACCGCTTGATTGGCGCACCTGTGCATGCTGTCCGGTGAGCACCGGCCCACGGCCGCAGCACGGTAGGAGCAGGAGGGTGGCTGCTCAGATCCCGACGGGGGCCTCGCCCTCGCTGACGGACACGGCGCATCGTGGCAAGACAGCGGGGGAGTCGCGACCGGCGTCGGTGAAGCGAGCCGGGGAAGGTGGCGAAGGGGTACGAGCGACAAATCCGTTCTTTTTCGACACCAAGGCATGTTTCGGACGTAATAGTTCCTGAACCGCCCATGTGGTCGGTGCCCCGCAGCGTCGTCGAATCACGAAAGGACACAGCAATGCAGAAGAAGAGGGCATTACTGGGAGCGGTCCTGGCGGCAACCGCCCTCCTCGGCATGGTCGGGGGAACCAGCGCCGACGAATACGACATCGTCGGGCCGAACAAGGCGACTGTCTTCATCTCCCTGGGAAGCGCCTGGCAGCTGTCGGGGTGTCATCCCGAGTACGTCAACAGCCCGGTGAATGGGATCGACTCGCGTGTCATCGACATCAGTTCGCGCGCCAACCAGCAGGTCAGCGTTCACTGGTCGGCGGCCCACACCCAACTCGCAGACGCTCTGGGGGCTGGTGGTTTGTCAGGGCAGTTCTACGATGGCAATTGCGTGCCAGTGGGCGCGGGAACCAGCACGCCTTCGCCCAATCAGGCGGTTCCCTGGACGTTCAAGGTACCGGCCACCGCGAAGTGGATGGTCGTGGAAGTAAACAACCTCATGAGCGTCCATCTGTCCTTCTGACATCGCCCTCCTGACGGCCGTGTTCGCAAACACCTCGGGATCGCTCGGTGAGTCCCCGGGGTGTTTCGCTCGACGGCCGTAAGCCTCTGTGGCCCGTCGGCCGTTTGGTGGCGGGGCCGGGCGGGCAACGTTGGTCGTACAGTCCGGGCCATGCGAGCGGTGGCGGTGCAGGCCGACGGCGCGCTGGCCGTGGTGGACAAGCCGGAGCCCACGCCCGGCCCGGGCGAGGTGCTCGTCCAGGTCGAGCGGTGCGGCATCTGCGGCAGCGACCTGCACCTGCGGAACTCCGGCTTCATCCCGCCCGGAGCGGTGATGGGGCACGAGTTCGCTGGAACGGTGATCGCTGGCGACCTGCCGGCAGGCACCCGGGTGGCCGTCCTCCCCAGCGGGCGGGACGGGACGTGCGAGCAGTGCCGGGCGGGCAAGAGCCATCTGTGCCCGGCCCAGGCCATGACCGCCATCGGCCTGGGCCTCAACGACGGCGCCTACGCCGAACTGGTCAGGGCCCCGGCCCGCAGCTGTATCCCCGTCCCCGACGGCATGAGCTTCGAGCAGGGCGCCCTGGTCGAGCCCTATGCCGTGGCCCTCCATGCCGTGCGCCGCAGCCGGGCCGCCGCCCCGAATGCCAACGTCGGCGTGATCGGTGCCGGGCCGGTGGGCCTGCTCACCATCGCCGCCCTGCGCCACCACGGCGTCGAGCGCATCACGGTGGCCGAGCGCAGCGAGACCCGGGCGGCGGCGGCGGCCGCGCTGGGGCCCAACGTCCAGGTGACCGACGACGCCAGCCGCCTGCTGCGCACCGCCGGCGATCCCTTCGACGTCATCTTCGACGCCGCCGGCGTCACCACCACCCTGCCCATCGCCCTCGAAGCAACAACGCCCGGCGGGCAGCTCGTCCTGGTCGGCGTCGTCGACATCGGCGAGATGTACGCCATGCCCGGGATGCTGTGGGTCATCAAGGAGGTCGATGTCCTCCCCTCCATCGCCTACACCGACGACGAGTTCAGGGAGGCGGTCGACCACGTGGCCGGCGGGGCGGTGCCGACCGAGACGGTGGTGTCCGACATCCGCCCCCTCGACGCCGCCGAGGCATCGTTCCAAGACCTGGTCCGGCCGGGCGGGCCGGTGAAGGTGCTGCTCAGTCCCCGATCCAGCTGACGGGCACGGGCCGCCCGTCCGCATCGAACTCGAAGCGGGCCCGGGACTCGGAGAAGTCGGCCTCCCGGAAGGCGAAGGCCTTCGCCGGTCGCACCCGGTAGAACGCGAACGTCGAGGGGTCCGCGCCCCGGAGGTCGAAGGCGTACTTCTCCTGGTAGGCATCGACGAACCGGTCCCACAGCTCCCCCGCCGGCTCCAACCGCTCGACCGGCCCCTCCACCACCACGGCCGCCACGTCGCCGTCGCCCACGTGCACCACGGCATACGGCACGGCCGACAGCCCCCGCCCCTTGACCGACGAGGGCGACGTGCTGAACAGCACGGTGTCGTCGATCAGGAGCGCCCACACGGGCATGGCGTGGGGGCGGCCGTCGGGTCCGGTGGTGGCGACCCAGTGCGCCCGGGCGTCCCGCAGGCGGGCGGCCGCCCACGCCCAGTCCAACGGGGCGCCGCTCACGCGACCGCGGGTGACGCGATGGACGGCTGCATGGCCAGCAAGGTTGCCAGGACCATCAGGGCGGCGCCCGCCACGTAGGGCACGGGTACGCCCAACTGCTGGAACGCGAACCCGCCGGCCAGCGGTCCGACCACCCGGGCCAGGCCGCCCACCGCCTGCTGCACCCCGAGCACGCCGCCCCGCCGGTGGGCCGCCACCTTGCCGGCCAGGATGGACGACAGCGTGGGCGACACCAGCCCCTGCCCCAGCACGAGCGCCAGCAGCGCGGGCACCAGCATCCAGAACGAGTGGACCGTGGCCAGCACGAACAGCCCACCCGCGTTCAGGAGCAGGCCCAGCCGCAGCGTCCCCGCCTCGCCCAACCGCTTGATCACGGCGGGCAGCACCCGCACCTGCACGACCACCAGGGCGATGCCGATGGCCGCGAACACCCCGCCGGTGGACGCCAGCCGCAGCCCCAGCCGGCGCTCCCCGAACAGCGCGAACGTCCCCTCGAAGGCGCTGAAGGCCGACAGCTGGACGAAGGCCACGGCCAAGAGCGTGCTCACGCCGGCCCGGCGCCAGGGCACGGGGTCGAGAGCGGGCCGGGACGGGCCGGGCGACGGGTGGGTCTCGGGCAGGCGCCGGAGGGCGGCCACGGCGTTGACCCCCGCGATCACCGCGGCCAGGACGAACGGCAGCCGGGGACCACCCAGGGCGGCGAGCGCCCCCAGCGCGGGACCGGCCACGAAACCCAGGCCGAAGGCGGCGCCCAGGAGCCCGAGCAGGCGGGCCCGCTGGTCGGGCGGGGCGACGTCGGCCACCGAGGCCTGGGCCACGGAGACGCTCGCCCCCGAGATGCCATCGATGATGCGACCCAGGAACAGGATCCACAGCGACCCGGCCAGCCCGGTGATCAGGCTGCCGACCGCCGTCCCCGCCAGGGAAAGGATGAGCACGGGCTTGCGTCCCACCCGGTCGGACACCCGCCCCCAGATGGGCGAGAACAGCAGCTGGGCGGCCGAGAACACGGCCACCAGCGCGGTGGCGGTGAAGGGCGAGGCGCCGAAACGCTTGGCGTACAGCGGGAGGATGGGGAGGACGATGCCGAACCCCACCAGGTCGAGGGCCACACACGACCAAATCGCCCCAAACCCGGCGGGGAGCGACGAAGATCGTTGGCGACGCACCGGTTCAGCAGAGGACGTTGGCCGCCTCGCGTCAAATCAACCACTGAGTGTGTTGGTATCGCGGTGGGCACAAGAGGCACACTTGGTAGGAACGTGGCCGAACTGCATCGGCGGGAAGGGCACCCAGGACAGTCACATGGCACGCACCCATACGGACATTTCGAACGACCTGCCCGAGCACCAGAGCGACGGTGAGCTGGCTCGGCGCGCCGCCAGTGGCGACGTGGAGGCCTTCGAAGAGCTGTACCGGCGCCACGCCCAGGCCGCCTTCCGGGTCGCCCAGCGGGTCACGGGCAACGCCCACGACGCGTCCGATGCGGTCAGCGAAGCCTTCACCCGTGTCTTCCAGGCCCTCCCGGCCGGGAAGCTGGACGAGCACACCCGCATCCGGCCCTACCTCCTGACCGCCACCCGCAACGCGGCCGTCGACCTGGTCCGCCGGTCCGGCCGCACCCTGCCCTCGAGCGCCGGGCCCGAGCCTGCCCAGACGGCCCTGGGCCCCTCCGAGCATCTGATCGAGGGGGTCGACTCCATGCTGGTGGCGGCGGCCTTCCGGGCCCTGCCCGAGCGCTGGCGCTCGGTCCTCTGGCTCACCGAGGTCGAGCAGATCCCGGCCCGGGAAGCGGCCCGGCTTCTGGGCTTGTCGCCCAACGGTGCCGCCCAGCTGGCCGTGCGAGCCCGAGCCGGCCTGCGGGAGCGCTTCCTCCAGGCCCACATCGGCCAGGTGCCCGACGACTGCCGGGCCACCGCCGACCGCCTGGCCGCCTACGTGGGCGCCGCCCTCTCGCCCCGGGACGTGGCTCGAGTCGACCAGCACCTGGCCGGCTGCGCCGGCTGCCGCACCCGGGAAGCCGAGCTGCGGGACCTGGGCACCACCTTGCGCCATGCCCTCCTGCCCGTGGGCGCGGGCGCCGGCATCACCGGCCTGGTGGGGAAGCTGGCCGTGCGCGTGTCCTCGCTCCTGCACAACGGGGCCGACCGCCTGGCCGCCCCCGTGGGCGCGGCCGCCGCCGGCGTGCTGGTGGTGGGTGTGACCGGGGCGGCCCTGATGGCGCCCCAGCAGCACGCCCCCGCCAGCCCCCGCTCCGCCGTCCAGCGCCCGGCCCGCCCCGCCGCGGTTCCCACGGCCGCGGCGGCCACCGCCACGCCGGCGGGCGCCCAGGTCGACGGCGCCACCACCAGCCGCACCGGGGCTCCCGCGCCGGCGGCCGACCCCACACCGGGCCGGAAGGTGACGCCGCCCAGCGGCACCGTGATCACCGGTTCGCAGCCCAGCGCGTCCCAGCCGCCGGCCACGACCACCACGACCACCACCGCTCCCCTGGCCAGCCACACCACCACGACCACCACCCCGGCACCGACCACCACGACCACGGTGCCCGTCACGGTGCCGCCGGTCACCGTGCCCCCCGTGACCGTTCCTCCGGTCACCATCCCGCCGGGGGTCACCATCCCGCCGGGGGTCACCATCCCCACCGTGCCCGGCCTCCCCGGCCTGCCCGGACTTCCCAGCGAGCTGCAGCTCTCCTCCGGTCTCGGTGCACTCATGGCCGCCCTCGACGCCACCACCCTCAACGGCAGCTCGTGCACGGCCGACTCGCCCTCCTGCCAGCTGCTGTTCGTGCTCAGCGCCGCCCGCGTCGCCTAACAGCAGGTCTGGGCCGGTCTCCCGGCGAACCTCACCACACCATGCAAACGAGCGAGGCGACCGACGCCGAGCTGGCACAGCGGGCGGCGGGCGGTGACGGCCATGCCTTCGGGGAGCTGTACCGGCGCCACGCGCCGGCGGCCTGGCGGCTGGCCCATGCCGTCACCGGCAACGCCGAGGATGCGGCCGACGCCGTGGCCGACGCCTTCACCCGCGTCCTCCAGGCCCTCCCCGCCGGCCGGCTCCAGGACGCCGGCAGCTTCCGCTCCTACCTCCTGACCACCACCCGCCACGCGGCCATCGACACCGCTCGCAAGGCGGGACGGCAGCGACCGGCCGACGTGTCCCACGTGTCCGAGCGACCATCGCTCGGCGTGTCGGCCAGCGAGCGGGTGGTCGATGCCGCCGACCGGGCCCTGGTGGCCGCCGCCTTCCGGGGCCTGCCCGAGCGCTGGCGGTCGGTCCTCTGGCTGACCGAAGTGGAGCAGCTCCCGGCCCGGGAGGCCGCTCCCCTGCTGGGCCTCTCGCCCAACGGCGTGTCCCAGCTGGCCGTGCGGGCCCGCAACGGCCTGCGGGAGCGCTACCTCCAGGCCCAGGTGCGCCGGACCGAGGTGCAACCCGAGTGCCGGGACACGGTGGCCCGGCTGGGGGCGTACGTGGCCGGGGCCCTGTCGCCCCGGGATCTGGCCAAGGCAGACCAGCACCTGGCGGCCTGCGCCGAGTGCCGGGAACGCCAGGCCGAACTCGAGGACGTGGGCGGGCGGCTGCGCCACGCGGCCGTTCCCCTGCCTCTGACCGTGGCCGCGCTGGCCAAGCACCGGTGGAAGCTGGGCCGGGCCCGCAAGGCGGCGGCCTGGCTGGCCCAAGCCGAGCGGCCCCTGGCCATGGCCACGGCCGCTCTGTTCACCCTGGGCGTGGCCAGCCTGGGCACGGTGGACCGCCACCGGGTCGGGCGTCCGGACCTCGTCGCCGCGCCGGCACCGCGACCGGCACCGGCGGCTGCGCCCGCCCGCACGGGGGCCTCGTTCGCGGGCGACACCCCGAGCGTGCCCTTCGTGGTCACCGCCAGTGTCACCGCCGAACCCGCCGCCAGCCCCGCGTTCGCAGGCAGCCCCGGCACCACGGTGGCGGTGGCTCCGATCGACGGCCCCGTGCTGGTGCCCATCGACGACGGGTCGGTGGACATCACCGTCACCCCGCCCTCGACCACCTCGACGACCACGCCCGCCGACCCGCAACCCCGACCCAGGCCCGCGGCCCAGATCCACGCCAGCATCAGCACCGCCGCCCTCACCGGTTCGCTGGCCGCCGGCCAGGGCACGGGCTCCTGCACGGGCGGCTCGGTGGGTGGCCAGTCGGCCGGGTGCGCGCCAGCCCCGCCGAGTGGCGGGCACACCGTCGAGATCAGCACCGGCGGCACGCAGGTCCCCGAGCAACAGGTGGGGCTGCCCCCGTCGTAACCGTTCTGTCGTGCGGCTCGGCGGCGCTGGGGGGTGCCCACCGAGCCCGGCAGACGCGAAAGCGCCCGGCCATCAGGCCGGGCGCTTTTGTTTCTGTGACCTTTTAGACGGGTCGAACGCTGGCCGCCTGGAGGCCCTTGGGGCCCTCCTGCACCTCGAACTCCACCTGCTGGCCCTCCTCCAGAACCTTGTAACCGTTCATCTGGATGGCGCTGAAGTGGACGAAGACATCCGCGCCGTCCGACTGCGAGATGAACCCGTAGCCCTTCTCGGCGTTGAACCACTTGACCGTTCCGGTCGCCACTGTGGCAACCCCCCTTCGTGCAAGCTTCAGTGACGAGGGGGTGCCTTCTTTGCGACTACGTCGTGCGAACAGCCTTTCCCTCAGCGGGGAACGGTAACAGGCTTTTTCGCCGACGGAAATGATTGGTTCAGCGGTGCACCTGCGTCCCGTCGGGGGTGTCCTTCACCACCCAACCGAGGGCCACGAGCTGGTCCCTGATGGCGTCCGCCTGGGCGAAGTTCCGCTCCGCCCGCGCCCGGTCGCGGGCGGCCACCAGGGCGGCCGTCTCCTCGTCCACGGCGTCGTCGGCACCGCCCAGGGCCAGGCCCAGGGCGCCAGCGATCTCGTACACGGACGCAGCCGCAGCCTGGTCGTCGTCGGCGTTGGCCCGGCGCACGAGATCGAACAGCATGGCCACCACGCCGGGCGTGTTCAGATCGTCGTCCATCAGCTCCCGGAAGCGGGCCACGGCGGCGCTGTCCGGTTGGCCATCGGGGCCGAAGCGGCGGGCGAACTCGTCGAGGCGCTCCAACCCCTTCTCGGCGTCCTCGATGGTGCCGGGGGTGACCTCCATGGGCGACCGGTAGTGGGAGCGCAGGACCAGTAGCCGGTAGGCGCGGGCGTCGTGTCGGGCGAGCAGGTCCACCAGCGAGGTGAAGTTCCGCAGTGACTTGGACATCTTGACGCCCCCCACCTCCACGAAGGCGTGGTGCATCCAGTGCCGGGCGAACGAATGCCCCAGAGCGACGGCCTGGGCCCGCTCGTTCTCGTGGTGGGGGAACTTCAGGTCCAGCCCGCCGGCGTGCAGGTCGAAGCCGTCGCCCAAGAGGTCGAGCGACATGACCACGCACTCGGTGTGCCAGCCCGGGCGGCCCTCACCCCACGGCGAAGCCCATGCCGGCTCGCCCGGCTTGGCCCGCTTCCACAACACGAAGTCGAGCGGCGAGCGCTTGTCCTCGACCGCCTCGACGCGGGCCCCGGCCCGCAGGTCCTCCAGCGGTTGCTGGGCCAGGAGGCCGTACCCGGGCACCCGCTCGGTGTCGAGGTACACGCCGTCGGGCGCCTCGTAGGCCAGGTCCTTGGCGGCCAGCTCGGCGATGAGGTCGAGCATCCGGTCGACGTAGGCGGTGGCGTGGGGATCGTGGGTGGGCCGCTTGATGCCCAAGGCGTCGCACGCGTCGTAGAACGACTGCTCGAACTCCCGGGCCACGTCGTCGGCCGACCGGCCTGTCTCGGCCGCCCGCTGAATGATCTTGTCGTCGATGTCGGTGATGTTGCGGACGTGGTCGACCTCGATCCCCGTCCACTCCAGGTAGCGGACGAGCACGTCGTACACGAGGTAGCTGCGGCCGTGGCCGATGTGGGGCACGTCGTAGACGGTGGGGCCGCACACGTACAGCGACAACCGCCCGGGGTCCCGGGGCGTGAGCTCGACCTGGCGGCCCATTGCAGTGTCGTGGAGGTGCAGCACGCAGGTACGGTAATCCGACCATGACTGCGCAGGTCCCCGACAAGCCGTCGCTGGACGGACTCGAACCCACCTGGATCGAGCGATGGGAGTCGGCCGGGACCTTCCGGTTCGACCGGGCCACGCCGCGAGACCGGATCTACGCCATCGACACGCCGCCCCCCACGGTCAGCGGGTCGCTTCACGTGGGCCACGTGTTCTCGTACACCCACACCGACATCGTGGCCCGGTACCAGCGCATGTCGGGACGCGAGGTCTTCTACCCCATGGGGTGGGACGACAACGGGCTGCCCACTGAGCGCCGGGTGCAGAACTACTTCGGCGTCCGCTGCGACCCCTCGCTGCCCTACGACCCGAACTTCCAGCCCCCGGACAAGCCGGGCAAGGAGCAGATCCCCGTCAGCAGGCGGAACTTCGTCGAGCTGTGCCTGCGGCTCACGGCCGAGGACGAGCAGGCCTTCGAGGACCTGTTCAAGCGGCTGGGCCTGTCGGTGGACTGGACGCAGACCTACACGACCATCAACGACGCGTCCCGGCGGGCGGCCCAGCGGGCCTTCCTGCGCAACCTGGCCCGGGGCGAGGCGTACTCGGCCGAGGCGCCCACCCTGTGGGACGTCGACTACCGCACGGCCGTGGCCCAGGCCGAGCTGGAGGACCGGGAGCTGGCCGGCGCCTACCACCGCCTCCGCTTCCCGGCGGCCGAAGGCTCGCCGCCAGGTACAACGGCCATCGAGATCGAGACCACCCGGCCCGAGCTGATCCCCGCATGCGTCGCCCTGGTCGCCCATCCCGACGACGAGCGCTTCAAGGCCCGGTTCGGCAGCACCGTCCACACACCGCTGTTCGGTGTCGAGGTCCCCATCCTGGCCCACGAGTTGGCCGATCCCGAGAAGGGGTCGGGCATCGCCATGATCTGCACCTTCGGCGACCTCACCGACGTCACGTGGTGGCGGGAGCTGAACCTGCCCGTTCGCAGCGTGGTCGGCCGCGACGGCCGCATCATCCCGGCGCCGCCGGCCGGCGTCCCCGAGAACGAGGCGTGGGCCGAGCTGGCGGGCAGGACCGTCAAGCAGGCCCAGAAGCGCATCGTCGAGCTGCTGGCCGAGAGCGGCGATCTGGTGGGCGAGCCCAAGCCCATCACCCATCCGGTCAAGTTCTACGAGAAGGGCGACCGGCCCCTCGAGATCGTCACCAGCCGCCAGTGGTACATCCGCAACGGGGGCCGCGATCCCGAGCTGCGCCAGGCCCTCATCGAGCGGGGCCGGGAGATCGCCTGGCACCCGCCCTACATGCGGGGCCGGTACGAGAACTGGGTCGAGGGCCTGAACGGTGACTGGCTCATCTCCCGCCAGCGCTTCTTCGGCGTGCCCTTCCCTCTCTGGTACCCGATCGCCGACGACGGCACCGTGGGCTGGGACGACCCCATCGTCCCCCCCGAGTCCCGCCTGCCCGTCGACCCGTCGAGCGACGCCCCCGAGGGCTACGACGAGTCGCAGCGGGACAAGCCGGGAGGGTTCACGGGCGACCCCGACGTGATGGACACGTGGGCGACGTCGTCGCTGTCCCCCCAGATCGCGGCCAAGTGGGAGGACGACCCCGACCTGTTCGGGCGCCTCTTCCCCATGGACCTGCGCCCCCAGGGCCACGACATCATTCGCACCTGGCTGTTCTCGACCGTGGTGCGATCGCACTTCGAATTCCGGTCCGTGCCCTGGTACAACGCCGCGCTGTCCGGGTGGATCCTCGACCCCGACCGCAAGAAGATGTCGAAGTCCAAGGGCAACGTGGTCACGCCCCTGGGCCTGCTGGAGCAGTACGGGTCGGATTCGGTGCGGTACTGGGCGGCCAACGGCCGGGCCGGCACGGACACCGCGTTCGACGAAGGGCAGATGAAGGTCGGCCGGCGGCTGGCCATCAAGATCCTCAACGCCTCCAAGTTCGCCTTGGGGCTGGGCGCCACCGAGGCCGGCCAGGTGACGGAGGCGCTCGACCGCTCCATGCTGGCCCGGCTGGGCGAGGTGGTCACCGAGGCCACCACCGCCTTCGAGGGCTACGACTACACCCGGGCGCTGGAGCGCGCCGAGGCCTTCTTCTGGTCGTTCTGCGACGACTACCTGGAGCTGGTCAAGAACCGGGCCTACGCCGGGGGGCCGGCCAGCCAGTCGGCCGTCGCTGCCCTGCGCATCGCCCTGTCGACCCTGCTACGGCTGTTCGCCCCCTTCCTGCCCTTCGTCACCGAAGAGGTGTGGTCGTGGTGGCAGGAGGGATCGGTGCACCGGGCGCCCTGGCCCACCCCACCGGCCGAGGCCGAAGGCGGCGACCCCGCCGTTCTCGAGGCCGTGGCCGCCGTCCTCGGCCAGGTCCGCAAGGCCAAGACCGAGGCCCAGGTGTCCATGCGGGCGCCCGTGTCCCGCCTGCTCGTGCGGGACACGCCGGAGGCAGTGACTCGGGTGCGGGCGGCGGCGGCGGACCTCCGGGAGGCGGGTTCGGTGAGCGAGCTGGTCTTCGAAGAGGGCGAGCCGGAGGTCAACGTCGCGCTTGCCTGACCGGGGTGGTGGGTACACCGAACCCCGTGCAGATCAACCTCACGCTCTGCTTGCCCCGTGACGAGCTGACGATCCCCGTCGCCCGGCACATCTGCCGGCATGCGTTGGAGGATCTGGGCGTCGAAGACGACTGCAAGCTGGGCATCGAAGTGGCGCTCACCGAGGCGAGCGCCAACGTGCTCAAGCACTCGGGCGGGGACGAGAGCTACGAGATCCGGCTGTCCGTCGAGGACCGCATCTGCGTCATCCGGGTGGTGGACACCGGCAGCGGGTTCGACGCGCTCGGAAGGGGGGACGCCCACGCCAATCCGTCGGCCGAGAGCGGGCGGGGCATCGAACTCATGCGGGCCCTGGTCGACCGGGTGAAGTTCGAGTCCAAGCCCGAGGACGGCACGATCGTGCACCTGGAGAAGGAACTCGTCTACCCGCCCGACTCGCCCATGGCCAAGCTGCTCGCCATCACCTGAACCATCAGCCGGACGGAGTCCGGCTGGCGCTCCGTTCCTGGGTGTGGCTCACATCTGGCCAGCGCGTGCGCCAACCTATGGCCGTGCGCACCCGTGCCGACCGCCAGCGCTGGCGCGACATTTCGGTCGCCGGCTACCTGCTGGCCGTGGGCGGACCGGCCATGGTCACCGCCGTCGTCCCCCACGGCGAGCGGGGCACGGCCCTGGTCCCCGCCCTCTGCTACCTGCTCACCGTGGTGGCCGCCGTGGCCGTGGGGCGCATCGGGCCCGGTCTCCTGGCCGCGGGCCTGTCGACCGTCGGGCTCCTCACCTTCTACATGCGCCCGGTGGGCGTGGTGAGCGCCGACACCCCCGGCGAGGTGTTCGCCGTGGGCGTGTTCGCCCTCACCGCGCTGGTGGCGTCGGGCGTCCTCGACCGGCTGGAGGCGGCCAGGGACGCGGCCGAGCGGGCGGCCGAGCGCCTGACCCGGTTGCAAGCGGTGACGTCGGCCCTGTCGCAGGCCGTCGACATCGACCACGTCACCCGCGTGGTGGTTGACCAGGCGTGCAAGGAACTGGGCAGCGAGCGGGGGTCGCTGTCGCTCGTCACCGAGGCGGGCAGCGAGATGCGCATGGTCGGCGCCTACAACATCGATCCCGACATCGCCGGCAAGTGGTCCACCTACCCGGTGGCAGGCGAGCATCCGGCGGGCGACGCCGTGCGCAACGGCCGGATCGTGCTCATCACGTCGCTGGAGGAGCGCAACCAGCGGTACCCGGCCATCGCCGACTCCCCGCCCCTCTACGACCACGCGCTGGCCGTCGTCCCCCTCCTCTTCGAGGGCCGGGCCATGGGCGCCATCAGCCTGAGCTTCGAGACGCCCCGGGCCTTCCCGCCGGAGGACGTGCAGTTCCTCGAGGCCATGGGTGCCCAGTGCGCGCAGGCCCTGGAGCGGGCCCGGCTGTACGAGCAGGAGCGGGACTCGGGCCGGCGCCAAGCGTTCCTGGCCGACGCCAGCCGGCTGCTGGCCAGCTCGCTGGAGTACGAGGACACCTTGGCCCGCATCACCCGGCTGTCCGTCCCCGCCCTGGCCGACGGCGCTGCCGTCCACCTGTGGGATGGCGATGACCTGCGGCTGGTCGCGCTGGCCCACCGGGACCCGGAGGGCGAGGCCGTCATGCGCCAGCTCTCGGCCCGGGACGGCGACGTGGCCACCGACCCCACCCTGCGGAGGGTGGCGATCACGGCCGAGCCGGTGATGAGCGTCGAGGTGCCCCAGGAACTCTGGGCCGATCTGGCCGAGGACGAGGAGCACCGGCGACTGCTGGAGGCGCTGGGCACCCGGTCGGCGCTGATCGTCCCCCTGCGGGCCCGGGCCCGGCCCCTCGGCACGCTGATGCTGGCCATGACCACGCCGGGCCGGCAGTTCGGCACCGCCGACCTCGTGCAGGTGGAGGACCTGGCCGGGCGTGCGGCCGTGGCCATCGAGAACTCGCTGGCCCATCGGGCCCGGCTGGAGCAGGCCCGGGTACTCCAGCAGTCGCTCCTTCCCCCGCGGACGCCCACGGTCCCCGGACTCGACCTGGCCACCCACTACCGGGCCGCGGGCGACGGCACCATCGTGGGGGGCGACTTCTTCGACGTGTTCCCCGTGGCGCCATCCGTGCTGGGCGCGCCGCGGTGGGGCGTGGTGCTGGGCGACGTGTCGGGCAAAGGCGTGGAGGCGGCGTCGCTCACCGCCCTGACCCGCTACACCGTGCGGGCCGCTTGCATGATGGATCCCGACCCCTGCGCCGTGCTGCGCATGTGCAACCAGGCCGTGGCCGACGCCGAGGAGGGCGAGGCCTTCTGCACCATGGTGTTCGCCGTCATCGAACCGCCGGTCGACATGGGGGTCGACGGCGCCCACGGCGCCCATGGAGGCGGCACGGCGGTGCGGGTGGCGTCGGGTGGCCATCCCCTCCCCGTGTTGCGCACGGCCGCGGGCGAGATCAGGCCCGTGGGCCAGCCGGGTACGGCCATCGGCCTGTTCCCCACCATCGAGGTGCACGACACCGAGATCACGCTCTACCCGGGCGACACCATGGTGCTGTTCACCGACGGGCTCATCGAGGCCCGCACGCCGGCCGGCGACTTCGCTCCCCACCTGCTCCATCGCACCATGCGGGCGTCGAGCGGGACGAGCGCGCAAGCGACGCTTTCGGCCGTGACCGCGGCCGTGGGGGCGCTGGAGGAAGGCCGGGCCCGGGACGACATGGCCATCGTCGTGCTGGGCGTGCCCCACACTGCGCCCGACCTCCGGTCGGTGGTCCTCGCCGGTGCACCGGCCATCCTCACCCTGCGGTCGGAGGAGTACATCGACGAGCTGCTGCGGGAGTTCGAGCTGGTGCGGCTGGGCGGTCGCCAGGGCGTGCTGCGCTCCGACTACCCCCAGCGCCTGCTCGCCATCATGGACGAGATCCTCGCCCGCTTCGCCAGCGTCCGGCTGTCCCTCCGGGACCAGGCCGAGGCCGCCCTGACCCGGGGCCATGCCACCTTCACCCTCACCGTCGACCTGCCCGTGCTGGCCGTCCCCGCCATGCGCCAGTTCCTCACCCTCATCGACGAGGTGGAGGCCTTCGCCGAGGCCGGTCACATGCTCACCCTCCCGCCGGCCGAGGAGGTGCGCCAATACCAGCGCTGGCTGGTGGGCACCATCGCCACCAAGCTGGAACTGGGCGACGACGCCGAGGTGGCGCCCTTCGACCCGTCCGTTCCCACCGCCTCGGACGAGGGCCGCACCGGCGCCGGTGCCGTGCCCGAGGAGCGGCCGCGCGCCCTGGTGGGGCCCCGGGTGGCCCGCACCACCCTCGCCGCCGACCTGGCCGCGGCCAGCCACGCCCGCCGCTTCGCCCACCGCACGCTGGAGGAATGGTCGTGCGCCGAGGAGGTGGCCGAGCGGACCGAGCTACCGCTTTCGGAGCTGGTCACCAACGCGGTGATGCACACACGCTCCGAGGTGGACGTCGTGCTGCGGTTGGGCGCCGGCGCCCTGCGGGTGGAGGTGCACGACCGCAGCACCGTGCTGCCCACCCGGCGATCGCACGACATGGATGCCAGCACCGGGCGAGGGCTCGAGCTGGTCGAGGCCCTGTCCGACCGGTGGGGCGTGGAGACCCACGGCTCGGGCAAGGCGGTGTGGTTCGAAGTGACCGCCAGGTCGTGAAGGAGGGCGGGGTCGAGGGCGGCGGAGTGGCTGGCGGCGTCGCCGGCAAGGTCGAGGCGCGGCTGGCCGAACACTTGCGCGTGTGGCTGGGGACGTGGCCGCCGCCCGAGCCCGGGCGGGTCCTGGTGATCGGCAGCGAGGCCCGCTCGGCGCCCGGGTGGGACGGCGCCCGGCATCCCATCATCGGCGTGTCCGCCGGGCGGGACGCGGGCGGCGTGCTGTCGGTCCCGGTGGACGTGGGCGAGCGGGCCGGCGGGTCGTACGAGAGCGTGGAGACGGCCGGGGCGGCGGTGGCGGCGGCCGTGGGGCGGAGAGGCGCCCGGGTGGTGCAGGCCATGTTCCGCTGGTCCTCGTCGCCGGCGCCACTCGAACCCCTGGGCGAGTGGGTCGACACCGGCGACGCCCGTGTGCCGGACTGGCTGCGCCCGTTCAACGGCGGGGTGTTGGTGGCATTCGAGGGTGATCGCTACCTGGCCGGCGTCGGGGTCAAGCGCCACGACCGGTACGGGCATGAGTTGGCCGTCGGTACAGACGAGGCCGCCCGGGGGAAGGGGCTGGGCCGGCGGTTGGTGGCCGAGGCAGCCCGGGTGGTGCTGGCCGCCGGCGGGGTGCCCACGTACCTGCACGACTTCGCCAACGTGGCGTCGGCCCGGGTGGCCGACGCGGCCGGCTTCCCCGACCAGGGCTGGCGCGTCCTGGGCCTCGCCCCGGGCTAGCGCCAAACCGTTCTCGTAACGCTGGGGCCGTCTATGTCGGCGCCAGCGTTACGAGAATGCTCAGGGATTGGGGCCGGTGGCGAGGGGCCGAACGGGGTCGGCCGACCAGTCGGACCACGAGCCCTCGTACAACCGGGCGGGTGGGAGGCCGGCCAGGCGCAGGGCGAGCAGGTCGTGGCACGCGGTCACGCCCGAGCCGCAGTAGGCGATCTCCACGGGCCCGAACTCGTCGTAGCGCGCTCGGAGGGCGGCGGCGGGAAGGAAGCGGCCGGTGGCGGGGTCGAGGTTGGCGGCCCAGGGGGCGTTGCGAGCCCCGGGGACGTGCCCGGCCCGGGGGTCGACGGGCTCCACGTCGCCCCGGTAGCGCTCGGGGGCGCGAGCGTCGAGCACGGCGCCGGTGGCGGCCGCCACCGCGTCGGCGTCGGCCAGAGTGCCGGCCGGCCAGGGCCGAGCGGTGAAGTGCGCAGGCGGGGCCGGGAGCGGGGACTCGCCGGGCGACGGCTCCTTCACCAGCGGGCCCGGCCACGCGGCCAGCCCGCCGTCGAGCACCAGAGCGGCGTGGTCCTGGACGTCGAGCATCCACCACAGGCGGGCGGCGATGGAACCACCGGCGTCGTCGTAGGCCACCACGGTCACACCGTCGCCGATGCCGAGCGCCTCCATGGCCCGGGCGAAGGCGCCAGGCGCAGGGAGCGGGTGGCGCCCGGGGCCGTGGCCGGCGCCCGCGGTCAGCGCGGTATCGAGGTCCACGAACACGGCGCCGGGAATGTGCCCACCCGCGTAGGCCTCCCGGCCCGAGCGCCCGTCGAGGTACCAGCGCACGTCGGCCACCACCAACGGGCCGTCACCCTCGTCCAGCCGCTGGACCATCCACTGGGCCAGCGTGGCAGCGTCGATCAACGGTCCGGCCATGGCGGGAGGGTAGACCTGGAGCGCATGACACACGTGCTGGCGGTCCACGGTGGTGCCGGGCCCATCCCGGCAGGCAAGGCCAAGGCCACGGCCATGGAGGCGGGGCTCACCCGGGCCCTCGAAGCGGGGGCGGCGGTGCTGCGAACGGGCGGGCCGGCCCTCGACGCGGTCGTGGCGGCCGTGCGGGTGCTGGAGGACGACGAGCACTTCAACGCCGGCCGGGGTGCAGCGCGCACCAGCGCCGGCCACGTCGAGCTCGACGCCGCCGTGGCCGACGGCACCAGCCGGCGGGCGGGTGCGGTGGCCGTCGCCACCGAGATCCGCCACCCGATCGACGCGGCGCGGGCCGTGCTGGACGACGGCCGCCACGTGCTGCTGGCCGGTCCCGCGGCAGTGGCGTTCGGCCGCCGGCACGGTCTGCAGACCGAGGACCCGTCGTGGTTCTTGGTGGACGGCAGCGCGACCACGCCGGGCACGGTCGGTGCCGTCGCCCTCGACGAGCACGGTCACCTGGCTGCGGCCACGTCCACCGGCGGCATGCATGGCCAGCTCCCCGGCCGCATCGGCGACAGTCCCGTCGTGGGGGCGGGCACGTGGGCCGACGACGACACGTGCGCCATCTCCGCCACCGGGCACGGCGAGGCCTTCATCCTCGCCGCCTTCGCCCATGAAGTCGACGCCCTGCTGCGGTTGGCCGGGCACGACCTGGCCACCGCCACCGACCTGGCCCTGGCTCGGGTCACGGCCCGGGGCGGAACGGGCGGCTGCATCGCCCTCGACCCGTCCGGCGCGCTGGCCATGCCCTTCACCACTCCCGCCATGGCCCGAGGCCGCATCGACCACACCGGGCAGGCCGACGTGCGGGTCTGAGCGGTACGCTGCCGGGCCATGGGGAACATCGGGGGGCTGTACGCGGATGGCCGGCGGCGCATCACCGAGTTGGTGCGCGATCTGAACGAGGACCAGGCGGCCACCACCGTGCCGACCTGCCCGGCGTGGTCGGTGCACGACGTGGTGGCCCACGTGGCCGGCGTGTGCGCCGACATCCTGGCCGGCAACATTGGCGGAGTCGGCACCGACCCGTGGACCGACGCCCAGGTCCAGGCCCGCAAGGGCGTGCCCGTGGGCGAGCTGGTCGAGGAGTGGGCGGAGACGGGGCCGCAGATCGAGGCCATGGCCGACCTCTTCCCTGGCCGCAGCGGGACCCAGCTGGTGTTCGACCTCACCACCCACGAGCACGACATCCGTACCGCCCTGGCCCGGCCCGGCGCCCGGGACTCGGCCGCCATCGCCGCGTCCGACGAGTTCCTCATGGCCGTGGGCCTGGGCCCGTCGGTCACCGTGCGGGGCCTGGCGCCCATCGAGGTGCGCACCGAGCTGCGGTCGTGGGTGGCGGGCACGGGTGACGCCGCCGCCGCGGCACCGGCGGGGAGCGACGAGACCGCCCTGCGAGCGGCCGGTGACGACCTGGCCGCCAACGTGATCCTCGGCGGCGACCCTCTTCGCACCGACGGCATCGAGCCGGCGGGCGCCGTCCGCCTGTCCGCCTTCGAGCTGTTCCGGGCCATGAGCGGCCGCCGCAGCTTCGACCAGATCCGGGCCTACGAGTGGACGGTCGACCCCGAGCCGTACCTGCCCGCCTTCCAGTTCGGGCCCTTCACCGTCAGCGCCGTCCCCATCGACGAGTAGCGCCCCCGCCGTTCTCGCACGCCGTTCCCGCACGCCGTTCTCGCACGCCCAGGACGGAATGGTGCTCGCCAGCGTTACGAGAAGCCGAGCAGCTCCCGGCCCGTGCGGAAGAAGGCCAGCGGGTCGGCGCCGTCGAGCAGCTCCTGGTAGGTCAGCGAGGCGCCGAAGGGCTCGTTCCAGAACGGGTCGTCGTCGTGCTCGGAAAAGGGCCCGACGTACAGGTAGGGCTCGGGGTGGTCGTCGTCGCCGGGCGAGCCACCGAAGTTGGCCCGCTGGCCGTCCGGCCCGAGGTCCACCGCCATGTCGAAGTGCTCGGGCCAGAGCTGGACGCGGCTGGGCCCATCGCCCCTCACCTGTTCGAGCAGCGATGCGCAGAACCCGAACCAGTCGCCCAGGGCCCGGGCCGCGGCCGGGTCGACGTCGAGGGGTTGGCGCTGGTCGCCGTCGACGAGGACACCGTCCTCCACCCGTAGCTGCCGGTCGTCCCCGAAGAACGGCGTGCCGAACCCGTGGTAGGTGAAGCGCAAGCCGATCTTGCCGTTGGCTGCCTGGCGGGCAGAGGCCAGCGTGTGCTCAGCCACGCCGTGCAGGACCTTGCGGGCCGCGACCGACGCGTCGGGCAGCGGTTGGAGAGGGCGGCGAACCAACCAGCGGTCTTCGCACCAGGCCCGCAGGTCGGGGTCGTTCTCGGTGTCGCACACCTCGGCCCAGGTGCGCGAGCCCGGCCGCTCGACGGGCCCGACCTCGCCGCCGGCCGTGGGGTCGTCGGCGAAGAAGGGCGGCTCGGTGACGGTGGGCGGCGAGGGCTCGAGCACGCGCACGTCCCACCGGTAGTCCACCCTCGCCGCCGCTTCCGCTCGGGCGTTGCGGCCCGCCGCCAAGCCCATGCCCTACTCGGCGGGCTTGGGTTCGAGATCGATGGCGCAGGAGTTGATGCAGTACCGCATGCCCGTGGGCGAGGGGCCGTCGTCGAACACGTGGCCCAGGTGGGATCCACACGCCCGGCACCGCACCTCGGTGCGGATCATGCCGTGGCTGTCGTCGGTCACCAGCTCGACGGCCTCGGCCACCGCCGGTTCGGTGAAGCTGGGCCAGCCGGAGCCCGAGTCGAACTTGGTGTCCGAGGAGAAGAGCTCGGCCCCGCACGCCCCGCACCGGTAGGTACCGTCGTCATGGTTGTCCCAGTACGTGCCCGTGAAGGGCCGCTCGGTGGCGGCCCGGCGCAGTACCTCGTAGCGCTCGGGTGGGAGAAGGGCGCGCCATTCCTCGTCCGTCCTGCTGACCGATCGTTCCATGGCACCAGTGTGCCGCGCCGCGGCCTACCAGTTGCCCCAGTGCACGACCTCTTCGAACGGGCGCCGGTCCGGGCGCTCGATGACGGCCAGGGGCCGGTCGGCCGGGTAGCCGAGGGCCAGCAGGTAGGCGCAGTACCGGTCCTCGGGGAAGCCCAGGACGGCCCGGGCCTGGTCCTGGTCGGACACGGCCGCGTGCCCGGTGCCGATGCCCAGGTCGGTGGCGGCCAGCATCATGTTCATGGTGGCCTGGCCGAAGTCGTAGCCCGTCCAGTTGCGGGACCGCTCGTCGAAGGGCAGGGGCGCGATCAGCGCGATCGTCGCCGCCGAGGTGGCCACGTGACCGGCACCCTGCCACACCTTGGACAGCTCGCCCAACTGCTGGCGATCGGTGACGACCACGAAGTCCCACGGCTGCCAGTTGCTCGCCGACGACGTGCGCCGGCCGGCTTCCAGGATGCGCTCGAGGTCCGGCCGCTCGATGGGCCGATCCTCGTACTGGCGAACGTTGCGCCGCGAACGAATTGCATCCCAGGTTTCCATCGCTTCGTTACTCCCGGATCAGTCAGGTTCAGTCAGGTTCAGTGAGCCGGGCGAAGGCCGCGCCGGTGGCGGCACCGTAGGCGAGGTGGGCGGTGAAGTCCTTCATCAGCGTCTCTGCGTCGTACTCCCACAGGGGCTTGTAGAGCTTGGCCAGGGGCAGTACGACGTACCCACTCAGCCACACCACCGGTGCCAGGGCCAGACCCCACGAGGGCTTGGCCTCGCGGTCCACCGACCCCGCCACCACCCCGTACTGGGCGCCCCACATGGAGCCGTACAGCCAGTGCACCACGTTGTTGGTGGCGCGGGCCCAGCGGTCGGGCAGCTCCTGCTGGAGGAAGCCTTCCAGCACCCGCCGGCCCACCTGCCCGGGCGCGGACACGTCGTCCCACTTGGTGATGCTCTCGCCGAACTCCCACGCCAGGAAGCTCTGCTCGCCGCCGTCGCGCGTGTACCGGACGTACCACACCAGGTCCATGGCGGCCGTGCCCACGGCACCGGCGAAGGCGCCGCGCACCACGGCACCGAGGGGCGACAGGGAGCGGCGTTGCCTTCGAGCCTTCACGTCCCACCTTCTACCCGAGGGGCCGGCCCGTCCATCATGCTGTGTCCCGTGACCGACATCCTCGGCGTGCACCACGCCGCCCTCAGCGTCTCGGACCTCGACCGCAGCATCAACTGGTACCACGACGTACTGGGCTTCGTCGTCCTCTTCCACGAGGACAACCCCGACCGGCGGGCGGCCGTGCTCGGGCTGCCCGCCTCGGGCGCCATGGTCGTCGGCCTGGTGGAGCACCACAAGGACGAGCGAGACCCCTTCGACCCCACGGTGCTCGGCCTCGACCATGTGGGCTTCACCGTCGGATCCCGAGACGCGATCGATGCCATGGCCGCGCTGCTGGCGGACCATGGCATCGATCACTCCGGCGTCATCGACGTCCCGCCCGGCGCCATCCTCAACTTCAAGGACCCGGACGGGATCGCGTTGGCCTGCTTCTGGGATCGCTCCTAGGGCGGTCACCGTGGCCCCGCGTGCCGGCCGTTCGGTCGGTGAGCGGTGAGGTGGACGGTGACACCGTGCAGCCCGTGGGTATGTTCGACGGCATCGAGCCGCAACGCGAACGGGTGGACGTCGGGCCGGGCGATGCCCTGGCCTGCTTCGAGGATGGCCGCCGGGGCCACGTGCTGACCCCGTGCGCCCGCCCGCCCGCCGGGGAGACGGCCGCTCGGATCGACGCTGCTCGCCGCTTCTCGGTGGGCCGCCTGAACGACGACGCCGCCCTTTTGCCCGTACGAGTACCCGAGGCGTGATGCGCCGGGGAAGGGTGGCAGCAGCCGTCGCCCTGTTCGCCGCCGTCCTCGTCATCGCCACCACCCATCCCCTCCGCGCCGCGGGCAGCGCCCGCCCCGGCGTGCTGCGCTTCGGCGACGCCACCGCACCGGGCGATCCCGGCGCCCTGTCCCTCAACCGGCCCCTCGTGGGCATGGCCGGGTCGCCTGACGGCCGGGGCTACTGGTTGGTGGCGAGCGACGGCGGCATCTTCTCGTACGGGTCGGCCGGGTTCTTCGGCTCGGCCGGCGGCGTGCCCTTGAACAAGCCCATCGTGGGGATGGCGCCCGCGGCCGACGGGCGGGGGTACTGGTTGGTGGCGAGCGACGGCGGCATCTTCTCGTACGGGTCCGCTCGCTTCTTCGGTTCGGCTGGGAGTGTGCCGTTGAACCGGCCCGTCGTAGCCATGGCCGGGTCGCCTGACGGGCGGGGCTACTGGTTGGTGGCGAGCGACGGCGGCATCTTCTCGTACGGGTCGGC
>DASRGI010000262.1:0-14282 GCA_035651095.1 Acidimicrobiales bacterium | reverse complement strand
TGGCCATCTCGGAGCGGACTTTGACGAACTCCTCCCGCATCTCCGACCGGAGGGCCATGCCCAGTTCCGCAGTGTCTCGCTTGAGCTCGGTGCGCAGGTCGTCGATGTCCCGCTTCACCTCGGCGCGCAGGTCGTTGATGTCCCGCTTGAGTTCGGTGCGCACGTCGGTGAGGTCCCGCTTGAACACAACGGCGAAGTGGTCGAAGTCGCGCTTCATGGCCACGTCGGCCCAGCCCACAGGTGGCAGATGTTCCATCAGCGTCGTGGCCTGCTCCTCGCCCAGCACCTCCTCCAGGCGCTGGTACAGCCGGTGTCGTGCATCCTCGGTGATCGTCATGGTGCTCCCTGGTCGGGCGTTGCCGTTGAGGGAGGCCTGACGAGGCCGTCCGATCGGCCACCCGGGGGTGGCGGGAACGACGGTACTGCGAGGCGCGAGTGGGGTGGCGGGTTTGTGCCTGAGGGCTACTCCAGGTCGCGCACGTGCTGGACGTCGGCGCCCAGGGACCGGAGCTTGCCGGCGAAGTCCTCGTAGCCCCGCACCAGGTGGTAACCGTCGCCCACCACCGTCTCGCCGTCGGCGGCCAGGCCGGCCAGGGCCAGCGCGGCACCGGCCCGGATGTCGGGGGCCTTCACCCGGGCGCCGGACAACCGATGTACGCCCCGCACCACCGCGTGGTGGCCCTGGATGCGGATGTCGGCCCCCATGCGCACCAGTTCGGCCACGTACCGGAAGCGGTCCAGGTACAGGTTCTCGGTGACGATACCCACGCCCTCGGCCACGGCCAGCATGGCCACGAGCAGGGGCTTGTAGTCGGTGGCCACGCCCGGGTACGGCAGGGTGGACACGTCCACCGACTGCAACCGCCGGGGGGCGGCGGCCCACATGCCCGATCCCGTTGGCGACGTGCGCACGCCCATCTCGCCGAGCTTCTGGATGAGCATGTCCATGTGGTCGGGCCGGGCCCCCTCCAGCACGATCTCGCCCCCGGCGATGCCCACGGCGGCCAGGAAGGTGGCGGCCTCGATCCGGTCGGGGATGACCTCATGCTCCACCGGGCTGAGCTCGTCCACGCCCTCCACCTCGATGGTGGACGTGCCCGCGCCCACGACGCGCGCCCCCATGCGGTTGAGGAAGGCGGCCAGGTCGGCGATCTCGGGCTCCCGGGCGGCGTTGTCGATCACGGTCGTGCCCTTGGCCCGCACCGCGGCCATGAGCAGGTTCTCGGTGGCGCCCACGCTGGGGAACTCGAGCAGCACCCGTGCCCCCACCAGCACGGGCGCCCGGGCCGAGATCGTCCCGTGGGCGAAGGAGAACTCGGCGCCCAGCGCCTCCAGGCCCTGCAAGTGCAGGTCGATGGGCCGGGAGCCCAGGTCGTCGCCCCCCGGCATCGACACCCGGGCCGTCCCCATGGACGCCAGGAGCGGTCCCAACACCACGATCGACGCCCGCATGCGCTCGACCAGCTCGTAGGGCGCCTCGGGGTCGACCACGGCGGGGCGCACGATCCGGACGGCATCTGGTTCCCGCACCACCTCGCACCCCATGGAGACGAGCAGGTCGGCCATGGTCTCCACGTCGGCGATGTGGGGCACGTTGCGCAGGACGTAGGTGCCCTCGGCCAGCAGCGTGGCGGCCATGAGCTTGAGCACCGAGTTCTTGGCCCCCCCGATGCGCACGGTGCCGTCCAGTGGCGGCCCCGGCCGCACCACGAAGTGGCCCATGGCCTCTCAGTATGCTCGCCGCCGATGCGCCGCCACGTCGATCCCGCCGCGGTGCGCGACCTCACCCGGGCCCTGGTCGCCGTCGACACCCAGAACCCCCCGGGCAACGAAGCGGCCGCCATCGACCTGTCCCGCCAGGCCCTCGAGCCCTTCGGCGCCCGCTTCGAGACGTTCGAGGTGGCGGGCGGGCGCACCTCGCTGCTGGCCACCCTTGGCGATGGTGACGGGGGCCGGCCCACCCTGATCGTCAACGGCCACCTCGACGTGGTGCCCGTCGACCCCACCGGCTGGACCCACGACCCCTTCGGCGGCGACGAGGTCGACGGCCGCCTGTACGGCCGGGGCACGGCCGACATGAAAGGTGGCATCGCCGCCGCCATCGAGGCCCTCGCCACCCTCCGGCGAGCGGGGCAGGAACCCGCCTGCGACCTGGCCTTCCACCTGGTGGCCGACGAGGAGCGCGGCGGTGCCCTGGGCACGGGCGCGCTGGTGGCGGCGGGCAAGGTCCGGGGCGACGCCTGCCTGGTGCCCGAACCCACCGGCCTCGACATCTGCGTGGCCGAGCGGGGCCTGCTCGTGGCCGACGTCCACGTCCACGGCCAGCCCGCCCACGGCAGCGAGCCCCGGGTGGGCGTGTCCGCCATCGAGAAGGCGGCCGAGGTCGTGCTCGCCCTGCACGCGGCCGACTTCGGCGGGCGCCTGCACCCGTTCTTGGGCCGGCCCACCTGCAACATCGGCGTCATAAGGGGCGGCAGCGGCCACAACACGGTCGCCGAGGAGTGCGTCATCACCGCCGACCGCCGCCTGCTCCCGGGCGTGACCCAGGACGGGGCCGTGGCCGAGATCCGGGCGCGCATCGACGCCCTCGCCGCCCACGACCCCGAGCTGGCCTACGACATCGAGGTCGTGGTCTTCGGCGAGGCCTCCGAGCTCGACCCCCGCCACCCGTTCGCCGACCAGGTGCGCGCCGCGGTGGCGTCGGTCACGGGCGAGGCCCCCAGCACCATCGGCATGGCCTTCACCACCGACGCCCGCTTCCTGCGCAACCAGCTGGGCATCCCGGCGGTGGTGTGCGGCCCGGGGGACGTGGCCCAGGCCCACGTGCACGACGAGTTCGTGGCCATCGACCGGCTGGTCGACGGGGCCGCCGCCTTCGCCGAGCTGTTCGCCAGGTTCGGCGCCTCCGGGTGAGGATCGTCACCCGGGGGAAGGTCGACCCGGACGTGGCCCTCACGCCCCGCGACGGCTTCGTGCGGGAGCGGGAGGTCGCACCCGGCCACTTCGAGGCCGTGGAGGGCCCGGTGCGGGAGTACGTGCGCCGGGTGGCCGTGGTCGGGCCCGAGCTGGTGGAGCAGGAGGTCACCTTCCGCCTGGCCGCCCCCCTGTTCTGGTGGTGCTTCATCCTCCTGGCCCGGTGGGAGCTGGGCCGACTGCGGCCGGCCACCCACGGGCGCATGCCCTGGTGGGCGCCGCCCCAGCGCCTGGACCGCCGCTCGGCCGTCACCCTCGACGCCCTGGCCGGGGCCAGCTTCGTGGTCGGCTACCTCAGCACCCTGCTCACGCAGACGTTCACGTTCGCGGCCGGCGAGTTCCACGCCGACACCCGGGCCCAGGGCATCACCCTGGCCGTGGTGCGGGCCGACGTGGTGCTGTCCCTCGTGCTCGTCGCCCTGGCCGACCGCCGGGGGCGGCGGGCTCTGCTCCTCATGTGCTGCGGAGTGGGCGCCGTGCTGACCGCCACCACCGCGCTGGTCCCGTCCGTGGGATGGCTGGCCGCCGACCAGGTGGTCACCCGGGGTTTCGTCACCGCCGCGGTCGTGCTCATCGGCATCGTGGCCGTGGAGGAGATGCCCGCCGGCTCGCGAGCCCACGCCATCAGCCTCCTGACCATGGCCGGGGCGTTCGGCGCCGGCTTCTGCGTGATGGCCCTGCCCGTGGCCGACCTGGGCGTGCGGGCCTGGCGCATCCTGTGGGCCGCTGGCCTGCTGGGCCTGCCCATCCTGGTCGTGGTCGCCCGCCACCTGCCCGAGACCCGGCGGTTCGGCAGACCCCATGTCGAAGTGGCCATGTCCACCCACCAGCGCCGTCTGTGGCTGCTGGCCGTGTCCGCCTTCCTGCTGGCCCTCTTCACCGTGCCCGCCGGCCAGTTCCAGAACGAGTTCCTGCGCGACGAGCGGGGCTTCTCGGCCGCCCGCATCAGCCTGTTCACGCTGCTGACGGCCACCCCGGCGGGCATCGGCGTGATCGTGGGCGGGCGCCTGGCCGACGTGCGGGGCCGGCGGGTGGTGGGCGCCGTGGCCGTAGCCGGGGGCGTGGGCTTCACCGTGCTCATGTTCGTGGCCCACGGGTGGCCGCTGTGGGCCTGGTCGGTGACGGCGTCGGTGGTGGGCGGCGCCAGCGTGCCCGCCCTGGGCGTGTACGGGCCCGAGCTGTTCCCCACGTCGTTGCGGGGCAAGGCCAACGGGCTCATCTCGGGGCTGGGCCGGCTGGGCAGTGTCATCGGCCTGGTGCTCGCCGGCATGCTGGCCCGGCGGTTGGGCAGCCTCACGCCCGCGTTCGCCATCCTCGCCCTGGGCCCGTTCGCCCTGGCCGTGCTGATCCTCGTCGCCTACCCGGAGACGGCCGGCAAGGAGCTGGAAGAGCTCAACCCCGAAGACGCCTAACCGTTCTCGTAACGCTCAGGAGGACATAGTGCTCGCCCGCGTTACGAGAATGCGGTCACAAACTCAGTAGGCGCCCTTGGAGGACAGGACGACGGGGACGGTCTTGGCCAGGATCGCCAGGTCCCGCCAGATCGACCAGTTGTCCACGTAGTACAGGTCCCAGCGCTGGTACTCGGCGAAGCTCGAGTTGGACCGGCCGTTGACCTGCCACATCCCGGTGATGCCCGGCTGCACCCGCAGGCGGTCGAACAGCTCCGGCCCCCACTGGGTGACCTCGCGGGGCAACGCCGGCCGGGGACCGACCAGGCTCATCTCCCCCTTCACCACGTTCAGCAGCTGGGGGAGCTCGTCGAGCGACAGCTTGCGCAGCACCCGCCCGACCTGGGTGACCCGCGGGTCCTGCTTCAGCTTGAACAGCGGGCCGTCGGCCTCGTTGACCCGGGCCAGCTCGACCAGCCGCTGCTCGGCGTCCACGACCATGGTGCGGAACTTGTAGACCTGGAAGCGCCGGCCCCGCCGCCCCACCCGCTCCTGCTTGAACAGCACGGGCCCGCGGGACGTGAGCTTGAGGGCCACGGCGACGACCAGCCAGAGCGGCGCGGTGACGACGAGCAGGGCGACGGCCAGGCTCACGTCGAAGGCCCGCTTGGCCTTGGGGCGCCAGCCGGTGCGGTGCACGGGCTCGACGTACACGACCGGGAAGCGGCCGAGGGGGCGGATGGACAGCCGGGCGGCGTCGATGTCCTTGAGCGACGACGACAGCTCCACGTGGATGCCGGCGTCGGGCAGGGTCCGGCTCAGCCGGTTGGTGGTGTCGAGATCGACGTCGGTGGTGGCCACCAGCACGCCGGCGGCACCGGCCATGCGCACCTGCTCGGCCACCTTGGTCCGGGGGTCGAGCATGGGGGCCAGGCCCACGAGGGACGGATGGAGGTTGTCGGCGTCGCCGATGAGGGCCACGACCCGGTAGCCCAGCTCGGGCTGGTCGGTGAGCATGGCCGCCAGGGCGGCGGCCTCGTCGCCCGTGCCAGCCAGAGCCACGGGCCGGAGCAGGTGGCCCCGGCGCCGGGCGGCGTTGAACGACGCTCGCACCAGCTCCCGCTCGACGATCAGACCGAGGGACGCAATGACGAACGTGAGCACCAGCCACGAGCGGGCCACGGCGCTGCCCAGGGCGTAGGCCACCACCGCGGTGAGGAGGATCGACACGCCGATGGCATGGACGAGGGCCACCACCTCGTCCCGCCGGTGGGCGACGTGACGGGCGTTGTACAGGTGGTAGCGGTCGAACACGATCACCCACCCGAGCAGGGACGCGGCCCCCACGATCAGGTAGGGGCGGACGTCGGACACGGCGTGGAGGGCGCGGGCCCCTTGGTGGGCGAGGACCATGGCCAGCGCCACGGAGACGACGTCGGCGACCATGACCGCGAGCCGGGCGACCTGCCGGGACGTGGCCCACGACCGCCGCCGGGTCCGGGTCGAAGCCGGGAGCCCCTCGACGGTGACGAGGGGCGGCAGCAGCTCGGTTGTGGTGCGTGCGTCGATTGCTTCCATCAGTTTCCGGTCGCGTGCATGGGCGGCTGTGTCCAGCCGACGGGGTGGTCGGTGATCGGGTGCACCGGGTGCGGACCGCGGCTCAGGCGGTGGTGGGGCGGCGCCGGCCGCGCCGCACCAGGACGGTGCCGACGCCTATGGCGCCCAGGCCGGCGACGGTGAGGCCGGCGATGTCGCCACCCGTGACCGGGAGGCCCCGAGCGGTGTTGGTGGCCGCCACCGCACCGGTGGTGGTCCGCGAGATCTGCTCGCCCAGCACGGTGGGAGTGGTGGTGCCGGTGTAGTCGTCCGCAGTTGCAGCCGTCATGCCCAAACCAAGAACTGCGGCCACGGCCGCGGAGGCCGCTGCCAATTTGTATGCCTTCATCGCCTGTTTGCCTTCCCTCGACGCCAATGTATGTCCGCCATTCAGACGGGTTTCGGCGCTGTGCGTGACGCTTGCCCCCGAGTTTCCGCTGCGAAGTTGATGGTACCGCCACTCAGCGTGCAAAAGCGAGGGCCAATCGTCACAGGCTGAATTCCCCTCCGAGCTGGATTTTCGCCAAAGGGACCTCCTGCCCAAACCACCATCACTTCGCAAATTTCACGCACCGTGGTGAAGTGGTTACCGAGGCAACCGCCCTGCCCATGCCGAAACTGCTGCCACCACGTCTGCATCTCGCCGTCGAAGACCGTGGTCGCCGCCATCCAACCACACGTGCTCGACGGGCCCCGGGATGCTTGCGGTCGCCGTTTCCAATGCATCGGCAGTCCCGAACGCATCTTTCGTTCCAGAGACGAAAAGGCACGGGACGTCGATGGCGGGGAAGTGTTCGGTGCGTAGGCGGTCGGGCCGGCCGGGCGGGTGGAGGGGGTAGCTGATCAAGACCAGGCCCCGGGCCCGGGGCACCAACCCCTCGGCCACCGCCATCGAGCAGATGCGCCCACCCATCGACCGCCCGCCCAGGACCAGGCCGCCCGGTGACGACCGGGCCAGGGCGGTGGCCGCCGCAACCACCGACGCCACCAGCACGGGGGCCCGGTCGGGGGCCCGGCGGCCTGCCTTCCGGTAGGGGAAGTCCATGCGCTCGACCGTCCACCCCAGCGCGGACAGGGCGCCGTCCACGGCGACGAGGGTGGCCTGGTCCCGGTCGGCCCCGGCACCGGGCGCCAGCAGGACGGCGCCGGGTGAGCGCCTAGCCCGCAAGGAGGATCCGCCGGGCTTCGGTGAGTTCGTGCATGCGCTTGCCCGCGCCCTCGGACAGGGCGCCGTGGTCCGGGTGCACCTCCCGCACCAGCAGGCGGAAGCGGGCCAGGATCTCGCTGCGGGACGGCTCGCTGCCGGAGGAGAAGCGCAGCACGTCCAAGGCCCAGCGCTCGTCGCCGGGCGCGGCCCAGGGACGGAAGACGGCCTCGTCGCTCGACAGGTAACGGATGAGGCGCTCGCCGGCGTCGCCCTCCCAGCGCGTCGCTCGCCGCAACAGGCGGTACACGGCCGGCCGGGTGGCGGCAGCCAGGCGCTGGGCGGCGTACAGGGCGGCGAGGACTTGGGGCAGCACGGCACCGTGGCCGTCCAGTTCCAGGCGGACGGCCGCAGCGCCACCGCCGTTCGGCGAAGCCGGCGGCTCGCCCTCCCCCACCAACCGGTGGCGGCTGCGATCGAGCCCGTGCACGTCCGTCTGGAACCGGTGGCGCAGGCGGGGCTGGGAGACGTGGCGGCCGTGCTCGAGGTCCCACAGCAGCTTGTCGACCCCGTCGCGCAGCTCGTCCTCCAGGCAGCTCACGCCCGCGGCCACGATGCCGGCGAGGAGGAGGCCGCCGAAGCCGGGAGCCGGTTCGGTGGGCAGCCACAGCTCCCCCAGGGCGACGCGGCGGGTCGGCGCGATGGCCCGCGAGTGACGCACCTCGAACTCGGCCAGCAGCACAGCGGGGAAGCTAACGCGGCCCTACACGAACCCGCGCAGCGCGTCCCTGAGGGTGCGGGCGCCGGCCACCACCATGCCGTCGTCCTCTTCGTTCTCGAGCTGCTCGGCGATGCGGGCGGACTGGCGCTGGACCTCCTGCCACGTGCGCTCGTCGAACCCGAAAGGCGCCGGGGTGGCCGCCGCGGCCGCGGCAGCGACGATGAAGTCGCCGGCCACGGCCAGGTCGACCCTGCCGGCGTCGGCCATGCGGTCGGCGATCACGAACAGGTCCGACATCACCTGGTACACAGCCTCGTCATCCACCTCGTCGCCCTCGTCGCCGTCCTCGGGGAGGGCGTCGGGGAACTCGATCTGGTCGAGGAGATCGTCGACCCTGGTCTCGTCGGCCGCCGGCACCAGCAGGTCGGTCCCCTCCCACTGGAAAGGGATGTTGGCGCCGGCCAGCACGGCCTCCAATTGGGTGCGCCGCTCCGGCTCCCATTGGTCCAGTTCGTACACGAGGATCTCGTGGTCACTCTCGGCGACCGCCGTCCCGACATCCGCGGTTCCCCCGTCGGAAAGGGGCACCAGGCAGTCGGCACACTGGGTGGCCGTGTCGATGTACTCGGCACCACAACGGGGGCAGGAGCGGGTCATTCTCAGAATCCAAGCACGCGACGGCCAAGGAATGCCTCGGCTCGTTGTAATTCGTCAGCAATCGTCGACGACCTGCGCCACCCGTGGCCTTCTCCTTCATACACGTGGAGCTCGACGGAACGGCCCTCGGCCCGCAGGGCGGCGGCCAGCGCCTCGGTCTGGGCCACGGGCACGACCTCGTCGGCCGAGCCGTGCAGGAGCAGCAGCGGCGCCGTGATCCGGCCGGCATGGGTGAGGGGCGAACGCTCCCGGTGCACGGCCTCGGCCCCGGGCAGCGGACCCACGAGCGACCACGTGTAGTGGGCTTCGAAGCGGTGGGTGGATGCGGCCAGGTCGAGGAGGTCGGCCACCGGGTACAGGGCGATGCCGGCCGCGAACAGCTCGGGGTGGCGGGCCAGCAGGAGCAGCACGGCCATGCCGCCCGAGGAGCCGCCCATGACCACGGTCCGGCTGGGGTTGGCGCCGGCGGCCACGGTGGCGGCGGCGACGTCGTGGACATCCAGCTCGCCCCAACCGCCCCGGAGGGCCTGCTGGTGGGCGCGGCCCCAGCCGGTGGAGCCCCGGTAGTCGACGTGGAGGATGGACCACCCGCGGTCGAGGAAGAAGGCAGCCCGGGGGTCGAAGGCCACCCGGCGCTGGCCGGTGGGCCCGCCGTGCACCCACACGATGAGGCCGTGCTCGGGCCGGCCGGCGGGCGGCCGGGTGAGGCGGGCGGGGACGGGGGCGTCGATGAGCTGGGGCTCGGCCAGGGCGGGCTCGAAGCCGCCGACCGGTCCCCGGGCCAGGAGGGTGCGGCCACCGGTGGCGGGGTCGACGGCCACGACGCCCGTCGGGGTGCGCCCACCGGTCCGGATGGCGGCCACCCGGTCGCCCGCCCACGACAGGGACTCGTGCACGGCCTTGGCCAGGTCGGTGGGCGTGCCGCTGGCCACGTCGACATGGACGAGGCGGCCGAAGCCGGCCTCGTTGCGGGCCAACATCACGGCTTGGCCGTCGGGCGACCAACACCACGAACGCTGGCCCTGTCCCCACGCCGGGTCGCCGTGCTCGTACTCCTCGGAGAGGACGGGCCGGTCGCCGACCCAGAGGTTCAACCATCCGGTGGCGTCCGAGAGGTAGCCCAGGCGGCCGTCGGGCGAGAAGCGAGGTTGCTGCACGGCCACGCCCGGTCCCCCGGCCGCGATGCGGGGCGGCTCGCTGGCGTCGGCCGGGCGCACGACGATGCGACCCTCGTCCCAGGGCATGGCGGGCACGTCCCATTCGTGCCAGGCCACCAGCCGGGCGTCCGGCGACCACGCCGGGTCGAAGGCGAAGTCGGCCGTGGTGGTGAGAGCGACGGGCGGTCCGCCGCCGAGGGGGGCGACGAGCACCGTGCGGTCGTCGAGGACGTAGGCGACCTTCGTGCCGTCGGGCGAGACGGCCGGTGCCGCCAAACGGTGCGTTCGGTGTTCGCCGGGCTCGCCGTGGTCGCGGTGGTGGGTGCCGTGGTCCGTGATCGTCCGGGCCGGGCCGCCGGTGGCGCCCACCAGGCACAGACGGGCGTCGCCGGTGACGTAGACGAGTCCGGCGCTGTCGGGGGTCCAGTCGAAGCAGCCGGGGCCGGCCGCGGGGGGCGGGTCGACGGCGACCACGAGCTCGGGACCGCCCGCACCTGCCACCATGGCAAGGCGGGCTCCGGCCCCGTCCCGCACGGCGAAGGCAACCCACTCGCCGTCCGGGGACAGCCGGGGCGACGCCAGGGAACGGCCGGCCGCGCACATGTCGGGCGAGATGCTCGGCAGATCGGTCACGAAGTGGGAGGCTAGGGGGGATGGCAGTCGAAGGACCCCGAGACGGCGACGAGGTGACGGTGGTACGCCAGTCGGCCGCGGGCTCGAACGAGCAGGTGGAGTGGGAGGCGGCGTTCTTCGGGGTGCTGCGGGAGCGGGTGCGGCCGGCGTCGGCGCCGGCGCCCGCGGTTCCGGCGCCTTCGGCCGAGTTGAGCCACCGCTACGGCGCGGCCGAGCAGGAGATCATGGCCTGGCTGGACGAGGCCGAGGCGGAGGGCGCCGCCATCCTCGCTCGGGCCCGAGCCGAGGCCGCCCGCCTGCGGGACCAGGCCCACGAGCAGGCCGCTCGGCTGCGCCAGGCCGCCGAGCGGGCCGCGTCCGAGGCCACCCGGGACCGGGCCCAGCTCCTGCGGGATGCCGAGGCCGACGCCGCCCGCATCCAGGCCGAGGCCAGCGCCCGCATCGCCGCCACGCTCACGGAAGCCGAGCAGCAGGCGTCGCGACGGCGGCAGTCGGCGGCCGACGAAGCCGCCATCCTCCTGTCCGAGAGCCGGGTCACGGCCGAGCGCCACGTGCAGCACGCCACCCAGGAGGCGGACTGGCGGCTGCGCCAGGCCCAGGCCGAGGCCGACGCCATGGAGCACCGGGCCGCGGCCACCGTGGCTTCCCTGCAAGCCGACGTGGGCATGCTCCAGCAGCAGCTGGCCGGGTTGGTGGAGCACGCCATGCAGCTGCTCCCGGCGCTGGACGAGGCGTCCCGCAACCTGGCCCGGGGTGCGGCGCTGGCCTCGGGGGCCTCGCCCTCGCCCCGGCACGAAGTGGGCCAGGGGGCGCGGGCCCTGGGCGAGGGACTGGGCGAAGGATTGGCTGAGGGACTGGGCGACCGGGACGAGCTACCGGTCGTCGACGCCGAGGTCGAGGCCGACCCCGAAGCGGACGCGGCAGCGGACCTGGCGGCGGACGGGCGGGCGGAGGTCGAGGTCGAGCGCCCGGCCGCCATCGAGCCCGAACCCGGTCCGGAAGCAGTAGCCCCGCTCCACGCCGACGATCGGGCCATGGGCCGGCTCCTCACCCACGACGAACCGCCCACGACGGACGATATCGGCGTCGAGGAGGATCGCCGCCGCCGCCCGTTGGGCCGCCTGCTGCGCCGCCTCTGACGAGACTTGGCGGTTCTTAACCGTTCCTTGGGGCCAGCCGTCGGCGGGCCATGCCGAAGCAGCAACCATGGCGTTTCGACGAATCCTCACCGCACTTGGGGTGTCCGTCCTGACCACGCTCGGCTTCCTCCCGATCTTCGGCAGCATTGCCGGGGCGGCGACGGCCAACGTGACCATCGACTCCACGCTCCATCCCTCCGAGCTGCACGTCGCTCCCGGCACGACGGTGACGTGGACCAACAACGACAGCACCCGTCACCGGATGCGCTCGACCGCGGGCCCGTCCGGCTTCGACATCGACCTGAACGCCGGGCAGTCCGGTTCCTACACGTTCTCGTCGGTGGGCACGTGGGACTACCACGACGACCGCAACCAGTCGAACGCCGCGTACGTGGGCAAGGTGGTCGTCGAGACGACCGCCACCGGCAGCAGCGGCTCGGGCTCCACCGGCGGTTCGCCGGCCCCGGCGCCGCCCCCTCCGGCCTCGGGCACGGTCACCATCGCCAACCACGCCTACTCGCCCAGCGCGTTCTCGGTGCAGGCCGGTGGCGTGGTCACGTGGAACAACCAGGACACCAGCCACACGGTCACGTCCGACACCGGCGCCTTCGACAGCGGCGTGTTCAAGAGCGGCCAGTCGTGGAGCTTCACCTTCGCCGGCCCGGGCACGTACCCGTACCACTGCGACCTCCATCCCGACATGAAGGGCACCATCACCGTGCCCGCGGCCGACGGCTCCACTCCGCCTCCGCCTCCGCCGTCCGGCGGTGGCACGACCCCGCCCCCGGCCGGCGGCACCGGTGGGTCGGGCTCGACCGGGGGCGTGGCCTCGCCCAGCACCAGCGGCGTGACCATCGTCGACTACGCCTTCAGCCCCCAGGCCATCAGCATCACCGCCGGTGACACCGTGCAGTGGACGAACTCGGGACAGGCCGCCCACACGGTGAGCGCCAATGACGGCTCCTTCGACTCGGGCAAGGTCGCCTCGGGCTCCCGGTTCAGCCACACGTTCGCCTCGCCCGGTTCGTTCGTCTACTCGTGCCAGTTCCACCCCGACATGGTCGGCACCGTCACGGTCGGCGCCGCCGGCTCGCCGCCGCCGCCCCCTGCTCCGGCCGTCGGTGCCGTCGGAGGCAGCCTGTCGCACGCCTCCGGTTCGTCGGCCGGTGCGGCCAGCGGGCCCGGGCACGTCAACTCCAACGTCAGCGTGGAGGACTACGACTTCGCCCCCGGCGGCATCACCGTCCCGGCTGGCACCCAGGTGCACTGGAGCTGGACGGGCAAGGCGCCCCACACGGTGACGGCCGACAACGGCTCGTTCGACTCGAACATCCAGATGCAGGGCGCCGAGTTCAAGCACACCTTCACCACGCCCGGCACCTTCGCCTACCACTGCAACATCCACCCGGACATGAAGGGCACGGTCACCGTGACCGACGCCCCGGCCGGGACCACGGTGAGCGCAGGTGACGACGGCGTGTCCGGCGGCCAGAGCGCGGCCTCGGCCGGTGCCGCCAACTCGGGGTCCGGCGGCTCGCCGGGCTCGGGGTCCGGCGGCTCGCCGGGCTCGGGTTCGGGCAAGGGCTCGGGTACGAAGGCCGGCGACCTCAATGCCGCCAATGCCGCGTTCTCCCACCGCTACGCGGGGACGCTCGCTCCCATCACCGCCGGTCTGGCCCTGGGCCTGGCCTGGTTGGGCCTGGTCACCCTGCGCAGCGCCCTGGTGCGGCGCCGGCGGCCCAGCGGGGCACCCGCCTAGCGTCGGCGATGCACACGAACGCGGCGGGCGGCTGAACCAAGGGCCATCGTTTTGCGTGCAGTCATGCGCACTATTCGCGAGTTGCTGCACAACGGAACGCGCCGCCAGGCGATGCGTACGGCGACTTCTCGTGCAATGCCCCTCGCGTTCGCAACAACGAAGCCGAATCATCGGCGCTGTCAACTTTGTCAACCGCCCCGGAGGAGCGCTCCGGGGCGGTTGCTATTGTCCCGGCCATGTCTGCCGCGGAGAGACAAGCCCCCGATCGCAACTTGGCCATGGACCTGGTGCGGGTGACGGAGGCAGCGGCGCTGGCCGCATCCCGCTTCATGGGCCGGGGCGACAAGGAGGGTGCCGACGGCGCCGCCGTCGACGCCATGCGCATCGTGCTCGCCAGCGTGGCCATGGACGGCATCGTCGTCATCGGCGAGGGCGAGAAGGACGAAGCGCCCATGCTGTACAACGGCGAGAGCATCGGCGACGGCTCCCCCCCGCTCACCGACATCGCCGTCGATCCCATCGATGGCACCACCCTCACCGCCCTGGGCCGGGGCAACGCGCTGTCGGTCATCGCCGTCAGCGAGCGGGGCACCATGTTCGACCCCGGGCCCTGCGTCTACATGGAGAAGATCGCCACCGGCCCCGAAGCGGCCGAGGTCATCGACATCACCGCGTCCATCACCGACAACCTCCACGCGGTGGCCAAGGCCCTGGGCAAGTCGGTGCGCGACGTCACCGCCGTCATCCTCGACCGGCCCCGGCACGACGAGCTCATCGCCGAGGTGCGGGCCACCGGGGCGCGCATCCGCCTCATTCCCGACGGCGACGTGGCCGGTGCCATCTCCACGGCCTGGGCCGACTCGGGGGCCGACGTCCTGTTCGGCATCGGGGGCACGCCCGAGGGTGTGATCACGGCGGCGGCCATGAAGTGCATGGGCGGCGTGCTCCAGGGCCGGCTGTGGCCCCGCAACGACGACGAGCGCCAGGCCGCCATCGACGCCGGGTACGACCTGTCGGCCGTGCTCACCACCGACGACCTGGTGAAGGGCGACAACTGCTTCTTCGCCGCCACCGGCATCACCGACGGCGAGCTGCTCCAGGGCGTGCACTAC
>DASRGI010000261.1:0-9770 GCA_035651095.1 Acidimicrobiales bacterium | reverse complement strand
GCGGGCCACCCCCATCGCCGAGGAGAGCCCGGCGGCCGAGCTGGCCCGGTCGGCCTTCCGCAAGGAGCTGCACACCGCCATTCTCTACGCGCTGGTGGCCGTCGTCACCGCGCTGGCGTCCATCTCCACGAGCGCCGCCTTCGCCATCCCGCGCCTGCTCCTGCTCATCCCCATCGCCATCTCGCTCCGCTACGGCCCGCGCTTCCTCGACGAGGCCCGCCAGTCCGAGGAGCGCTTCCTGCTGGAGCGGCGGGCGCGGGAGGTGGCCAAGCAGGAGGTGTCGGCCCCACTGGCGTGGGCGGCCCGCCTGGCCCCCGACGAGCTGCCGCCCATCGAGGGCTTCGAGGTCGGCCGTGTCTACGAGCCGGGCACGGGCGCCATGGCCGGCGACTTCTACGACCTCTTCCCGACCGCGCCCAACCGGGCCGCGGCCGTCATCGGCGACGTGGCCGGGCACGGCATCGAGCCATCCATCACCGCCTTCCAGGTGAAGTACCTCCTGCGCGTGTTCCTGCGCGAGTACCGCGATCCCGGACAGGCGCTGGAGGAGATGAACCTCGTGCTGTCGGCCCAGGGACGGCCCGAGGACCTGGTGTCGCTCTGCGCGGTGGTGTTCGACTGGGCCGCGGGCACGTTGCGCTTCGCCTCGGCCGGCCACCCGCCCGTGTGGGTGTGGCACGACGGCGAGGTGCGCCCGCTGCGCGCCACGGGACCGCTCCTCACCCTCGACCCCAAGGGCACGTACTTCTCGCGCGAGGTGCCGCTCGACGTGGGCGATGTCCTGCTGCTGTACACCGACGGGCTGTCGGAGGCCCGCTCAGGCGAGCAGCTGTTCGGCGAGGATCGCATCGCTGCGGTGTTGCGGCGTGATCCCGGCGAAGATCTGACCACCATGTGCAAGGGGCTGCTCGAAGCGGCGCGAGATTTCGCCT
The DNA here is from genome assembly GCA_035651095.1 of Acidimicrobiales bacterium. GTDB lineage: Bacteria > Actinomycetota > Acidimicrobiia > Acidimicrobiales > JAUTXP01 > DASRGI01. The sequence goes on along the minus strand of DASRGI010000261.1, from coordinate 8,838 downwards.
CCAGCCCCCTGAGCGACGACGTGGCCATCTTGGCCATCAGGAGGACGTGACGCGGTGACCGAGGACATCGCCAGGGCCACCACGCGTGCCCTGGAGGGCAACCTGGCCAAGGAGGCCGAGAAGCTCGCCCGCCAGGGCAAGCTGTTCGTGCGCGATCGGCTGGCCCTGCTGCTCGACGACGGCTCATTCGTGGAGGACGCCCTGCTGGCCAACGCCAACGCCGCCACCGGCGACCTGCCCGCCGACGGCGTGGTCACAGGCCGGGGCACGGTCGACGGCCGGCCCGTGTGCGTGATGGCCAACGACCCCACGGTGAAGGCGGGCTCGTGGGGAGCGCGCACCGTCGAGAAGATCGTGCGGCTGACGGAGTACGCGCTCGAGCACGAGCTTCCCGTCTTCTGGCTGGTCGACTCGGCCGGCGCGCGCATCACCGACCAGGTCGAGCTGTTCCCGGGCCGGCGGGGCGCCGGTCGCATCTTCTACAACCAGGTGCGCCTCTCCGGGAAGGTGCCCCAGATCTGCTGCTTGTTCGGACCCTCGGCCGCGGGCGGCGCCTACATCCCCGCGTTCTGCGACATCGTGATCATGGTCGAGGGCAACGCCTCGATGTACCTGGGCTCGCCCCGAATGGCCGAGATGGTGATCGGGGAGACGACCACGCTCGAGGAGATGGGCGGCGCCCGGATGCACGCCAGCGTGTCGGGCTGTGGCGACAACCTGGCGACCGACGACGCCGAGGCCATCGGCCTGGCCCGGTGGTACTTCTCGTACCTGCCCAAGTCGTGGCGGGAGGACCCGCCCATGGTCGAGCCCCTCAAGCCGGCCACGTCCTTGACGGCGGCGATGATCCCCGAGTCCGACACGGCCGGCTACGACATGCACTCGGTGATCGAGGCCCTCATCGACGAGGGCTCGTTCTTCGAGGTGAAGCCGCTGTTCGCCCCCGAGCTGGTGGTCGGCTTCGCCCACCTCGAAGGCAACCCCATCGGCATCGTGGCCAACAACCCCATGGTCAAGGGCGGCGTGCTGTTCACCGACTCGGCCGACAAGGCGGCTCGGTTCATCTGGGACTGCGACGCGTTCAACATCCCGCTGGTGTTCCTGTGCGATGTGCCCGGCTTCATGGTCGGCAAGCAGGTGGAACGGGAGGGCATCATCCGGCACGGGGCCAAGATGATCACGGCCGTCTCCGAGGCCACGGTGCCCAAGGTGTCGGTGGTCGTGCGCAAGGCCTACGGCGCCGGGCTGTACGCCATGTCGGGGCCGGCCTTCGGGCCCGACGCGTGCATCGCGCTGCCCTCGGCCAAGATCGCGGTGATGGGTCCCGAGGCCGCCATCAACGCCGTGTACTTCAACAAGATCGCGGCCATCGAGGACGAGGCCGAGCGGGCGCAGTTCGTGGAGGAGCGGCGCGCTGAGTACGAAGCCGACGTCGACCTGCTGCGCCTGGCGTCGGACCTGGTGATCGACGCCGTCGTGCAACCCGAGGACCTGCGCGACGAGCTGGTGAAGCGGTTGGCGCTGGCGTCGTCCAAGTCCCGCCACTTCAGCGAGCGGCGCCATGGAGTGCCACCCGTATGACCGACGGGCCCAAGACGGATGTGCCCAAGACGGATGTAATTGTCCGCGAGGTCGGCCCGCGCGACGGGTTGCAGGCCGAGGAGCCCCTGCCCGTCGAGGCGCGCGTGCGCCTGATCGGCGCGCTGGTGGAGGCCGGGCTGCAAGAGATCGAGGCGGTGTCGTTCGTGTCGCCCAAGGCGGTGCCGTCCATGGCCGGGGCGGCCGAGGTGATGGCCGCCCTCCCGGCCATCGAAGGCGTGCGCTTCGTGGCCCTGGTGCCCAACATGAAGGGCGCCGAGCTGGCGTTGGCCGCCGGCCTGCGCGCGCTCACCGTCACCATCTCGGCCTCGCCCGCGTACAACGAGAAGAACGTGCGCATGACGGTGGAGGAGTCGGCCGTCGCCATTGCCGCCATCTGCGGGCTGGGCGTGCCCGTCGACGCCGTGGTGTCCTGCGCCTTCGGGTCGCCCTACGAGGGCGACATCGCCCCGGGTGAGGTGGCGGCGTTGGGACACCGCCTGCTCGAGGGCGGCGCCTCGTCGGTCACCTACGCCGACACCACGGGCATGGCCACGCCCCGGCGAGTGGGGGAGCTGGTGGCCGAGACGGGGCCGCGCATCGGCCTGCACCTGCACGAGACGCGGGGGACCGGCCTGGTGAACGCCTACGCCGCGCTGGAGCTGGGCGTGCGCCGCTTCGACACGTCGGTGGGCGGGCTGGGCGGGTCGCCCTTCGCCGCCGGCGCGGCCGGCAACCTGGCTACCGAAGACCTGGTGCACCTGCTCGACGACCTGGGCGTGGCCACCGGCGTCGACCTCGACCGCCTGCTGGACGCCAGCGCCTTGGCCGCGTCGCTGGTGGGCCACCCGGTGCCCAGCCGGGTGGCGGCTGCCGGCCCCCGCTCCCGGTTGGCGCCTGCGTAACGTGCCGTGGTGTGACGGCTGCAGCCGGTACTGGAACCCGCCCACGCTGATCGAGGGCCGGTGCCCCACGTGCGACCGCCAGCTGGAGTCACCGGCTGCCGGGGCCGAGGACGTACGAGCGCCGTGGCACTTCAAGGTGCTGCTGGTCGGGCTGGCCGTGTACCTGCTCTACCGGTTCGGGCAGGGCGTGGTGTGGGTGTCCCACCGGCTGTGACACGCGTGCCGCGCAAGACGCGCGAGAGAGGCCCGCGGGCAGGCGGGCCTCTCGTCGCGTGACACCCCGGCGAACGGGGTGGCTTGGTGACCGGTCAGGGCCTGCGGGCGTGCCGGTCGAGAAGGGCGGCGATGCCCAGCAGGCACAGGGCGGTGACCGCAGCGCCACTGCGGACCGCGGGGGTGCGCTCCTGCTGGCGGGCGGGGGAGGCCAGGGGACGGGCGGTGCGGACCGCGGCCAGGGCCAACTGGTGACGGCTGCCCTGGACCAGCGTCATCCCCATGACGAGGAGGAGCAGGCCGAAGGCGAACAGCATCACCGTGTGGGCGCCGCCCGTGAACGGGAGGGCCGGCTGGGCCGCCGGTGCGGCCCGGGCCACGGTGGCCCCCAGGACTTGCACGGCGGCCGTGGTGGTCGTGCTGTCCTCAGGGGAGACGGCTGCACTGGTGAGCCCCGCGGTCGTGGTCGTGGTGGCCGGTGCTGCCGTGGTGGTCGTGGTCGGGGCCACCGTCGTGGTCGTGGTGGGTGCGGCGGTGGTGGTCGTGGTGGTGGGCGGGAACGTGCAGCCCGCGAACCCGACCTCCAACTGCGTCTGGCCGGGCCCGGGGTTGGCGAACAGCTCGAGCGCGGCGACCTGGCCCTGGTACACCAGGGTGTAGGAGCCCACGGGGGCCGGGTGGAACTCCATGCCGGTCGTCCCGCTCCCACCTGAGCTGGACGTCTGCACGACCGCAGGGGGTGGCCCGCTGGGCCCGCTGCCGCTCACGAAGGTGGCGGCCGAGCAGGGCTCGAAGCGCAGCTCGGAGATGTCCTGGTTGCCGAAGGTGAAGGTGAAGGTCGTGGTGTTGGCCACCGGGTCGAACACGCCCGCGCCCGGGGCGCTGTAGGTGGGCGGGCCGGCCGCGGCCGGGGCGGACGCGAGCATCATGATCCCGAGCAGCACGCTGACCAGGCCAGCGAGTCCTGCCACGGGCGTTTGCAGAGCACGGGAACGCATGTGGCAACCCTGGTCGTACGACCTTTTGGAAACCTTTGATCTGCGGCTTTCCCACACGCGAGGGCGGTTTCACCGGTAGCGTCGCGGGGCGGTGACGTCCAGTCCTGACCGCAGGCGGGCCGTTTCCCTGGGTGGGATCCTTCCGGTCGTCCTCTACGTGGCCGTCACCCTCGGGTACGACTCGAGCTACTCGCACCAGTTGTACGACCGTGCCGCCTTCGTTGCCCAGTACCGGCACGGGATCTACCGCTACCGGGTCGTGGGGCGGGAGGCGGTGCTGGTCACCGACCGGGTGCTGCACCACTTCCACCTGGCCCTGCACACGCCGGCCGTCGACCTGGCCCGCAGCGGCGCCACGTGGGAGCTGTTCACCGCCTTCTTCGTGGTGAACGGCGTGGCCTTCCTTGCCTTGGCTGCGCTCCTGTACCGGGTCACCGTCCGCTCCGAGCAGTGGGCCCAGTGGGTGGTGCCCTACCTGGTGGTCCTCGTGCTGGTGGCGGCCAGCGCCTACGTGGTCACGCCCTACGACATGTTGAGCTACGTGGTGCTGGTCGCCGCCTGCGTGGGCGCCTTCGCAGGCTGGCCCTGGCCCACCCTGCTGGTGCTGGCCGTGGTGGGCACGGCCACGCGGGAGTCGTTCCTGGTGGGCGTGGCCGCGGTGGTGGCAGGCGCGCTGTGGTGGCCGGCGGCCCGGTTCCGGCTCTGGGTGGGTGCGACGGCCCTGGCCCTCGGCGCCGTGGGCACGTACGTCGCCTTGCGGGTGGTGCTGCACGATGCGCGGGAGGCGGGCACGTTCTGGTGGCACGTGCCTCAGGCCCTCAACTGGAACATGGGGAGCGTGGTGGCCGCCGTGCTCCTGGCCCTGGGGGCGTGGGTTCTGTGGGCCGCCCTCCCGCCCCTGCGCCGCTCGGCCGGGGCCTCCCTGGGCGTGGCCGCGGTCCGCACGTGGTATCGCCGGGCCAGCGTGACCCTGTGGCTCCTGTCCCTGCCCTACCTGGTGCTGTCCGTCGTGGGCGGCATCTGGTTCGAGGCCCTCCGCCTGGCCATGCCCGTGCTGCTGTGTCAGTACCTGCTGCGCTGGGCGGCCGACGCCGTGCCCGCGCCCATGCCCTCGCCCTCGCGGCCGCCGGCGTCGCGGCCGCCGGTACGTACGCCCGTGTGAGTCTGACTACCATGGGCTCCTCCACGGGCTGTGGCGCAGCTTGGTTAGCGCGCTTGACTGGGGGTCAAGAGGTCCCGAGTTCAAATCTCGGCAGCCCGACCACGCAGGGGGCCCCGGCCCCCGCGTGCGCCCCGTCGCGTATTAGGCAATAATACTTCCTATTCCGGTACGGGAGCCGGGGTAGAAGAGGAGACGCGGCGGTGGCAACTCGACTGGGGCTACCCGACCTGGCGGACGACTACACGCTCGACCAGGACACGATCGACGCCTTCCGCCGGGACGGCCACGTGGTGGTGCGGGGGCTGGCCTCGACGGCCGAGGTGGAGGCGTACCGATCGGTCATCGAGGACGCGGCCCTGCGCCACAACGTCGAGAGCCGCCCCCTGGAGGAGCGGGAGACGTACGGCAAGGCCTTCCTCCAGATCCCCAACCTCTGGACCAAGGATGAGGGCGTGCGCCGGTTCGTGTTCGGCCGCCGCTTCGCCCGGGTCGCCGCCCAGCTGATGGGCGTAGACGGCGTGCGCCTCTACCACGACCAGGCCCTCTTCAAGGAGGCCGGGGGCGGGCTCACGCCCTTCCATCAGGACCAGTACTACTGGCCCCTCGACACCGACCACACCATCACCATGTGGATGCCCATGGTCGACGTGCCCGCCGAGCTCGGGTCGATGACGTTCGCCTCGGGCAGCCACAAGCTCGGCTACCTGGGCGAGTTCGAGATCTCCGACGAGTCAGAGGCCGTGTTCCGCGCCTTCGTGGAGGAGCAGGGCATCCCCCTCGCTACCCACGGCGCCCTGGCCGCCGGCGACGCCACGTTCCACGCGGGCTGGACCCTGCACGGCGCCCCGCCGAACGAAACCGATCGCATGCGTTCGGTGATGACGGTCATCTACTACGCCGACGGCGCCCGGGCCATCCAGCCCGACCACGCGTACCGGCAAGCCGATCTGGCCAGATGGCTGGGCGGCATCGCGCCCGGCGAGGTCGCCGACCGGGAGCTGAACCCGCTCCTGTTCAGCGAACGCTGACCGGCTCGAGGAGGCGGGCCAGCCGGGCCGCCTCCTCGGGCGGCAGCCGCACGGTTCCCAGGCACTCGTCGTCCCGCCACAGGCTCACCACGGCCACGGCGTCGTCGGCGTGCCAGGTGATGCGCAGGGCGGTCCCCCTCGGGTCGACGAACAGCTCGGACTCGCCGCGCTCGGCCACGCGTTGATTGTGGCCCTGTCTGACCTCGAATGCGACCTCGTTGAGGCCCCAGGGCACCAGGGGGCCCGGGCCATCGAGCGAAGCGGTCAGCACACCTGCCGGGCGGCGACCACCGGCGCCGGGTCGAACCGCACGCGCGTGAAGCGCATGGCGTGCACCAGGTTGCTGACGGCCCGGCCGACCGTCAGAGGCTCGTCGACGGCGGCCAGCAGGTCCCGCACGGGCGGGCAGGCCAACGCCTGGCGGGCGGCGGCCAGGTCCTCGGGCGTGGCGTCGCCCGGCGGGATGGGCGCACCGGGGTCGGCGAAGCGGGCGATGTGCCAGGCGGCCACCAGGAACTTCTCGTGGCCCGGCCGGGTGCGGCCGTGGACCACCAGGCGGGCGCCGATGGGGTCGGCCAGGCCCAGCTCGTCGGCCACGAACACGTCGGGCCCGGCCGCGTACCCGAACACGCCGATGTTGAAGTGGCGGGCCACGAGGGCGGCGCGCAGCTCGGGCCGGAGGGGGGCGTCGAGACGGGGGAGGAAGTCGTCGTCCACCACCAGGCGGTGGGGCCGGGTGCGGGCCAGGGCCTTGGCCGCCACGGCCGCCTGGTAGTGGGGGTTCTCGGCGTAGTCGCTCACCCGCACGGGATTGGCCCGGTGGGCGATGGCCAGGTAGTACCCCCGCTCATCGGCGATGCCGTGGGGGCCGATGCCGGCGTAGGGCACCCGCCACGACGTGGCGCACACCACCGCCCAGGCGCCGGCCACGCCGACGGCGGCCCCCGCCGCCACCCCCGCGGCCAAGGCGCCACGTCGCACGGGCACGGGCACGGCCATGACCGGCAGCAGGACGCCGAACAGGCTGGGCAGCAGCAGGCGGGCGTGCATGAAGTCGCCGCCCACCCGCACGACGAACAGCCCGTGCGCCAGCCCGCACACCACCGGCACGACCAGCAGGGCGACGCCCAGCACTTCCCGGCGCCGAGCCATGCCCACGAGCAGTACCAGCCCCACCAGCGCAACGACCGCGACCGGGAACCAGAGCCGGTACGGGTGCACGAGGTCGGACAGGTACAGCCGGCCCTGCGACCACCACGCCGCCGCCGCCGACTTGGCCACCGCCGGCGTCGGTACCACGGCCGCGTAGTACGCCATGCGGAACAGCTCGCAGGCCACCGGAACGGCCCCGCCCAACACCGCCAGCCGGGCCACCCCCCGCCACGTGAAGGGGTGGGACAGGGACAGGGCCAGGGCCGCGAACCCGGCCGTGAACACGGCCAGGTCGGGCCGGACCAGCGGGCCCAGGCCGATGGCAAAGGCCAGCCACCACGGCACCCTCGGGTAGCCCCGTGCCCAGGTGCGCCCCAGCCCCCAGAAGCACAGCCCCAGCCAGCCGAACACCATGCCCGTCTCCAGCCCGGAGGTGGCGAAGTCCCAGAACGGTGGGAGGGCGCCGACCACCAGGGCGCCCAGGGGCAGCACCAACCGGCGAGCCCCTGCCAGCCCCCGAGCCCCTGCCAGCCCCCGGGTACCGGCCAGCTCGACGGCGCCGACCTGGGCCAGGACCAACCCGCCGACGGCACACGCCAACCCGAGCAACACGGCCCACCACTCCAGCGGCAGCAGCCCCCGGACGGGCCCCATGGCCGCCAGCACCAGCTCCCACACCGTGGACGTCGACGCCTCCACCCGCTCGCCGACGTTGAAGACAGGGCCGTGCCCGGCCAGGAGGTTCTGCACGCACCGGAGGGTGATGAAGGCGTCGTCCGACACCCAGCGCCGGGCCCATCCCCGCTCGGCGAACACGGCCCCGGCGGCCACCACCGGCGCCCACCCCCACACGCCGGACCAGCGCGGTGCCGGGGCGGTCTCCACGGGCACCGGCATCGCCGGGGACTCTACGGGAGGGCTGGCGTCAACAGCGGGCACGCGGCGCCGCCCACTCCCGGGCCAGCCGGCCCACGAGCGCCTCCACCAGCGCGTTGACCGCGTCCCGCTGGCGGGAGAAGCCACCCCCGCGCACGATCCCTCGCGCCGTCGCCACCTCGAAGACGAACGTCCCGTCGCAACGCCGGTAGACGAAGGGGGAGGTGGTGGCCTGCCCCGGGCACGGTCCGCGCATCGTGTGCTTGCCTTCCTCCGCCGTCCGTGCGACGACTATAAGTATGGAGACCCAAAGTCGTCAAGTGGGCCCCAGGCGTCGACAGGCCGGGACACGCCCTCTAAGTAGGACGACCATGAGTCTCGGCGCCGGTGAGCCGGTCGGGCCCGGCCATTCGCCGGACGAGCAGGCCATACTCGTCGCCCTGGGCCTGGCCATCGGCCGGCGGCGGGTCCAGCGAGGGCTGGCCCAGGAGGAGGCGTCACGGCGCTGCGGCTTCCACCGCACCTACTGGGGGGCCATCGAGCGGGGCCGCAGGAACGTCCCACTGCTGACCCTCATGCGCATCGCCGAGGTCCTGCACTGCACGCCCGCCGACCTCATCGAGGACGCCGGCCTGTAGGCGGCACCGTCAAGAAACCAGCCGAGCGGGGCAGCATCCCCCCGTGCCCGGCACCTCGCGCCGTCGTCCCGAACGGGAGCACGTCCCCTGGCGGATCATCTTCGGGACCATCGGCGCCGTCATCGTCTCGGCCCTCGGTGTCCTGCTCGTGTGGGAGTTGCAGCGGGTCCTGACCTACGTGGTCGTCGCCGGCTTCTTCGCCGTCGTCCTGAACCCGCTCGTCACCGGCCTGAGCGACAAGCTCCACCTGCGCCGGGGAGTGGCCACCACGCTGGTGTTCCTGGCTGG
>DASRGI010000260.1:0-8035 GCA_035651095.1 Acidimicrobiales bacterium | reverse complement strand
CGAACCCGCCGCCACCACCGAAGCCGCTCCCCCCGCCGCCCCGCGAGCCGACGGGCCCACCCCCGTTGAGCGCGGCCCCGCCCGCCGCCGCCCGGGCGGCTCGGGTGGCCGCCTCCACGTCGCGGCGATCCCACGCCGACTGGGTGACGCCGGCGGTGGCCGCCGCCTCGTCATCCTCGACGTGTTCGACGCTGTCACCCGGCCCCGCCAACAGTGAGCGGTACAGGGCCGAGCGGGCCAGCAGCTCCTCGTGCGACCCGCTGTCCACCACCGCGCCCTTGTCCACCACCACGATGCGATCGGCCAGCCGCAGCGTCGAGCGCCGGTGGGCAACCAGCAGTGTGGTGCGGCCCTGCATCAACCGGCGCAGCGTGTCGTGGATCTCCTCCTCGACGCGGGCGTCGACGGCCGAGGTGGCGTCGTCCAGCACCAGGATGCGCGGGTCGGTGATGAGGGCTCGAGCCAGAGTGATGCGCTGGCGCTGCCCGCCCGACAGGGTGAGGCCCCGCTCCCCGACCACCGTTTCGTACCCGTGGGGCAGGGCCAGGATGAACTCGTGGGCCTCGGCCGCCCGGGCGGCGGCCACCACCTCCTCGTCGGTGGCATCGGGCCGCCCGTAGGCGATGTTGTCGCGCACGCTGGCCGAGAAGAGGAACGACTCCTCGAACACCACGCCCACCTGCCGACGCAGGGACTCGAAGGTCACGCCCCGCACGTCCACCCCGTCGACGGTGACGGCGCCACGGTGGACGTCGTAGAAGCGCGGAAGGAGCAGGGCCACCGTCGACTTGCCCGAGCCCGACGCCCCCACCAGCGCCACCGTCTCCCCCGGCTCGACGCGGAGGGAGAAGCCCCGCAGCACCGGTTCGGAAGGGAGATAACCAAAATCGACGTCGTCGAACACGACCTCGCCCTCGATGGCCGGCAGGTCGGGCACATCGGGCTGCTCGGCGACCACCGGATTGGCGTCGAGGATCTCGAAGATGCGCTCGGCCCCGGCCCGGGCCTGCTGGGCCACGGCGAGGGTGATGGCGAACATGCGGACGGGCGCCACCAGCTGGAGCACGTAGGTGGAGAAGGCGAAGAACACGCCCAAGGTGATGCGGCCGTGCAGGGCCAGCCACCCGCCCAGGGCGAGCACGGCCACCTGTCCCAGCGACGGGATGCCCTGCAGGGCGGCGGCGAACTTGGCTTGGATGCGCACGGCCCGGGCCCGGCTCCCGAACAGGTCCTCGGCCGCGTCCGTGAGGCGGTGAAGCTCCCGGTCCTCCTGGCCGAACCCCTTCACCACGCGCACGCCGGTGACGGCCTCGTCCACCACCCCGGCCACCTCGGCGGCGCGCTGCTGCGAGTCCCACGCGGCGGGGAACACGGTGGTGCGCAGGCGCAGGGCCACCACCGCCACCAGGGGGATGACCAGCAGCGCCACCAACGTGAGCAAGGGCGAGTACCAGAGCATCACGCCGAGGGAGATGAACAGCATGAGGATGTTGCCGGTCATCACCGGGAGGAACGACAGCAGCCCTTGCAGCAAGGCCACGTCGGAGCTGGCCCGGGACACCAGTTGGCCCGTCTGCATCTCGTCGTGGCGGGCGAAGTCGAGCCGTTGCAAGCGGTCGTAGATGGCGTTGCGGATGTCGTACTGGACGTCGAGGGCCACCCGCCCGCCGAAGTAGCGGCGCACGAAGGCCAGACCGAAGCGGGCGAAGCCGGCCGCCACCAGAAGGACGATCCAGGGAGCCAGCGAACGCCGGTGGGCGACCACGCCGTCGTCGATCAGGATCTTCTCGATCACCGGCGTGAGGGCGGCGATGGCCTGGCCCACGATGCCGCCGGCGAAGGCGAGCAGCACGTTGCGGCGGTGGGCGAGGAGGAACGGCAGCAGCCGGCGGAGCCAGCCCTTCTGCTTCACCGTCGCCTCATGAAGCTGCCAACGCCCGCAACCGGTCCATCCCATCCCAGACATCCACGAAGCGGGTGTACAGCGGGGCCAGGCCCAGGCGCGCCACGTCGGGCGTACGGAAGTCGAGCACCACGCCCTGCTCGATCAGGGCCTGGCACAGCTTGCGGGCCTCGGGGTGGGCCACGGACACGTGCGAGCCCCGGCGGGCCGGGTCGCGGGGCGACGCCAGGGTGAAGCCCAGGGGCGCGAGCCACTCGTCGTGGAGGGCCACGGCGAACCCGGTCAGCTCGACCGACTTGGCCCGCAAGGCGTCCATCCCGGCCCGGGCCAGGATGCGCACGCCTTCCTCCACGGCCACGATGCCGAGCACCGGCGGCGTCCCCACCACCTGCTGCCGGATGCCCGCACTCGGCCGGTACTCGGAGCCCATCTCGAACTGGTCCTCCTGCCCGAACCAGCCCCAGATGGGTTGGCGCACGAAGGGCTGGACCTCGGCCCGCACGTAGGCGAAGGCGGGGGCGCCCGGCCCCGCGTTCACGTACTTGTAGGTGCAGCCCACGGCCAGGTCGGCGCCCGAGCCGGTGAGGTCGACGGGCACCGAGCCCACCGAGTGGCTGAGGTCCCAGAGCACGGGCGCGCCGACCTCGTGGGCCAACCAGGTGAGGGTGTTCATGTCGGCGATGGCGCCCGACTTGTAGCCCACGTGGGACAGGCAGACGAGGGCCACGTCACCACCGGTGCTGTGGCTGGCCCGCAGGGCGGCGCCCAGGGAGTCGCCGTCGGGCCCGTGCACGGGGTCGCTGGCGAACGTGCGCAGCTCGAGGCCGCGCTCGGCGGCCAGTCCCTGGAGGACGTAGTGGTCGGTGGGGAAGTTCTGGTCGTCGGTGACGATCACCCGCCCGTGGGGGTGGGCGTCGAGGGCGGCGTCGGCCAGCTTGAAGAGGTTGACCGTGGTGGAGTCGGCGATGGCCACCTCGCCGGGCCGGGCACCCAGCAGGGTGGTGCCCAGCAGGTCGCCCACGCGGGTGGGCAGGTCGACCCAGCTCTCCCACGAGCGGATGAGCCCCGTCCCCCACTCGCGGGCCACCACCTCCTCGATACGACCCAGCGTGGCGTAGGGCAGGCGGCCCAGCGAGTTGCCGTCGAAATAGACCGTGCTGTCGCCGGCGGCCACCGCGAACTCGTCCCGGAACGAGGCGAGCGGGTCGGACGCGTCCCGGGCCTCCGCCTGGGCCCGGGGGATCACGGCGTGACGCGCACCGGGAGTGTGGCCAGACCCCGCAGGGTGAAGTTCTCCCGATACTCCGGCTCGTCCACCATCAGCTCCAGCTTCGCGAATCGGCGGAGCATGGCGGGAACGGCCACCTGCGCTTCCACCCGGGCCAGCGGTGCCCCCAGGCAGAAATGCACCCCTTGCCCGAATCCGATGTGGCGGTTGGCGTTGGGACGGGCGATGTCGAAGCGGTCGGGGTCGTCGAACATGGCCGGGTCGCGACCGGCCGCGGACACGAGGGTGATGGCCGTCGTGCCTTCGGGGAGGGTCCGCCCGTCGCTCGACAGCGTGACCTCGGCCGTGAGGTGGCGGCCGGTGAGCTGCACGGGACCGTCGTAGCGGAGCATCTCCTCGACCGCGTTCTTGGCCACGGCCGGGTCGGCGGCCTGCCGGCGCAGGAGGTCGAGCTGATCGGGGTTTCGCAGCAGGGCGAGGAGGCCGTTGCAGATCAGGTTCTGGGTGGTCTCGTGCCCGGCGATGAACAGGAGGATGGTGTTGACCAGGAGCTCCTCGTGGGTGAGCTTCTGGCCCTCGTCCTCGGCGGCGATGAGGGCGGACAGGAGGTCGTCGCCCGGGTGCTGGCGGCGCTCGTCGATCAGGCCGTTCAGGTAGTTCACGAACTGCATGGCGGACATGGCCGCGGTCTGCATGGTCTCCTCGGTGACCACGGGGTCGATGGTGCGGGCCATGTCGCGCGACCACGGCTTCAGCTGGTCGCGGTCCTCCGGGGGAACGCCCAGCATCTCGGCGATGACGATGACCGGGAGGGGGAAGGCCAGGTCCTCCACCACGTCCAACTCGCCTCGCTCGGCCACGTCGTCGAGCAACCCGTCGACCAGCTCCTCGATGTGGGGACGCATGGCCTCGACGGCCCGAGGGGTGAACGCCTTGCTCACCAGGCCCCGGATGCGGGTGTGGTCGGGCGGGTCGAGGAACAGCATGGGTTGGCTGTCCATCGCCGTGCGGATGGGGTCGACGGCTTGGTCCTTGTGGCGGCCGGGCGCCTCGTTGTCCGGCGACACGCTGGCCCCGGGGGCGCGCAGCACGTCGATGCAGTCGGCGTAACGGGTGAGGAGGAAGGCCCCCTGCCCCTCGTTCCAGTGCACCGGGTCGGTCTCCCGGAGCCGGTGGTAGACGGGATAGGGGTTGGGCCGGTGCTCGGGGGCAAACGGGTCGAGAGGGTCCACTTCGAGGGTGTCCACCGAGCCATCCTCGCACTGCTCGTGCAACGGCGTCGCTGCGACGTTTGCAACAGTGGGGCGATGTGGGATTGGCGGCGGGCACTCGTGGCTGCCGGGGTGGTGGCCGCGGCGGTCGCCGTCGTGGGTGCGCCCAGGTCGGCTCGCTCCGCCCTGGCCCAGACCTGGCCGCCCTTCGTGCTGGTGGCCGGGTTGCTGCTGGTGGGCGTGGTGGCGCACGGCGACGGGCTGTTCGACGCCGCCGGGACCCGGCTGGGCCGGGTGGGGCGGGCGGGTAGGAGCGGCCGGGTCGTGCTGCTGTTGACCCTGCTGGCGCTGGTGGCGGCCGTGACCGTGGTGCTCAACCTGGATACGTCGGTGGCCTTCCTCACCCCCGTGCTGGTGCTGTCGGCCCGGCACCGGCGCCTGGACGAGCGGCCCTTCCTCTACGGCACCCTCGTGATGTCCAACGCCGCCTCGTTGCTGCTGCCGGGGTCGAACCTCACCAACCTCCTGGTGGTGGGCCAGGGCCGGGAGTCGGGCCTGGCATTCGCCCGCCACATGGCCGGGCCGTGGTTGGCCGCGGTGCTGGTGACGGCGCTCGTGGTGCTGCTGCTCCCCCACCGCGAGCGGGTGGTCGGCGACGGCGACCACCACGTGGCGGTGCCGTTCCGCGGCGGCGTGGGCGTGGCCGCCACGGTCGTCGCGGCCGCGCTGGTGGTCGCCCTGCGCTCCCCGGCCCTCCCCGTGCTGCTGGTGGGCGGGGCCGCGGTGGCGTGGCGCCGGGTCGGGTTCCGGCGGTTGGTGGCCGCTCTCGATCCGCTCGTCCTCGGCGGCGTGTTCCTGGTGGCCGTGGCCCTGGGCACGCTGGCCCGGGTGTGGGACGGACCCGCCCACCTGCTGGCCCACGCCGGGCGGCTGCAAACGGCGGTGCTGGGGGCGGTGGCCGCCGTGGTGGTCAACAACCTGCCTGCCGCCGTGCTGTTGGGGTCACGCCACCCGCTGCATCCCCATGCCCTGCTGGTGGGGCTGGACCTGGGGCCCAACCTGGCCGTCACCGGGTCGCTGTCGGCCGTGCTCTGGTACCAGGCCGCTCGTTCCGTGCGGGCCACGCCGTCCGTGCGCACGGTGTCGGCCATCGGCCTGGTGGCGGTACCGCTCTCGATGGCCGCCGCCCTGGTGCTGCTGGCCCCCCACTGAGGCCGGCGATTCGACCGGGGTGCTTCACCCCCTGGAGCGCTCGTGTCGAATCGAGGGCGGAGCGAGCGGGCGGAGCCGGCGGGCGGAGTGTGGGCCCGGGGTCGCCCGGGGCGTCAGGCCCGGCGGCCGAGGAGGGCGAGCAGGCGGGTCTGGAGGTCGGCGCCGTCGGGCACGGGCACGCCGTCGGCCGGGCCGAACAGGCCGCTGCCCTTGAGCATGGCCTCCTCGGGCTCGGCCAGGTCCCAGCACGCCTGCACCAGTTCGGGGTCGAGCGACGTGTCCTGGCCGGTGGCCTTGGCCAGGTCCCACCCGTGGATGAGCACGTCGAGGAAGCGGTGGCCCACGTACACCGAACCGGGCACGGGCCCGTACGACACGCCGACCGGCCGGTCCATGGCGCCGGGCTCGTCCGCCGCGCCGGCGGCGTCGGCTGCGGAGCGGTCGTAGGCGGCCAGCGGGTCGTCACCCAGCACGTCACCGTCGAACTGGGCGCCCACGTCCTCGATGCTCTTGCCCGCGAGCATGGGCGCGACCCAGAAGTTCTCGGCCACGATGTGGTTCACCAACTCCCGCACGTCCCAGTCGGCGCAGGGAGTGGGGTCGCGCCACTGGCCCTCCCGCACACCGGCCACCAGGCCGTGGGTGCCGTCGAGGGCGCGGCGGTGAAGCTCAGGAATGCTCCCGTTGGTGTTCGTGCTCGGGACCATGGCGTGCCTCCTTGCGGTTGCGCCGGACGATCTGCCAGGCGGCGTAGGCGAAGGCTACGGACACGATGGCCAGCACGGTGTGCACGAGCTTGAACGCGGCGCCGTGGTTGGCGTCCCGCCAGATGTTCCAGAGCCGGGTGATCCAGACGTAGAAGGTCCACACCACGAAGGCGCGCAACACGAGTGCCTCGCGACGGGTCATGACCGGACGCTAATTCAAGGCGCAATCGGGCGGGTAGTTGGCGAACAGGGCCAGGCGCCCAGGCTGGCGGCGCAGCACCCGGCGCCACAGGCCCTCGGGGTGGGTGGACAGAGCGTCGTCGGGCTCGGCGGGCACGACGAACCAGGCGCCCGACTCGATCTCCTCCTCCAGTTGCTGCTCGCCCCAGCCCGCGTACCCGGCGAACACGCGGACCTCCTGGATCTCGGCGTCCACGTCCTCCGGTCGCATGGTGAGGTCGACGGTTCCGATGGTGTCGAGCACGGGCACCCAGCCCTCCGCCGCGGCCCGGGGGCTGGCCGTGCCGAAGGCGGCCCGGGCCAGGCCGATGGCCGACTGGCGGGACACGGGCCCGCCCACGAACACCACCGGCGGGTAGGCGGCGAAGCCGTACCAGTCGGGCAGGGGGTCGACGAAGTCGCTCTCGCTGGGTCGGTTCAGCACCACGCCCAGCGCCCCCTCGTCGTTGTGCTCGAGGACGAGGATGACGGTCCGCTCGAAGTTGGGGTCGCCCAACGCCGGGGTGGCCACCAGGAGGTGGCCCTTCAGGGTTGCAGCCATCGTTCGACCGACTCGACTTTGTGGTGCAAGGCGTCGGTGGTACCCGGTCGGTAGTCGATCTTCACCACCACGCTCACGCGGGGCGCGGCCGAGGCCACCTTCTCGACGCAGGCCTTGATGACGTCCATCACTTCGTCCCACTCCCCCTCGATGTTGGTGAACATGGCGTTGGTCTCGTTGGGCAGCCCGCTGTCACGCACGATCTGGACGGCTTCGGCCACGAGGGGGCCCACCGAATGGCCCACGCCCAACGGCGTTATGGAGAAGGCAGCGATCACGCCCACACAGTTTGGCCCGGCTGGACTTGACCGCGCGGTCAAGTAGTGTGGGCGCCCTATGGGGGATACCACCGAGAAGTCATTCGAAGCAGACGCCATCGCCTTCCTGGAGGCCAACGCCAAGCCCCGGCCGGAGGAGAAGATCGTCTGGGGTGAGGGGTCCGACAGCGTCGCCCTCTTCGCCGAGAAGTCGAAGGAGCAGGAGCAGGCCGAGGTGGCCGACGCCAAGGCGTGGCGGGCCAAGGTGTACGACGCCGGCTTCGGCTGGATCACCGGGCCAGTCGAATACGGCGGGCGCGGGTTGGCGCCGTCCTACGAGCGCATCTGGCAGTCGGCCGAGAGCCGGTTCGACACCCCGTCGATGGCGCCGTTCGGCATCGGCCTGGGCATGATCGCCCCGACGATCCTGGCCCATGCCACCGAGCCCGTCCGCCAGAAGTACCTGGCCTCGCTGTACCGGGGCGACATCATCGCCTGCCAGTTGTTCAGCGAGCCCGGCGCCGGGTCCGACCTGGCGTCGCTGCAGACGAAGGCCGTGCGGGACGGCGACGAGTGGATCATCACCGGCCAGAAGGTGTGGACCTCCGGCGCCCAGTACAGCGACATCGGCGAGATCATCATGCGCACCGACCCCGACGCGCCGAAGCACAAGGGCCTCACCGGATTCGTCGTCGACATGCACGCGCCCGGCGTGGACGTGCGACCGCTGCGTCAG